>JBCCVL010000150.1:0-15386 GCA_039195375.1 Actinomycetota bacterium
GACGTCGGCCAGCTCGGCGTCGACGACCTCGGCCGGCACCAACCCGACCCCCGAGTCGGCCGTCGCCGTGGCCAGCGCGTCGGCGACCTCGGTCACGAAGGCGTTGGCCAGGCCGGCCTCGGCGATCAGCTCCGCCAGCGGGTCGTGGCCACCGTCGACCCTGGCCGTCCCCGGTTGTGGTGTCGCCGTCCCGCCGAGCGAGCCCATCGCCGTCGCCCTGGCCGCTGCGACGCCGTCGAACACCCCGCGCAGCGCCGATGCGTATCGGCCGCCACCATCGACGAAGGCCCGCAGGTCGTCGGTGTCGGCCCGCACCACCTCACACCACGATCCCGCCACCACTCACCACCTCCGATCAGCGGTCGGGGAGTGTTGGCGACGCTACGACCGCCTGATCCAGGCCGACATGGGGACCGGTCCCCTCGCTGCGGGACGGGGTCGGGGACGGGGTCGGCCGGTGGCCCTGCTCAGGCCGGTGTGACGGTGACCGGCAGCCGCTTGATTCCGTTGATGAAGCTCGACCACACGTGCTCGACCGGGCCGGCCACCTCGAAGGTCGCGGCCCGCTCGACCAGCGCCGCCAGCATCGACCGGGTCTCCAGCCTGGCCAGGTGGGCCCCGAGGCAGAAGTGGGGCCCGTAGCCGAACGCGACCTGCGGGTTCGGGTACCGGGTGATGTCGAAGCGGTGGGGGTCGGCGAACACCTCGGGGTCGCGGTTGGCGGCGAGGTACATCAACGCCACCTTCTCGCCCGGTTCGAGCGGTTGCCCGTGGATCTCGACCGGGGTGTGGACCGTCCGGCTCATGTAGTTGACCGGGGTCGCCCAGCGGGTCACCTCCTCGACCGCCGGGTCGAGCCAGCGATCGGGGTCCGACCGCAGCAGGTCCCACTGCTCCGGGTTGGTGGCGAGGGCGTGCACGCCCCACGAGATGTTGTTGCGGGTGGTCTCGTTGCCGGCCACGAACAGCAGGATCACGTGGGAGACGTACTCCTCGATGCTGAGCTCACCGTCGTCGACCTTCCCGATCAGCACCGTGGCCAGGTCATCGGCCGGGTCGGCTCGGCGGGCCTCGGCCAGGTCGAGCGCGTACTGGCCCATCTCGGCCAACGCGTTGGTCCTCGCCTCGGGCGTGGGCATGTACTCGGGGTCGAGGGTGGTGATCGTGGCGTTGCTCCAGGCCAGGAGCCGCTCGTTGTCGTCTGGCGGTGAGCCCATCAGCTCGACGATGGCCGCCATCGGGAACTCGACGGAGAGCCGCTCGACGACGTCGAACGTCGTGCTGACGCCGCCGGCCTCGCCGACGGCCCGGTCGACCATCGAGCCGGCCAACTCCTGGTAGTGCTCGGCGAACATCCGCACCACCCTCGGCGTGAAGCGGCGGCTCATGAACAGCCGGTGCTCGGTGTGCTCGGGCCGATCCTTCATGAGGAGGTGGCTGACCCCGGCGGTGTCGTGGTCGTTGCGGAGGTTGTGGCCGGCGAAGTTGCCGAAGTGGTCGGTGTCGCGGCTGATGGCGAGCACGTCGGCATGTCGAGTCGCCACCCACGACTCGGTCACCAGGATCGGATCGTCGATCGCCTGGCGGTACAGGGGACGGTTGGCCCGCAACCAGTCGAAGGCGGCGTGAGGCGGACCCTCGGTGTAGGCGAGGTTGGAGAGGACGTCGATGTGGTTTGGGTCGACGTCGGCGGCGTCGAACTCGGCGGGGTGTGCGGTGCCGGCCATGCACGAGTATCGCGTCCTGGCATCGGTCACAGCCAGCGGACGCCGGGTCGGTCTGGCTGCCCGGGGCCGGTCAGGTTGCGTCGTCGCCGAGGTGGAGCAGCAGCGTCCTCAGCGTCGTCGTCAGGGCCTCCCGTTCGGTGGCGTCGAGCGGGCCGAGCAACTCGTGCTCGAGCTCGTAGTGGCTCGGGGCGACCCGGTCGACCAGCGCCAGCCCGTCGGCGGTGAGCCGGACGATCACCCGGCGGCGGTCGTCGGGATCGTGGTCTCGCTCGACGAGACCCCGTTCGATCAGGCGATCGATCCGGTTGGTCATCGCCCCGGTGGTGACCATCGTGTGGGCCACCAGCTCGGTCGGGCTCAGCTCGTGTGGCGGACCGATGCGCCGGAGGGTCGCCAACACGTCGTAGATCCAGTTCTCGATGCCCTCGGCCGCGAAGTTGCGGGCCAGTCGCTGGTCGATCAGGCGAGCGAGACGGGAGATGCGCCCGACGACGGCCATCGGGGACACATCGAGGTCGGGTCGGACGGTGGCCCACTCGCCGACGATGCGGTCGACGGCATCCGCTGGCTCATCGGAACGCATGGCCCCCGAGGGTAGCTCGACCTCGAAAATCTCGACATCAACTAGTTTGATGTAGAGTATTTAGACATCTAGTATCTTGACATTGAGAAATATGTGACATGGTCGGGCCAGCGCCGCCACCACGAGCCCTGCCTTCGAGCCCGGATTCGAGCCCTGCCTTCGAGCCCGGCATCGAGTCACGTCACACCAACCCGAAACCGGCCATCCGGAGGTCCGACGCCATGACCACCCGCCCGGTCCCCACCGCACTCCTGACCCTCGTCGCACCGATCCTGTGGGGGACGACCTACCTGACCGTCACCGAGACCCTGCCCCCCGACCGGCCGCTGCTCGTCGCCGCCATCCGGGTCGCTCCCGCCGGGCTCGTCCTGGCCCTGGTGGGATGGCGACGCTCCGGCTGGCGACCACACGGCGGCGAGTGGGGTCAGCAGACCGTCCTGGCGACGCTCAACTTCGCGCTGTTCTTTCCGCTCCTGATCGTGGCCGTGTACCGCCTTCCCGGCGGGGTGGCCGCATCGGTCGGCGGGACCCAGCCGCTCCTCGTCGCCGGCCTGACCGCGACCGTCACCGGGAGGCCGCCGACGCCCCGCCAGCTGGCCGTCGGAGTGGTCGCCGCGCTCGGCGTCGCCATGGTGGTCATCCGACCAGGGGCCGACGTCGACGCCGTCGGGGTGATCGCCGCCCTCGGCGCCAACGTGTCGTTTGCCGGCGGCGTGGTGGCGACGAAGCGGTTGCCGTCGCCGCCAGACCGGATCGCAGCGACCGGCTACCAGCTGCTGCTGGCCAGCGGTGTGCTGATGCTCGTCGCAACCGTCGTCGAGGGCCCACCGCCGCCGATGACCGTCGGCAACGTCGTCGGCTTCGCCTACCTCGGGCTGGTCGCCACCGGGCTGGCCTTCGTCCTGTGGTTCCGCGGGATCCGCCGCCTCCCGGTGTCGGTCCCGCCACTGCTTGGCCTGGCCGCGCCGCTGACGGGAGCCGCGCTCGGATGGGTGGCGCTCGGTGAGGACCTGTCGGCGGTCCAGCTCGCCGGCTTCGCCATCACGGCCGCGGCCATCGTCGACGCCGCGGTCCGGCCGGGCTCAGCCGCCGGCGGCACCACTCCCGATGATGGCGCTGGCCTCGATCTCGATCACCGTGCCGTCGCCGAGCAGTCCGGCCACCGCAACCAGTGTGGCTGCGGGGCGGATGTCGCCGAACAGCTCGCCGTGGGCTCGGGTGAACCCGTCGGCCTGGTCGATGTCGGTGATGAAGGCCCTGGTCCTGACCACGTCGGCCAGCGTGGCCCCGGCCTCGACCAGCGCCCGCTCGATCGTGGCGAAGATGTACCTGGTCTGCTCGTAGGCGTCACCGGGGGCGACGATGGCACCGTCTGGATCGGTGGCCACCGTGCCCGCCACCTCGACCCGGTCGTCGACGCGGACCGCCCGCGAATAGCCGGCCGCAGCCTCCCACGGGCCGCCGCTGGAGATGAGTTGCCTGGTCATGTGGGTGCCTCCGCTGGTTGCCGCCGTCGGTTCCGACCGGCATCGTAGGCCCGATGCGAGGCTTCGACCCCGAGTTCACCGACCTGCCCGACTACATCCTGGGGATCACCAAGGCGATCTGGGAGGACCGCGGGGTCGACACGCTCCACCGGTTCTACGCGGATGACGTGATCGTGCGCTCGCCGGCCGGCGTCGTGACCGGCAACGGAGGGGTCATCGCCGCCACCCTCGCCACGCTGGCCGAGTTCCCCGACCGTCAGCTGCTCGGCGAGGACGTCATCTGGAGCGGCGACGAGGACAAGGGCTTCCTGTCGTCGCATCGGATCGTGTCGACCGCCACCCACCTCGGCGACGGCGCCTACGGTCCGGCCAGCGGCACCCGCTTCGTCTACCGGATCATCGCCGACTGCGCGGCCAAGGACAATCAGATCTACGACGAGTGGCTCATCCGCGACCAGGGGGCGATCGTGGCCCAACTCGGTATCGATCCGCGCGCCTACGCCGCGGCCCAGATCGAGGCCGAGGGCGGTCCGGAGGCCGCATCCCGGCCGTTCGCCCCCGCCACCGACGTCGCCGGACGCTACACCGGGACCGGTGACGACGGGCAGGTCGGCGTCGACTACGCCGACCTGCTGACCGCAATCATGGCCGCCGGCCTCGGCTCCGTCGTCGAGCACTACGACCGGGCCGCTCACCTCGAACTGCCAGGCGGGGTGACCGGCCACGGCTGGAGCGACGCCGACCGCTTCTGGCTGGGCCTGCGCTCGGCCTTCCCGTCGGCGACCTTCACGATCCACCACCGGATGGGTCGCCACGACAGCGGCGAGGCGCCGCGGGCTGCCGTGCGGTGGTCGCTCGACGGCACCCACGACGGGTGGGGTCGCTACGGCGCCCCGACGGGGGCACCGGTCCACGTCATGGGCATCAGTCACGCCGAGTGGGGCCCCCGAGGCCTTCGCCGGGAGTGGATCATGCTCGACGACACCGCCATCTGGAAGCAGATCCTGCTCCACACCGGCTGATCGACGATCGATCGCCGGCCGATGGCCGACGGCCACAAGAAGTCAGCTCGGTGAACGTCGTCTGACGTTGCTTGACGGTCTGACTTCGTAGTCATAGCCTGATCCGCTTGGTGCTGGGAATAGTTCAGAGCGTGGTGCTGTCCGAGGCGGAGCTCGCCGGTCGGGTCATCGAGCCCGGCGAGTTCGTCGCTGACCGAGAGGCGTTCGTCGACGTGCGCATCGAGCGGTCGAAGGGCAAGGCGAGCTACTCGATGATCGGTCCAGGCGTGTCCCAGAACGCCGAGCAGACCGTCAACCTGGCCGAGCCACACGGGTTCAACCTCGGCGCCGCCTCCATGCCGAACGGCGTGGTCAACAACCCGCATCTCCACTACACCGCCGAGGTCTTCGTCTGCACCGGCGGGCGCTGGCGGTTCTCGATCGGTGAGCACGGCGACCAGGAGCTCGAGATCGGGGCCGGCGACGTCTTCAGCGCCCCGCCGTGGGTCTTCCGTGGGTTCACCAACGTCGGCCCAGACGACGGCTGGCTGTTCGTCGTGCTCGGCGGCGACGACACCGGCGGCATCATCTGGGCCCCCGGCATCCTCCGCGAGGCGGCCGAGACCGGGATGTTCCTCAGCCGCGGCAACGAACTGATCGACACGCTCCTCGGCCAGAGCCCCGAGGACGTGTTGCATCCGCTCTCGCCGGAGCAGCTCACGAGCATCGACCACTACGACGATGACGAGCTCGCCGACCGCCACGCCGCCGACCCCGAGCTCCGCTGGTCCGAACGGGCCCTGCTGTCGAGCGTGCTCGGGAGCGCACACCGGGTGGCGATCGCCCCGGTCCTCGGCCACGGCCTGACCGAGGACCGACGCAGCGGCGCGCCGATCCCCGGCGCCCACGGTTTCGGCATCGAGTGGATGACCGTCACCCCCGGTGCCACCACCGGCTGGCACCGCCACGATGACAGCCAGGTCGCCCTCCTCGTCGAGGGCGACTGGGAGGTGGCGGTCAACGGGTCCGATGACGAGGTCAGCTGCCGGCCCTTCGAGGGCTCGGTCGTATCGGTCCCTCCGGGCGCCTGGCGCGACCTCCGCAACGTCGGTGCCACCGAGGCGAGGGCCGCCATCGTCACCGGCGGCGACGGCCCGACCCGACTCATCTGGTCAGACGATGTCATCGAGCGAGCCGGCGCCGCCGGCTACGGGCTCGACGCGGCCGGCTATCTCGCGCCGCTCGATCTCCTGGGACGGTCATGGAGCACCGCACCGGGGCAAACCAACGGTTCACCAAACACGGGGAGAAACAACCAATGAACCTGACGAGAACGGGCCTGTGGCGGCTGACGGCCGCCCTGCTGGCCCTGATGTTGTTCGCCGCATCCTGCGGCGGCAGTGACGACGACAGCACCGACGCCGGGGCAGACGGCGACTCGACCGAGGCGTCGGCTTCGGCCTCGGCCTCCGAGCCGGCTGACGACGACGCCATGGAGGACGACGACGCCATGGAGGAGGAGGACAGCGACGCCGGCGAGGCCGCCCTCATCTCCGAGGAGTGCCCGATCCCGAACCCGGACGAGGTCATCGAGATCGACGCCATGGGTTGGGAGTTCCCGATCGTCAGCCAGTACGCCGAGGAGCTCGAGGACTGCGAGGCCGGCAACTACACCTTCAACCTGCAGTTCCTCGACTCGCAGGAAGCCCGCAACGCCATGACGGCCGACGCCGCCACCGGCTCGCCGACCTTCGAGCTGTACCAGGGCTCCAACGCCTTCATCGGTGAGCTCGGCAACCAGGGTCTCCTGCTCCCGCTCAACGATCTGGTCGACAAGTACCGCGACGAGTACAACCTCGACGACATCGACCAGGCCTTCTGGGACATGGCGTCGGTCGACGGCAACATCTACGCCGTGCCGATGGTGTCGAACACGATGCACCTCTTCTACAACGAGCCGGCCCTCGCCGAGATCGGCGTCGAGGTCCCGACCACGTTCGAGGAGGCCTTTGCGGCCTGCGAGACGATCCGTGACGCCGGCAACGACATCGGCTTCCTCTACATGCTCTCGGCCGGTTGGGCCTGGCAGATCGAGTTCGACTCGGTCCTCGGCTCGCTCGGCGTCAACCCGATCGACCCGGTCACCGGTCAGCCGAACTTCAACGGTCCCGAGGGCATCGAGGCCGCCAACATCCTGAAGGACATGCACGACAACTGCGCCCCGACGGCCGCCGGTTCCTACAGCACCGACGACGTCCAGGCCGCCTTCCAGACCGGTGAGGCCATCCTCGGTCACACCTGGGCCTCCCGGGCCGGGGCCATGGACGACCCCGAGGCCTCGACCGTCGTCGGCGACATCCAGTTCGCCCCGGCGCTCGACGGTGGCACGGGCATCCTGGCCGCTCCGGCCTACATCGACGGCTGGGGCATTCCGGTCGGCACCGACGAGGAGCTCGTCGAGTCGATCTTCCTGGCGATGATGGCCGCAACCGACGCCGAGAGCCAGGAGGCTGCGGCGGAGTTCGGTCTGATCACCAGGGGCAGCGTCTCGAACCCGGACGGTCCTCGTGACGCCGAGGCCGCGGCCACCAGCCTGGTCGACGGTCGCGGTGCCGACCTGACCCACCCGGCCGCCGGCATCGCCAGGGCCAAGCTCGGCGAGGCCCTGGTCACCATCCTCGACGGCACGTCGGTCGAGGACGCCCTCGCCGCGGCCGAGGAGGCGTACCTGACCGAGGCCGAGGAGCAGGGGCTGCTCGGCTAGTTGCTCAAGCGAGGGGGTCCCGGTTGCGGCCGGGACCCCCTCGGTCGTCGACGGGTCTCCGGGGTGAGCGTGGGGCGATCGCCCACCCCGGAGCCCGACCGTCGACAACGAGGACGGGGGAGACGTTGAGACCAAAGACCTTCTGGTATTTCACCATCCCGAGCGTGGCGGTCATGACGCTGCTGATGGTGGTTCCGCTGGCCACCACGATCTGGCTCGGGTTCAATCGCCTGCTGCTGCGTGACCTCCAGAACCCCGAGTGGATCGGGCTGGAGAACTACCGCGACATCCTGACCGACGCCGAGTTCTGGACCGCCTTCCGATGGACGATGCTGTTCGTCATCATCGTGGTCCCGCTCCAGATGGTGTCGGGGATGGCCGTTGCGCTGCTGCTCGACCGGGTCCGTCGCATCCGGAGCTTCTACATGGCGGCGCTGCTGATGCCGTTCATCGTCACCCCGGTCGTCGGCTCGCTCGTCTACAAGGACCTCTTCGACCGGGGCGGACTGATCGCCTGGCTGTGGGAGGTCGTCACCGGTGACCCGTTCCAGATCACCTCGGGCAACGTCCGGTACCTCATCGTGATCCAGGCGATCTGGGCCGTCATGCCCTTCGCCATGATCACCTTCTTCGCCGGTCTCCAGACCCTGCCCCAGGACCGGGTCGAGGCGGCCTCGATCGACGGCGCCGGCTTCTGGCGCCAGCTCTGGCACGTCACCCTGCCCCATCTGCGCACGCTCGTGCTGTTCGTCGGCCTGATCTCGATCATGGACATGTACCGGATCTACGACCAGGTCTTCGTGTGGACCGGGAACCGGTTCACCGACGCCCACACCTTGCAGGTGTACAACGTCCGCATCGCCACCGCCTTCGACATCGGGCGGGTCGGCAAGGGCAACGCCCTCGCCGTGTTGACCGTGATCGGCATCCTGGTGGTGCTGGTCCCCTTCCTCTACCAGTCGTACCGAGACCAGATCGCGGAGCGGACATGAGCGAACCGATGCGCTACGGCAAGTCCACCTGGTGGAAGGGGGGCCTGCTCCACGCCACGATGCTGCTGCTCGTGGTCTGGTCGGTCCTGCCGTTCCTCTGGACGGTGCAGACGTCGATCAAGTTCACCCGGGATGTGGCGGCCAAGGAGCCGGTGCTCTGGGGCTACGAGACCACGGCAAGCGCCTACCGGTCGTTCTGGCTCGACGCCGACGACGCCAACATGTGGCGGGTCGGCCTCTACATCCTGGTCGCAGCGCTCATCGCCGCCGCGTTCGGGCTTGCCGGCCGCTGGTTCCGCCCGGCCTGGGCGTTCCGGCTCGCCTCCGTCGTCACGCTCCTCGGCGCCATCTGGCTGTTCCCCCGGATCTGGGAGACCAACGACGAGTACGACTTCCTGGTCAACAGCATCGTCGTCACGATCCTGACGATGATCATCTCGCTGTCGATCGGCCTGCTGGCCGGCTACGGCCTGGCCCGCTACACCGGCGTCTCCGGTGCGGTGATCCTGATCATCGCCCTCGGCTTCCGGGCCCTGCCCCGCTCCGCCTTCGTGCTGCCCTACTTCTTCGGGGCCACCCGGATCGACGACTGGCTCGAATCGAGCGGGGTCGGCAACTTCGACTTCCCCCTCATCGACTTCCCGCTGATCGACGAGCTGCGCCTGCTCGACACCCGCCTGGTCGTCGTGCTCGCCCTCGTCGCCGTCAACCAGCCGTTCACGATCTGGATGTTCCGCTCGTTCTTCATGGACATCCCGAAGGAGCTGGAGGAGGCGGCGATGATGGACGGGGCCAGCCGCCTGCAGGCGTTCCGCAAGGTGATCGTTCCGGTGATGACCCCGGCGATCATCGCCACCGGGCTGTTCACCCTGCTGCTGGCCTACAACGAGTTCCTGTTCGTCCGGGTCCTCGCTCCGACCGAGTGGACGCTGCCGGTCGCCATCGTGTCGCTGACCGGCGGCGAGAGCTCCCGCACGATCACGGAGGCGGCCGCGGCGTCGGTGTCGATCACGCTGCCGATCGTGATCGTGATCATCCTGTTCCAGAAGCACCTGGTGAAGGGCCTCGGGGCCGGGGCGGTCAAGGGGTAGTGGCGGCGTCGTCGGAGCTGGCCGAGGCCAAGGCCGTCGTCACCGCCCACCATCAAGCCATCGACGCCGTGCTGGCCAGCCCAAGTCGGGGCGGGCTGGTGTCGGCGCTGCTGACCAACACGGCGCCGGACTACCGCTGGCGTGGCGTCGACCCGTTCGGCGAGCTCGCGGGGGCCGAGGCGGTGGCCGCCGGGTTCCTCGGTCCGCTGCTCGACGCCTTCGGCCCGGTGCAGCGGCGGCCTGACGTGTTCCTGGCCGGGAGCAACGAGATCGACGGCCACGGGTCGGTGTGGGTCTGCCAGATGGGCCACCTCCTCGGGCTGTTCGACCGCCCGTGGCTCGGCATCCCCCCGACCGGGCGGATGACGTTCCACCGCTACGCCGAGTTCAACCGGATGGTCGACGGGCGCATCGCCGAGACCGCGCTGTTCTGCGACGTGCTCTCGATCATGCAGCAGGCCGGCTGCGATCCACTCCCGCCCCAGACCGGTGCGGCATTCGTCCATCCGGGACCCCGGACCAACGACGGTTTGCTCTTCGACGACCAGGACCCGGCCGATGGCAAGTTGACCCTCGAGCTGGTCAACCGGATGATCGACGACCTGTCCGACCTGAACCGGATCGCAGCCGACACCGGCGTCGACGACTGCCCGCCCGAGCGGCTGGCCGAGACCTGGCACCACGACATGATCTGGTACGGCCCGGCCGGCATCGGGTCGAGCTACACGATCGACCGCTACCAGGCCCAGCACCAGATGCCGTTCCGCCGTGGTCTGACCGGCAAGACGTTCAACGGTCACGTCGCCCGCTTCGCCGAGGGCAACTACGCCTGCTTCTTCGGCTGGCCGAACCTCACCAACACCCCGTCCGGTGGCTTCCTCGGGCTGCCGGCGACCGGAACGGCGGCCGACATGCGGGTGGTCGACGTCTACCGCCGCCACGGCGACAAGCTGGCCGAGAACTGGGTGTTCATCGACCTCGTCCACTGGCTCAAGATGCAGGGCCTCGACGTCTTGGCCCGCCTGTCGGAGGTACGGCCGACCCCGCCGCCGGGGGTGGCCTGGTGAGCGGCGGGGTGAGCGGTGGGGCGGGCGGCGGCGCCACGGGTTCCGGGGGCGGCGGCGAGCGGCCACCGCAGGCGGCGCGGTCGGCCGAGACCGATCTGTCGAAGACCGCCGAGACCAGGGCGGTCATCGAGGGCATGGTCGACGGTCTCAACGACCACCGGATCGACGACATCGGCGAGTTCTTCGCTGAGGGCTTCAACTGGTTCGGCAACGCCGGATGTGGCACCAAGCACGGGCTGCGCGAGTTCCAGGACAACTGGCAGCGTCCGTTCCAGGCCGCCTTCGCCGACAAGGTCTGCGTCGACGAGGCCCGCCTCTTCATGGGGGAGTGGGCCGCTGCCTTCGGGCGCCAGGAGGCGACCCACGCCGGCGAGTTCATGGGCGTCGCCCCGACCGGCAAGCGGGTCGAGATCCGCTACATGGACTTCTGGAAGGTGGTCGATGGCAAGATCGTCGACAACTGGGTGATGGTCGACTTCCCGTCCGTCCTTGCCCAACTCGGCGTCGACGTGTTCGACGGCGAGGGTTGGGAGGCCTACGACCGGGGCGAGCGGGTGGCGCCCCGCCCCGAACGAGAAACGAGCGAGCATGCAGATCAGTAGCGACCGCATCCTGACCACCCACGTTGGCAGCCTGCCCCGGTCCGAGGCGGTGACCAAGGGGGTGTTCGCCCTGGAGGCCGGTGACGAGATCGACCTCGACGAGCACCATCGCGTGGTGGCCGCCGCGGTCGACGACGTCGTCGCCCGCCAGGTCGCCACCGGGATCGACGTCGTCAGCGACGGCGAGATGAGCAAGCTCAGCTACGCCACCTACATCAAGGACCGCATCACCGGTTTCGAGGGCGACTCGCCCCGCCGGGCCCCGGCCGACCTCGAGGCCCATCCGTCGTTCCTGGAGCGCCAGGCCCGCATCGGTGGCACGCCGACCTACAAGCGGCCCCAGTGCGTCGGCCCGATCGCGGTCAAGGATGCCGAGCCGTGCCAGCGCGACCTCGACAACCTGCGGGCCGCGGTCGACAACCATCAGCCGACCGGGGCGTTCATGAACGCCGCCTCGCCCGGCGTGATCGCCCTGTTCCAGCCGAACCAGCACTACCCGGATCACGAGAGCTACCTCGCCGCCCTGGCCGCGGCGATGCGGCCGGAGTACGAGGCGATCGTCGACGCCGGGTTCGTGCTGCAGCTCGACTCGCCCGACCTCGGCCTGGGGCGACACATGATGTTCAAGGGCCAACCGGACGCCGAGTACGAGCGGCTGGCCAACCTGCACGTCGACGCCCTCAACGACGCGGTGGCCGACATCGACCCGTCGATGATGCGGCTCCACATCTGCTGGGGCAACTACGAGGGCCCGCACACCCACGACGCGCCGCTGGCCCAGGTGCTGCCGATCGCCCTGCGGGCCCGGCCACAGGGCCTGCTGTTCGAATCGGCCAATCCCCGCCACGCCCACGAGTGGGCCGAGGTGGCGGCCGCCGACATCCCCGACGACACGGTGCTGATCCCCGGCGTGCTCGACACGACCACCCATTTCGTCGAGCACCCGGAGCTGGTGGCCCAGCGGATCGAGACCTACGCCGGCATCGTCGGTCGGGAGCGGGTACTGGCCGGCACCGACTGTGGATTCAGCACCTTCGCCGGGTACGCCGGGATCGACCCCGAGATCGCCTACGCCAAGATGGCTTCGATGGTGAAGGGGGCCGAGATCGCCTCCGAGCGCCTCTGGCCGTGACCCCGTCCGGGGTGCGAGACGGGGAGGTCCTGGCCGCCAAGGAGTTGGTGTGGTCGATGTGGGGACCCTCGGTCGTCGACTGCACCCCGCTCCCGTCGCTCGCCGAGCAGCCGATCGATCCCGACCTCGACCTGCACGGCCCGGCCCCGATCGGTCGCTGCCGCTCCCGTGACGAGGCCGAGGAGCGGTTCGCCGGACCGCTGCACCGGGCGATGCCGGTCGCCAGACGGGACCTGCAGCTGTTCCTCGGTGGCCGGTGGCGGACCGAGGCCGGTGAGCCCGAGATCTGGGTCGCCGCCACCGGGCACCTGGTCGGCGAGTTGGTCGAGCCGTTCTGCGGGATTCGCCCGGTCGTCGCTGACGGCGGTGGGCCGGTCCGACTCCGCTTCGGGGACTTCCACCGGGTGGCCGGCGGCCGGATCGTCGAGCAGCGGATCCTGCTCGACCTGCCCGGCCTCGCAGCCCAGACCGGTGTCCACCTGCTGCCGCCGTTCCCCGTGTCGGGCGAGCCGCCACCGCCGCCGGCACTCGGCAACGGCGTGGTCCGGGGCCCGTCCGACCCGGTCGAGACGGCCGCCACCCTGCAGCTGGTCGAGGACATGCTCGCCGGCTGCAACCGGCTGGAGGGCTCCGACCTCGCCTCGATGGGCATGGCCGCCCACTGGCACGACGACATGGTCTGGCACGGGCCCTGGGGCGTCGGCTCCTGCCGCGGCTTCGACGAGTTCCAGGACCACGCCCAGGGCCCGTCGGTCCAGTCGTTCCCCGACCGGCGTGGTGGCCACCACCGGATCCGGTTCGCGGATGGCCTCACCGCGGCCTTCACCGGCTGGCCGAGCCTCCGGGGCACGTTCGACGGCGAGCCGTTCCGAGGCATCGAGCCGACCGGCGGCGAGATCGGCCAGAACATCATGGACTTCTACGTCCGCCGCGACGACAAACTGCACGAGAACTGGGTGCTGATCGACCTGGTCGACTTCGCCGCCCAGTGCGGGGTCGACCTCCTGGCCCCGCTCGACCAACCGCAGGAGAACCAGATCAGATGACCGATCATCAACCCAGCGATCACCCGAGCGACGATCACCCGACCGGCGATCACCCGAGCGACGATCACGCAGCGAACCGGCAGCTCATCGCCCCGCTGCGGGCTGCGCTCTACGACTACGAACCCGAGGCGGTGCAGCGGGCGCTCGGCGAGCTGATGGCGCCGGACGCTCCGGTGATGCTGGCCCATCCCTTCGAGGACCTCGATGGCCCCGCCGGCTGGTTCGGCGAGGCTCTGGCCCCCCTCGGGCGGGCCTGGCCCGACCTGGAGCGACGGGACTGGATCGTCATGGCCGGCGCCGATCCCTACGGCGAGGCGTGGATCGGTTGTGGCGGTGACTACGTCGGCACCTTCGTCGAGCCGTGGCTCGGGATCCCCCCGACCGGCCAACCGACCTCGATGCGGTACCACGAGTTCTTCCGGGTCGAGGACGGTCGGGTGACCGAGATGCAGGCGCTGTGGGATCTGCCCGAGGTCATGCTGCAGGCCAACGCCTGGCCGCTGGCCCCGAGCCTCGGTCGGGAGTGGCAGGCGCCGTCCCCCGCCGGCCAGGACGGCCTGATCGCCGGGCCGTGGGACGCCGAGCGTGCGCAGGCCAGCGTCGACCACGTGATCGGGATGCTGGAGGACATGGGCCGTCACCCGACCGAACCGGTCGAGGCGATGCGGCTCGACCACTGGTGGCACCCTCGGTTCAGCTGGTACGGCCCGGCCGGGATCGGCTCCGGGCGGGGCGCCGATGCCTTCCGTCAGATCCACCAGATCCCGTTCCTCAAGTCGATGCCTGACCGTCGGGGCGGCGGCTACACCCGGCAGTCGCACTTCTTCGGCGACGGCGACTACGTCGGCGAGACCGCCTGGCCGGGGATGGAGATGACGATCACGGGCGACGGCTGGCTCGGCATCCCCCCGCTCGACACGGCGATCACGATGCGCAGCCTCGACTTCTGGCGCATGGAGTGCGTCGAGCTCCCCGACGGCACGATCGATCGCAAGATCCGGGAGAACTGGGTGCTCGTCGACCTCCTCCACGTGTACGACCAGATCGGTGTCGACGTGTTGGCCCGCATGCGCGAGTTGGTGGCCGGCCGGCGATGACCGGACCGACGGGTTCGGCCGCGGGCTCGGCCAGTTCGTCGCTGCCCGCCACGGTCGGTCCGCTGGCGGGCCCTCACCCGGGCCCGGGAACGGAGGTCGGCAGAAAAACCTGAGATCGTTCCTCATACCCCGGAGACCCCGGTCGAGCCTGTGGCCACGAAGGAATCGTTCGGTGGCTCCGGTCGCCGGTGAAGTGTCTCAAGGAAGGGACGACAGCATGCGGATCAACAACAACATCATGGCGTTCAACGCCACCCGGAACCTCAGCATGTCAAATGGCTCGCTGGGGCGCAGCCTGGAGAAGCTCTCGTCTGGCTACCGGATCAATCGGGCCGGTGACGACGCCGCCGGTCTGGTCATCAGCCAGAAGCTGCGGGCGGAGATCTCGGGTCTCCGGCAGGCCACCAGGAACTCCCAGGACGGCATCAGTCTCGTCCAGACCGGTGAAGGAGCCCTCGGCGAGGTCCACAACATGCTGAACCGCATGCGGGACCTGGCCGTGCAGGCAGCCAACGACACCAACGATGCCGCGGCCCGGACCGCCATCGACTCCGAACTCGACGCCCTGGCGGCCGAGATCGGCCGGATCGGCACCGACACCACATTCTCCGGAGCCACCGTGTTCACGGCCACCGCCCTGAACTTCCAGGTCGGTTCCGAAGGCAACGCCGGCAACCAGATCAGTGTCACCGTCGGCACCCTCGACGCCACCGCCCTCGGCGGTTCGGACCTGACCACCCTCGACGTCACCACCGCAGCCGCGTCCAGGACCTCGATCGAATCGATCGACGCCTCCA
>JBCCVL010000151.1:0-15362 GCA_039195375.1 Actinomycetota bacterium
GAACGTCAGGCCCTCGGGCAGGCCGGGGTCGATCCTGGCCGGCATCTCCACCGAGCCCCGCGGCGAGGTCACCCGGACCCGCATCCCGGCGGTGATCCCCAGTCGGGCGGCGTCGGCCTCGCTCACGTCGATGGTGTCGCCATAGCGGATCGGCGAGTCGAGCGCCCCGGACTGCACACCGGTGTTGTAGGAATCGAGGGCCCGACCGGTCGTCAGGCGCAACGGGAACTCGTCGCTCAGCTCCTCGACCGGGCCGGCGTGCTCGACCACCGAGAACGGTGCCGGCGGTCGACCACCGAGATCGGGCTCCCACAGCCAGCCGTGCAGGAACGGACTGCCGGGGTGGTCCTCGGCTGGGCACGGCCACTGCAGGCCGCCCTCCGCCTCCAACCGGTCCCAGGTCATGCCCCGGTGCAGCGGCGACAGGCTGCGCAGCTCGTCCCACAGGTCCTGCGGGCTCGGCTTGCCCCAGTCGTAGTCGAGGCGGCGGGCCAGCTCGCCGATGATCTCGATGTCGTCGCGAGCGTCGCCCGGGGGTGGGACGGCGGCCCGGACCCGCTGGACCCGTCGCTCGCTCGAGGTGACGGTGCCGTCGCTCTCGGCCCACGCAACCGATGCCGGGAACACGACGTCGGCCAGCTCGGCGGTTCGGGTCAGGAAGATGTCCTGCACGATCAACAGGTCGAGACCGGCCAGGAGCTCGCGGGCGTGGGTGACGTCGGCCTCGGAGTCGGCCGGGTTCTCGCCGATGCAGTAGACCGCCCGCAGGTCGCCCCGCTCCATCGCCTCGAACATCAGCGTCAGGTGCAACCCGGGCTCGGGTGGGACCGGGACGTCCCACACCGCCTCGAACCTGGCCCTGGCCTCGGCGTCGACCACGTCGGCGAAGCCGGGCAGCTTGTTCGGCAGGGCGCCCATGTCGCCGCCGCCCTGCACATTGTTCTGGCCACGGAGCGGAACCAGGCCGGAGCCCCAGCGACCGATGTGGCCGGTGAGCAGCGCCAGGTTGCACAGCGCGAGCACGTTGTCGACGGCGTTGTGGTGCTCGGTGATGCCGAGCGTCCACAGGATCTGGGCCTGCTCGGCGGTGGCGTAGGCCCTGGCCAGCTCGGCGATGGCCTCGCCCGGCACCCCGGTGATGGCCTCGGCCCGGGCCAACGTGTAGGGCTCGACCGCGGCCCGGTAGTCGTCGAACCCGGTGGTGGCCCGGTCGATGAAGGCCCGGTCGTGCCAGCCGTTTGTGATGATCTCGCGCCCGACGGCGTTGGCCAGGGCGATGTCGGTCCCGACGTCGAGCCCGAGCCACACGTCGGCGAAGCGCGACGACGAGGTGCGGCGGGGGTCGACGCAGTACATCCTGGCCCCGTTGTCGAGGCCCTTCATCAGGTGGTGGAAGAAGATGGGGTGGGCCTCACGGGCGTTCGATCCCCAGAGGACGATGACGTCGGTCTCCTCGATCTCGCGGTACGAGGAGGTGCCGCCACCCGCTCCGAACACTGTCGCCAGACCGACGACGGATGGAGCGTGTCAAGTTCGATTGCAGGAGTCGATGTTGTTGGTTCCGATGGCGGCCCTCGCCAGCTTCTGGGCCGCATAGTTCATCTCGTTCGTCGACTTCGAGCAGCTGAAGAGGCCGACGGCCTCGGGACCTCGCTCGTCGATGATCCGACGGAGCCCGCCGGCGGCGCGATCGATGGCCTCGTCCCAGCTGGCGGGGCGCAGCACGCCGTCGTCCCGGATCAGCGGTGTGGTGAGACGGGGGCGGGGCGTGGTGCGGTTTGGGGTGGTGCGCTTCGGCATGGCTGCGAACCTCTTCGTCTTGGCCCGAGTCGGGCCCATGGCACCCACACCCCGGAGTTCCACATGGTGAAACCGTTCTGAGATGCGGGACGGCGACCACAGGGTCGCGTCCTCAAGCCTATTCCGCAACTGATCTCGGGGCCGGACGGACGAGCCCGTTCGTCGCCTGTTGCTGGTTGTCGCCGTCAACTAATCCTCGCCGGGAGAGTCGGACCTTTCGGTAGGTTGACAACCATGCGTTGGTCCAAGCTGTTCATCCCCACCCTCCGTGACGCCCCGGCCGACGCGGAAGCCGTGAGCCACGCTCTGCTGGTCCGCGGGGGCTTCATCCGGCAGCTCCACTCGGGTCACTACTCGATGCTGCCCCTCGGCTGGCGCGTCCACCAGAAGGTGGCGAACATCGTGCGCCAGGAGATGGACGCCATCGGCGCCCAGGAGTTCCTGCTGCCGACGATGCACCCGGCCGGCGTGTGGAAGCAGGCGGGCCGGTGGGACACGATGGGTGAGATCATGTTCCGGCTGACCGACCGCCGGCACAACGACCTCGCCCTCGGCATCACCCACGAGGAGATCTTCGCCTCGGTTGCCTCCGAGCTGACCTCCTACAAGGAGTTGCCCCAGCTCTGGTACCAGATCCAGACCAAGTTCCGTGACGAGGCCAGGCCGAAGAGCGGCCTGCTGCGGGTCCGGGAGTTCCACATGAAGGACTCCTACTCGTTCGACATCGACCAGGCCGGCCTCGATGCCCAGTTCGACGCCCACCACGCCGCCTACACGAGGATCTTCGAGCGACTCCGCCTCCACGCCATCCCGGTGGAAGCGTCGAACGGCGCCATGGGCGGCAAGGACTCGATCGAGTTCATGGTCCGCTGCGCCGCCGGCGAGGACGACGTCGTGTTCTGCCCGAACTGCAGCTATGCGGCCAACGTCGAGAAGGCCACCTCGACGCTGCCCCCCATCGCCGACGACGCCCCGCCGGCCGCCCCCGAGCGGTTCCCCACCCCGGGCGTCCGCACGATCGCCGCGCTCGAGGAGATCGACGGCGGCGCCGCCGCCGACCGCCAGATCAAGACGATGGTCATGGTCATCGACGGCGAGGTCGTCCTCGCCCTGCTACGGGGCGACCACCAGCTCAACCTGCAGAAGCTGATCGACGCAACGGGCGGGATCGAGATCCGGCCCGGCACCCCCGAGGAGGCCAAGGAGGCGCTCGGCGCCATGCCGGGCAGCCTCGGTGCGGTCGGCGTGACCGACCTGAAGGTGGTGGCCGACGAGGCCCTGAAGGGTCGGACCAACCTCACCACCGGGGCCAACGAGGACGACTGGCACTATCGGGGCGTCGACATCGAGCGCGACCTGCACGTCGGCCAGTGGGCCGACCTGCGGGAGGTCAAGGCGGGCGAGGCCTGCCCCCGCTGCAGCTCCCCACTCGACATGCTCCGCTGTGTCGAGGCCGGCCACATCTTCAAGCTCGGCACGCTCTTCTCCGAGGCCTTCGGGGTGACGGTGTCCGACGCCGACGGCCAGTCGCGCACGGTGGTGATGGGCAGCTACGGGATCGGGATCGGCCGCAACATGGCCACGATCGCCGAGACCCACCACGACGAGAACGGCATCGTCTGGCCGGTGTCGGTCGCCCCCTACGAGGTCGTCATCACCGTGCTCAAGCTCGACGACGACACGACGGCGGCGGCCGAAGCGCTCTACGACGGCCTGCGGGCCCGCGGTGTCGACGCCCTGCTCGACGACCGCGACGCCCGCGCCGGCGTCAAGTTCGCCGATGCCGAACTGATCGGCATCCCCTACCGGATCACGGTCGGACCGAAGGGCCTGGCCGATGGCGAGGTCGAGTGGACGAGCCGGGCCACCGGTGAGACCACCCGCATCTCGGTCGACGACGCCATCGAGACCGTGGCCACGACGATCGAGGGCGAAGCCGGCCCGATGCCCCGGGTTCCGCTCGGCTGACGCCACCGTCGGCCGGGCAAGAATTCGGGCATCGGCGGATTGCGGAGCGGTTCTCGTCGGTTGCCTTCGGACCGACGATCCAACGGAGGCATCGCATGCCAACCCCCCGACGGGCGGCCCGCTTCGGCGCGCTGCTGCTCGCCCTGGCCATGGTGGCCGCCGCCTGCTCGAGTTCGGACGATGCCACGGAGGCCGACATCGGCACCGAGGCCGCCTCCGGCCCTTCTGCCGACACCGACGACGGGGCCGGGACCGGCGACGGGGACACCGGCGATCAGGACGACGGCACCTCCGACGACGATGGCGGTGACACCGCCACCCCGATCGAGGACCTCTTCTCGCCGACCGAGACCGATGAGCCGCTCGATCTGAACGGTGGGGCGAGCTCGGGCGACGACGGCGTCGAGCTGGTGACCGACGATCCCCGGGCCGCGCTGGAAGGCCAGATCCAGCAGGCGACCGAGCCGTGGCCGACCGACTGGACCCGCCAGACCGTCGGCCTCGACGAGTTCCTGCTCGGCCTGCCCCGGGTCGACCCCCGCGACGGCATCCCCCCGATCGACACCCCCCGCTTCGAGCCGGTGGCCGACGCCACCTGGTTGGACGAGCGCGAGCCGGGCGCCCTGGTCCGCTTCAACGACGACGTGCGCTTCTACCCGCTGTCGATCCTGACCCGCCACGAGATCGTCAACGACCGCTTCGGCGACGTGCCGGTCGCGGTGTCGTTCTGCCCGCTCTGCAACACCGCCGTCAGCTTCGACACCCGGGTCGACGGCCAGGCGCTCCGGTTCGGCGTGTCGGGACTGCTCCGCAACAGCGACCTGGTGATGTGGGATGACGCCACCACCTCGCTCTGGCAACAGGTCACCGGCGAGGCGCTCGTCGGCGAGTTCGCCGGGACGCGCCTCGAGGTCATCCCGACCGCCATCGTCTCCTATGGCGACGTGCTCGAGAGCTTCCCCGACGCCTGGTCGCTCTCGCGGGAGACGGGCGTCGGGATCGACTACGGCGCCAACCCCTATCAGGGCTACAGCTCCAGCACGGCGCCGTTCCTGTTCGACGGCGAGCCCGATCCCCGGTTCCCGGCGCTGTCCCGGGTGGTCGGCGTCTCGCTCGACGACGGCGACGGCGGGACCGTCGACAAGGGCTACCCGTTCGGCCTGCTCGAGGAGGCCGGCGTCGCCAACGACGAGCTCGACGGTGTTCCGATCGCCGTCTGGTGGGGTGGCGACACGGCCGACGCCCTCGACACGACCGTCATCGCCGATGGGGCCGCCATCGGCACCGGGATCGCACTGGACCGTCGGGTCGACGGCGACGTGTTGACGTTCGAGCGGGCCGACGGGTCCGATGGGGACGTCGCAACCGATCGGTTCGTCGACGTCGAGACCGGCTCGACGTGGACCCTGCTCGGCCTGGCGGTCGATGGCCCCCTGGCCGGGACCCAGCTCGACACGGTGCCCCACCGCAACGAGTTCTGGTTCGCCTGGGCCAGCTTCTTCCCCGACGCCCTGGTCTACGAGAGCTGATCCGACCGCGGCGGCCGGGGACCCGGAAAGCCCCGACCCGCCGTAGCCGGGCCGAGTACGCTCGGCGACCATGAGCATCGAGATCCGGGGGGCCGAGGACGACGACCTCGAGGCTCTCGTGCACCTGGACTTCCGCAACTTCGGTGGCACCGTCGAGGACGGCGACGTCGACGAGGTCCGCGAGGAGATCGACCTCGACCGGTTCCTCGTCGCCGTCGACGGTGACCGCCTGGTCGGCGCCGCCGGAAGCTATGCGATGGACCTGACACTGCCGGGGCTCGGGACCGTGCCCATGTCGGGGGTGACGTGGGTCAGCGTCGCCGCCTCACATCGCCGTCGGGGTGCGGCCGCCGGGTTGATGGCCGGGCTCGACGAGCTGTCGGCCGACTTCGACGAGCCGCTGCTCGGTCTGACCGCGTCCGAGGGCGGCATCTACGAGCGCTTCGGCTACGGCACCGCCACCTCGATCCGGGTCATCGAGCTCGATCGCCGCCGGGCCTCGATCCACCCCCGGTTCGATCCCGAGCCGGTCGTGCTGGTCGACGGTCAGCACCATCGGGACGAGCTGTTCGAGATCTACGACCGCTTCCGCCGGATCCGGGTCGGTGAGGTCTCGCGCTCGCCCGTCCTGCATCGCACCATGACCATGGACCGCAAGAAGCCGGCGTTCGCGGCGATGCACCCGGACGGCTATGCGATCTACTCGATCGACTCCCAGTGGCACGACGGTCACCCGGCCCACAAGTTGAGCGTGGTCGAGCTGGCCGCCGTCACCCCGGAGGCCCATCTGGCCCTGTGGAACCTGCTGCTGTCGGTCGACCTCGTCGGCCCGATCCGGTCGTTGCGGGCCGTGTCGCTCGGCGACCCGCTCCCCCAGCTGCTGACCGACCAGCGGGCGCTGCGGACGACGGATCTCAACGACGGACTGTGGCTGAAGGTCACCGACCCGGTCCGGTGCTTCGGCGCCCGCACCTACCGGGCCGACGACCGGCTCGTCGTCGGGATCGTGGAGACGGTCGACGACCTGCTGGCCGGCGCCGAGGTGATCCAGACCGTCGCCGTCGGCCCCGACGGCTGCCAGGAGGTCGACGAGGCGCCCGATCTCGTCGCCTGCCGGCCGGCGCTCGGCCCGTTGCTGCTCGGCGGTGCGGCCACCCCGCTGGCCAAGGGCCATCGGCTCCGGGGCGATACCGAGGTGCTCCACCGGGCCGACGTGCTGTTCGGCAGCGCCATCGAGCCCCACTGCGGCACCCCGTTCTGAGGTCGATCGGCCCTCGCGGCGCCGATCGCCGCCACGGCGACGTCCCGACCCTCGCCGACTGCGCCTCCCAAGCCCTCACCCAGAGTGCCATGGCGAGCACCATCGGTGGCCGGCGGCCCGCTCGCCTACACTCGACGGCTGAGGAGTCACCGATGTCGTCAGTCCAATCGATCGAACGGGCCTTCGCCCTCCTGCGGGCCCTGGCCGTCGGGCCAGCCGGTGTCACCGAGTTGGCCGAACGGACCGAGCTCCCCAAGAGCACCGTTGCCCGCCTGCTCGGCGCGCTCGTCGGCGAGGGCGCGGTCCAGCGGGTCGAGGTCGGCGGTGACTACCGACTCGGCGGCGACCTGTTGGAGCTGGCGATGGCGGCCAGCCCCGACCGGAGCCTGATCGCCACTGCCAGACCGTTCCTGGCCGAGCTGACCGAGGCCACGGGCGAGACGTCCGGCATCGCCGTGCTCGAGGAGGCCGAGGTCCGCTACCTCGACAACGTCGAGATCGAGGAGGAGGTCCAGGTCCGCGACTGGACCGGCGAGGCGGTCCCGTTCAACCTCGTGCCGTCCGGGCTGGTCATGGTCGCCGCACTCGAACCGGACGAGATCGACCGCCATCTCCGGGGCCCCCTGACCAGCGCGACCGACGCCAGCATCAGCGAGCCGGACGACCTGCGTCGGCGCCTCGGCGAGATCAAGCGGACCGGGCACGCCTGGGTGTACGGCGAGTTCAACAGCGACCTCAATTCGGTTGCCGCGCCGGTGGTCGACGGCCGCGGCGTTGCGATGGCCGCCATCCACATCCACGGACCCGCCTACCGCTTCCCCGAACCGAAGCAGGCGGGGGAGATCGGCGACCTGGTGTCGGAGGCCGCCCAGCGATTGTCGAGTCGCCTGAGCTGACGGCACCGGGCGGACGGGCGGCCGGCGGAGGGCCGGGACTACCGTGACCGCCATGACCGTTCAGCTGGCCAAGTCCTCCATCGACCTCGGGATCGTCATCACCGACAGCGAGAAGTCGCTCGCCTTCTACCGGGACCTGCTCGGCTTCGAGCACGTGGCCGACACCCCGATGCCGATCGCCGGTGGTGGCACGATGCACCGCCTCAACTGTGGCGATTCGCTGCTCAAGCTGGTCAAGCTCAACAACGACCCGGCGGGCGACGGCCGAGGGGGCATCGCCGCCAGCACCGGTATGCGCTACTTCACGATGATCGTCACCAACCTCGGCGACATCATGGCCGCCTGCGAGGAGGCGGGGGTCACCGTCGCCGTGCCGATCACCGAGGTCCGGGCCGGCGTCACCATCGGCATGGTCGAGGACCCCGACGGCAACTGGGTCGAGTTCGTCGAGATGAACTGACGGGTCGACCGGCGTCTCCGATGAGGTGGGCCGGAAGGCTCATGACCGCAGCGGAGTGACCGACCGGTTGGGGCATGCCCCGTCCGGTCGCCGCCATGGTCGTCGCCGTCGTCGCCCTCGGGGGCGCGGCGGTCACCCTGGCCGTCGGCACGGGGACGATCGGCGGTGACACACCCGACCGCGTGCCGGACCGGCTGGCGCTGGTCGATGACCGTTCGCCGCCGGCCACCGGCACGATCGAGCGCGTTCCCGGTTCGCCCCTTCGGCGTCGCGGCGACCCGGCCGCCCGGACCGTCGGCGAGCAGACACCGCTCGGGGCACCCGGCCAGCCGTTTGCGCCGTTGCCCGGAGCCGACGGTGTTCGCGTCGTGGTCTCGTCGAGCGGGGTGGCCATGCCGGTGGTGGAGACCCGTGACGCCGAGTGGCTGGTCAGCTCCGCCTGCCTGTCGATCATGCCGGTCGCCACCGATGCCGGGCTGACCGCCGTCACCGGCGCCCATGTCGTGCTCGACCCCGGCCACGGTGGGGCCGAGCCGGGCGCGGTGAGCCCCGGTGGTCTGGTGGAGAAGGACCTCAACCTCACCGTGGCCCGGGAGACGGCCCGGCTGCTGACCGAGGCGGGGGCCACCGTCGTCCTGACCCGAGACGGCGACCACACGATGACCGTCGCCGCCCGAGGCCTGGTCGCCCGATCGCTGCGGCCGGCGCTGCTGGTGTCGATCCACCACAACGGCGGGGCCCCACCGGGCGACGGGGGCCCTGGCACGATCGTGTTCACCGGCGCCGCCAGCCCGGAGTCGACCCGCTTCGGCGGGCTGTTCCACGAGACGCTCGAACCGCTCCTGCTCCAGGCCGAGGCCGACGCCGATGAGCGCCACGAGGCCTGGCTGGCCACCGTCGACGCCTACGACGAGGCCAGGGCGGCCCACCACCGGTCGGTGGCCGAGCGCGATGCGGCCCTCGTGGCCAACGGCCAGGTTCCGGCGACGGCCACCACCGCCATGCCGCCGACCACCACCGTCGGGGCCGGCGAGCTGCGGGTCCCGACGCCGGTCGAGCTCGTCCCGACCACCACGGTGCCACCAACCGCCTCGACCCCGGTGCCGGTCCCCGACACGTTGGCCCCGCCGGCGGTCCCCGAGGGTGAGCCGGTCCCGGCGTTCCGATGGGCCGGGTCCGGCAACGCCGGGGTCCGGGCCTGGGTGCGCCCCGATGGCCTCGACTACCTTGGCGTGCTCCGCAACGGCGGCGGGACCCCGTCGGCGCTGGTCGAGTTCCCCTACCTGACCAACCCGTCCGAGGAAGCGCTGCTGGCCGACCCCGCCTTCCTCGACGCCCAGGCCACGGTGCTGGCCGACGCCGTCACCCGGTTCCTGTCCGGCGAGCAGGGGGGTACCGGGTTCGTGGCCGACCAGACGGGCGACCAGCCGATCGGTGGCGGGGGCAGCCGGAGCGCCTGCGTCGAACCGGCGCTGGACTAGCGCCGGTTCGCTCCGAGCCGGACGCGGTCAGCTGCCTCGACGGCGGCGGATCTCGGCCGAGATCGCCGGGACGACCTCGTGGAGGTCGGCGATCACGGCGTAGTCGGCCTTGACCACCATGTTGGCCTCGGGGTCGGTGTTGATGGCCAGGATCTTCTTCGACGCCATCGCCCCGACCCAGTGCTGGATCGCGCCCGAGATGCCGGTGGCGATGTAGATCTCGGGGGCGATGCGAGTGCCGGTCTGACCGACCTGGTCACGGTGGGGTCGCCAGCCGTTGTTGGTCACCGCTCGCGAGCAGCCGACCCGACCGCCGAGCAGCTCGGCAAGCTCCTCCAGCGCGGCGAACCCGTCGGCCGAGCCGACGCCGCGACCGCCGCTGACCACCACCGGAGCGGTCGACAGGGTCACGCCCTGGCTCTCGACCGCCCGGTCCCGGATGATCGTCACCGCCTCGGCGTCGCCGAGGGTCGGTTCGAAGGTCTCGACCGCACCGGCCCCGGGGTTGTCGGCCGGCTCGGCCACCACGCCGTGGTGGGCGTAGGTGAACAGCTTCAGCTCGGCGACGACGCTGGCATCCTCCAGCAGCGATCCGCCCCACTGGACCCGGGTCAGCGCCCACGGCTCGTCGGCGTCGTCGGGATCGTCGCCCGGTTGCACGTCGAGGCAGTTGGCCACGAACGGCAGGTCGAGCCGGGCCGCCAGCTGGGCAAGCACCTCGTTGCCCCGGTCGGTCCCGACGCCGACGACGGCGGTCGGCTCGACGTCGGCGAGCAGCTGGCGAAGCGTCTCGGCCCAGGCGTCTGGTCCGTAGTCAGCCAGGAGCTCGTGCTCGGCCACGTGGATGACGTCGGCCCCGTAGTCGGCGATCTTGTCGGCCAGGGCGGCGCCGGACTCGCCGGCCACGACGGCCTCCAGGCCGGCGCCGAGTGACTCGGCCAGCCGTCGGCCGGCGGTCAGTCCCTCCCACGCCGCCTCGGGGGCCTCCCCCCGGTCGTGTTCGATCAGTACCAAGACGGTCATGACTCCAGGACCCCCAGCTCCTCCAGCAGGTCGACCACGGCGGCGGCCGCCTCCGCCGAATCACCCAATAGCTCGGTGTTCGACACCTGCTCCTCGGGCTGGCGCAGGGCAACGAGCTGCTGTCCGCCGGCCTCGGCGTCGAGCTCGGCGGTGACCAGCTCGGCCTTCTTGGACGCCAGCCGTCCCCGCATCGTCGGGTACCGGGGCAGGTTCAGCCCCTCCTTGACCCCCAGCACGGCCGGTCGGGGCAGCTCGTAGACCTCGGACCCGGCGTCGACGGCGCGACGAGCGGTCACGGTCTCCGGCCCGACCTCGATGCCCTTGATGCCGTTCACGATCGGGCGACCGAGGGCCCGGGCCACCCGGACCCCGACCTGGAAGCCACCCGAGTCCGCCGATTCGTTGCCGAAGAGGATCAGGTCGAAGGCTCCGCCGTCGGCCTCTGCGGCCTCGATGGCCTCGGTCAGGGCGGTTGCGGTGCGCTGGGGATCCCAGGCGGTGCCGTCGGTCGGCACGAGCACCAGCTCGGTTGCGCCGACGCTGGCCGCGTACCGGAGCTGCTCCTCGGCCTCGGGCGGACCGAGGGTCAACACGACGACGGTGCCGCCGTTGGCCTCGGTCAGCTGGACCGCCTCCTCGAGCGCGCACTCCTCGTGGGGGCTGGTGGTGAAGCCGAGGTGGGCGGTCTCGACCGACTGGCCGTCGTCGGTCACGTTGATCCGGGCCCCCGGGGCGGGCACCCGTTTGACACACACGAGGATCCTGAGTTCGTCTGACACGGTCTCGCTCCTCGATCGTCAGCTCTTGAGCCGGCTGTCGTCTGGATCGAAGACCGAGCCGTCGACCGCCGCCACCTTCACCGGGAATCGCTCGTGCATGTACACGACCTGCAGCTCGGTCCCGACCTCGGCCAGGTCCGGCGGCAGGTAGCCGAGCAGGAGGTGCTTGGCGACCGATGGACCGTAGGCGGCCGAGGTGACCCGGGAGACCCGACCGTGGCTGTCCTCGATCCGCTCGCCGTCTGCGGTGAGGATCGGCTCGTTGCCACCCTGCATCCACCGCTCCCGCCCCTTGGCGTCGGTCAGGTCCTCGACCGTCAGCGTGCACATCTTTGCCAGCGGACTGCGCTCGCGAGCGGCCAGGTAGGCGTCACGGCCGATGAAGTCGGCGGCCTTGACCCGCGGGCGGGCCAGGCCGGCCTCGACCGGGTCGTACTCCGACTCGAGCTCGGCCCCCATCAGCCGGTAGCCCTTCTCCATCCGACCAGACGAGCCGTAGACGCCTCCGCCGGTCGGGCGGATGCCGTGGTCACGGCCGGCCTCGAACAGGGCATCCCAGATGGGACCGCCGTGAGCCCAGTCGGCGTAGATCTCCCAGCCGGTGTCGCCGACATAGGAGATGCGGAACAGCTTCACCGCGGCCGGGCCCCCGGGCAGGTTCAGCTCCACGTCGAGGTACGAGCCGTAGGGTGAGCCGGCCTGCGACAGGTCGTGGCTCGTCAGCTGGCTGAGCACCTCGGGGGCCTTCGGGCCCCACAGGCCGAGCGTGGTCAGCTCACGGGTCCGGTCGGTGACGGTGACCGATCCGTCCGTCGGCAGGTGCTTGCGGACCCAGAACAGGTCGCGACCACCGTCGAAGACGCCCGTGACGATGCGGACCGTGTCCTCGGCGACCCGCATCATCGTCAGGTCGGAGTGGAACCCGCCGTCGTGGTTGAGCCACGGGGTGTAGACCGACGACCCGACCGGCTTGTCGACCTTGTTGACCGCCAGCCGCTCGGCGTACTCGACCGCGCCGGGGCCGGACAGGTCGTAGATCTGGAACGCCGACAGGTCGACGACGCCGCAGTTCTCCCGGAGGTTGAGGTGCTCGCCGATCGTGATCGGGCTCCACCAGCGGTTGTCCCACTCGGTGTCACGGGCCCCGAGGTCATAGCGCTCGACGAGGTCGGCGTTCGAGTTGTACCACTGCGGCCGCTCCCAGCCCCTGGCCTCGTAGAACTCGGCCTGCGCCGCCTCCTGGCGGTCGTAGACCGCACCCTTCACGAGGCCACGGCGACTGGCCCACTGCTCGGCCGGGTGGACGATGCCGTAGGTCTTGTTGAAGTGCTCCTCGGCCCGGGCCCAGATGTGCTCGTCGTTGCGCTCCCAGTCGTAGAAGCGGGCCACGTCGGCGCCGTGGGCGTCGATCACCCGGGGGTAGCCGTGTGTCATCCACTCGGCCACGACCTGGGCCATGCCCGGCCCCTCCTTGACCCAGACCGCGGCGGCCGACCACAGGTTGGCCACCTCAGTGGTCTCGCCGAGGCAGGGCATGGCATCGGGCGTCAGCGACAGGAGCCCGTTGATGGCGTACTTGATCTCGGCGTCGCCGAGCATGTCCATCAGCTCGATGGCCTGCTCCATCTGCTCGTCGAAGTCGTCCGGGGTGAACGGCATCTCGGTCGGTGACAGCGCGGCCGCGGCGTTTGACGGGATCTCGTCGGGGTGGTGCAGGATCGGTCGGTGGGCGTAGGAGCCGACCTCCATCGAGCCGGCCGACTGCCGCTCGTAACAGAACGTGTCCATGTCCCGGACGATCGGATAGCCGATCTCGTTGTTGGTCTCGGCCAGGATGTCGATCGGGCCGACGTCGGCCATCTGGTGAACGGCGGGCACGAGTGGGATCGTCGCCCCGGCCATGTTGGCCACCCGGTTCGACCAGACGCCGCAGGCGATCACGACGTACTCGGCCTCGATGCGACCCTTGTCGGTCACGACGGCGGTGACCTTCGACAGCCCGTTGTGTGGGGTCGGCTCGGTCTCGACGTCGAGCACCTCGGTGTTGGCGAACACCTCGAGCACGCCCTTGTCCTGGGCCTTGCGCCGCATGACGGTGCCGGTCTCGAGCGAGTCCACCACCGACACGCTCGGGCAGTAGAACCCGCCGAGGATGATCTCGTCGTTGACGAAGGGCACGAGCTCCTTGACCTGTTCCGGTGTCAGCAGGTGGGCCTCGACGCCCCAGGCCAGGGCCGACGTCATCCGCCGCTGCAGCTCGTCCCACCGCTCCTGGGTGCGAGCGACCTCGATGCCGCCCGAGTCGACGCTGAGGCCCATGTCCCGGTACTGGTTGGCGCTCTGCACGCCGAGCAGGGCCATCTCCTTGTTGTGGTCGACCGGGAAGATGAAGTTCGAGGCGTGACCGGTCGAGCCGCCAGGGTTCGGCAGGGGGCCCTTGTCGATCAGGACCATGTCGGTCCAACCGAGGTCGGCCAGGTGCCCGACCAGGCAGTTGCCGACGATCCCCGCTCCGATCACCACGACCTTGGCCGTCGTCGGTAGGGCCGTGCTCGGGATGTCACTCATCGACCGTCTCCTTCTCGTATGGTGCGCCGTGGAGCGTTCCCACGTGACGTGTTCGCTCGACGCCATACCATACCGCTCGAGCGGCTGTGCCATAATCCGGTACGGTTCCGTGATTCGGAACACCCCGTCGGGATCCGTGGAAGACGCAGCCGGCCTCGGACCGGTTCCACCCGTACCACCAGCCCCAGCAGGAGCAGCCCGTGACCTTCCCCACCGATCTGGAGATCGCCCGCTCGGCCGAGCTCAAGCCGCTGGAGGACATCGCCGGCTCGGCCGGCATCCCACTCGACCAGCTCGAGCCCTACGGCACCGGCGCGGCGAAGATCGGCCTCGGTGCCATCGGGGCGATGGCCGATCGACCCCGAGCCCGCTACGTGGTGGTCTCGGCCATCACCCCGACGCCGCTCGGCGAAGGCAAGACCACGACCACCGTCGGCCTGGGCCAGGCGTTCGACCACATCGGGTCGTCGGCCACGATCGCCATCCGCCAGCCGTCGATGGGACCGACCTTCGGGATCAAGGGAGGGGCGGCCGGCGGCGGCTACAGCCAGGTCGTTCCGATGGAGCTGTTCAACCTCCACCTCACCGGCGACATGCACGCCGTGACCGCGGCCCACAACCTGTGCTCGGCCATGCTCGACGCCCACCTCTACCACGGCAACAGCTTCCCAGACGGCAAGGCGGGCTTCGATCCACACCAGATCACCTGGCGGCGGGTGCTCGACGTCAACGACCGGGCGTTGCGCAACACCGTGATCGGCCTCGGCGGCCGACTCGACGGCGTGCCGAGGGAGACCGGCTTCGACATCACCGCCGCCTCCGAGGTGATGGCCGCCCTCGCCCTGTGCACCTCGCTCGAGGACCTGCGGGCCAGGATGGGGCGCATCGTGCTCGGCTACGACCGCGACGGCTCGCCGATCACCGCCGAGGACATCGGTGCCGCCGGCTCGATGACGGTCATCCTGCGGGAGGCGATCAAGCCGAACCTCATGCAGACGCTCGAGAACACCCCGGCCCTGGTCCACACCGGGCCGTTCGGCAACATCGCCACCGGCAACTCCTCGATCGTGGCCGACCAGATCGGCATCCACATGAGCGACTTCCTGCTGACCGAGGCCGGCTTCGGGGCCGACATGGGGGCCGAGCGGTTCTTCAACATCAAGTGCCGCTACTCGGGCATCGCTCCCGACGCCGCGGTGCTGGTGGCGACCGTACGGGGGCTCAAGGCCCACTCCGGCAACCACAGGATCGTGGCCGGCCGCCCGCTGCCCGAGGCGTTGCTGGCCGAGAACCCGGACGAGGTCCACCAGGGCGGCGACAACCTCCGCAAGCAGCTGGCCAACATGCAGCTGCACGGCGTCACCCCGGTGGTGGCCATCAACGCCTTCCCCGGCGACCATCAGGGCGACCTCGACGCCATCGCCGAGATCGCCTCGGAGTACGGGGCCCGCTCGGCGATCACCACCCACTTCGCCGACGGCGGGGCCGGGGCCGCCACCCTGGCCGAGGCGGTGAAGGAGGCGGCGGCCGAGCCGTCCGACTTCCAGGTGCTGTACCCGGACGACATGTCGCTGGCCGCCAAGATCGAGACGGTGGC
>JBCCVL010000152.1:0-15276 GCA_039195375.1 Actinomycetota bacterium
CAAGAGGCAAACGAGACCGACCACCCCGAAGCGCCAGCTCATGTCGACGCCTAGCTGGCTCCAACGTCCGCATACAGCTTCAGTGCGACGAGCGCGAGCCCGATGGCCAGTGCGGCAACAACGCCAAGCCACTCCCGACGACCGACCCCAGATGCGGCCCGTTCGCCATGAAGGTGCTCCACGGTGGCCAGTGTAGGCGACACCCCGACAACGCCAGACCGGCAGGTGTGAGGCGCTCAGGAGCACTGCGCGAGGGCGAGAGCTGGCTGGCCATCGTGGCGATCGGCGTCCACCGGTCGAGCGTCCGCTGCGAGCCGAGTCGGCTCGGGATCGAGGCAAAAGGACGCGTCTGCCAGGCACAGGGGTTCATCTGGTGCCCGGTGGCGGGGTCATGCACGGGCATCCCGGCGAGCCGCGGTGGTCGGGCCGCTCGGTTCGGTACGCCACGTCGTCGCCTCCTCGTCCGGGTCGTTGGCGGCGAGCAGCGTTGCGATCGTCGACCGCCAGGCTCGCTTGATCTGGTTCGGCGAGCGGCGGTGTATGTCGCGCATGACCCAGACGATCGCCGAGGATGTTGCAACGTCGAGGGTCGCCCGGAGGTCGGCCCGCTTGGCCGGTGACAGCTCGTCGAGTTCGGGACGGAAGTAGCGATCGACCTGCTCGGTGACTCGGGACCGCAGCTGCAGGGTGAACGGCTTCAGGTCCGGGTTGGTGAGTGACTGGGCCTCGAGTCGTTGGGCCCAGGGCCAGAGGACGTCCGTGCAACGGATTCTGAGGCCGACGAACTCGGTCGTGCGTTCGATTCGGGATCGGTCCGGCTCGGGCGCCGCGTCGATCAGGTCGGCGTGCTGGAGGTGGAAGTGGGCCGCTGCCTGTTGGTAGAGGTCGGCCATGTCGTCGAAGTATCGGTACAGCGACGAGGTCGACGTGCCCGCTTCCCTGGCCAAGCGATCGGTCGTAGCCGGTTCCCCGGAATCGAGCAGCCGGAACGCAGCGTCGATGACTGCTTGCCGTCCTCGCTCCCGCCGCGCCGTTCTGCCGTCGATCCTCGGCGCCTCGTTGGTGTCGGTCACGACCTCGATGATAGCCGCGGTCAGATATTTGGGAAGACCCTTCCCACATCCTGTGCCGTGACAATGTGGGAACGCCGACCGGCCGCGGTTCGACGACATCCGTGGCGCCGTCCGCTCGATCTTCGACGGCCGATATCTGCGCTGACCGAGTGGCGCTGACCACGGCCTTCCCAGCACTCGCACGGCCGTCGCGGCTTCTAGCTTGGCCTGACGAACCCGCATCCGTACTGTTGCTCAACGTCGTCGACCTGGTTGCCCGTCCGAGCGGCTCGGAGCTGTTCGGTGCGCTGGTCGACGACCCGCGTCTCGTCGAGGACCGGGTCCGCCTCATCGATGGTGAGGTCTCGCAACGCCTCCATCTCGGCGAGGAACACCGGCCAGGTCGATTCTCGAGCCAGTACGGCTTCGGCGTGATCTCGTCGGATGCCGTCGTCCGTTCGTGTTGCGTGGGCCCATTCTGCGATCCAGGTGCATTGCAGGAACTGCCTGACGAAGCCGGCGAGTCGGAGTTGCTCCTGAGGAGCACTGTTGACGATCGAGCTGGTGTCCCACCCTGCGGGTGTTGGGGTCGACTCGAACCATTCGCCGACCGTCACCGCCTGGTTGCGCATGAAGGGGTCGGCCAGCCGCTCGGTCAGGGCGGGCTGATCGAGTCGGATCAGCGACTCCGCCACGTCGACGAGCCGATCGAGGGTGGCCGCAGCGGACGGTCCGTCGGTCTCCGGCGGGCGGGACGGGTCACCTCCGGTCAGCACCATGGTGTAGCCGTCCTCGGACCACACGAGGGCCGGAAGGCTCTCCACGGGGCTGGCCGGGAGGGCAACTCCCGTCGTGCCACGCACCGACACGGTCTCGGCAACGGCGAATCGTCGCACGGCGACGACGTCCTCGACCGTCGTCGGCGCCATCTGGAGCGCAAACCGATCGCCGTCGAGACCCCAGGCCAGGGTCGTGCGATGGTCCGTTGGCGTCGAGCTGGGTGGGGCGACCAACTGGACACCGACCGGAAGTCGGTCGCCGACGTCGACCTCGCCGTCGACGAGTTGAGCCGCCGTCACCAGTTCGACTGCCTGGTCAGCGGTCAAACCGACACCGGCCACGACGAAGGCCCCGGTCGCTGACGAGGTGAAGGTGTTGATCCGATCATCCTCCGGCTCTTCGCCGATCCGCACCTGCCGGTCGCCAACGACGGTTTCCCGGTACGTCCCGTCCGGGTCCCCGATGCGGAACATGTCGGCGCCGTCGAGATGGTAGACCCAGGCGAGCCCTGCGGACGCCGGGTCCGACCGATCGGTGGTCACGACCACCCGTTCGATGGTGGCGCCCTGCGCCTGTTCCCAGATCGCGTGTTGCGTCTGAGTGCTGTCGACCTCGGTTCCGGCCGGTGGAGCGAGGAACCACCGGGACCGCCAGACCTCATCACTGGATTCCTCGGTCGTCTCTCGCCTGGGCGTTTCGGTCGACGTGCTCGGGGACACCGCTTCTGTTGTCGTCGGGATCGGATCGGCTTCAGTTGCGTTGGCACCGGGTTGCTGATCGCCTGACTCGATTCGTTGACCGACACCGACACCGGTGACAACGCCGAGCCCAACCGAAGCAACCGCTGCGATCACACCGGCGCCAATCAGGCTCCAACGTCGACGTGCCCGGTCACGAAGTGTCCGGCGCAGCTCGAGCGCTGACGGCGGCACCACGTCGGAGGGGGTGGCCTCATCGAGGACGTCACGAATCGATGGCATGGTCCACCTCTTCAGCAAGCTCGCTCCGTAGCCGCTCGATCGCACGATTCGTCAGCGACTTCACCGTTCCCTCAGCGCAGCCCATCGCCTCGGCCGTCTCACGCACGCTGAGCCGGGCATAGTGTCGCAACAGCAACGCCGTTCGTTGACGATCAGGAAGCCGACCGATCACCGACAGGAGATCGGCCAGTCCCTCGCTGTCGGCAACCGCCTCACCCGAAGCGACGAGACGGCGCTCGACCCGATCGGCCATGGCCGACCTCCGCCACCGACTCCGCGACTGGTTGATGGCAACGGTCGCAAGCCAAGCCCAAGGGTTGTCCATCAACCGGACACGATCCCAGTGCTTGACCAACTTCAACAGACTCTCGTGAGCCACGTCCTCGGCGCTCACCCGGCTCTTCAACCGCAGCACCAGCAACCCGACCAAACGCTGATAGTGCAACGACACGAACTCATCGAGCTCGTCGGCCACTACACCGCTGCTTGCCGTTGCGGCATCCATCGCAAGCTACAACGCTCGAACGCCCCAATCGGTTCACCCACCTTCCAAAGGAGCTTCAGAAATCGGGCTGCTGCGACCCGACAGGAGACCGTCTGAGTCCGTGTGCTCCCTGGGTTCCGAGCCGTGCTAGGCCAGAACGTCCTTGGCGATGATGGTCTTCATGATCTCCGATGTGCCGCCGTAGATCCTCGTGATACGGGCGTCGACGTAGGCGGGACCGATCGGGTACTCGGTCATGTAGCCGTACCCGCCGAACAGCTGCAGGCACCGGTCGGTGATCCGCCCTTGGAGCTCGGTGCCCCAGAGCTTGGCCATCGCCGCCTTCGCCGGGGTGAGGGCGCCGGCGTTCAGCTCGGAAACGCACTGGTGCACAAACGGCGTCGTCACCTCCACCTCGGTCGCCATCTCGGCCAGCTCGAACTTCGTGTTCTGGAAGCGGGCGATCGGCTGGCCGAACGCCGTCCGCTCCTTCACGTAGTCGACCGTCCAACCGAGCGCGGCGCTGGCCGCTGCCAGGCCGTAGAGCCCGATCGACAGTCGCTCCTGGGCCAGGTTGAACGACAGGTACTCGAAGGCCCGTCCCTCCTCGCCGAGGAGGTTGGCCGCCGGCACCCGGACGTCGCTGAAGAACAGCTCGGCGGTGTCGGCCGAGTGCTGGCCGATCTTGTCGAGGTTGCGTCCCCGCTCGAAGCCGTCCATGCCCCGCTCGACCACCAGCAGCGACATGCCGTCGTGCCCACCCTCCGGCTTGGTCTTGGCCACCACGATCACGAGGTCGGAGTTGATCCCGTTGGTGATGAAGGTCTTGGCCCCGTTGAGCACGTACTCGTCGCCGTCGCGGACCGCCGTGCTGGCGATGCCGGCGAGGTCGGAGCCGGTGCCTGGCTCGGTCATGGCGATGGCGGTGATCAGCTCGCCGTTGGCGATACCGGGCAGCCAGCGGGTGGCCTGCTCCTCGTTGCAGTACTCGATGAAGTACGGCGTGGTGATGTCGTTGTGCAGCGTCAGGCCGAGACCGCCACCGCCGGCGCCGGTCGCAGCCAACTCCTCGGAGATGATGGCGTTGAACCGGAAGTCGTCGCTCCCGCCGCCACCGAACACCTCGTCGACCGCCATCCCGAGGAAGCCGTGCTTGCCGGCCGACAGGTAGAGCTCGCGATCCATGATGCCGGCATCCTCGAACTCCTCGCGGCGGGGGAGCAGCTCGGCGTCGACCCAGGACCGGAAGCTCGATCGGAAGAGGTCGTGGGTGTCGTCGTAGATCGACTGCATCGACCAATTGTCGACTCCGGCGGTCCGACGGTCAAAGCCCTCGGACTCACGAAAGGGGCCGACCCGATCTGCATGGCTCCCCGGTCGGGTCGGCGAGTTCGCCGACGGGCGGGTTTCGAAGCCGCCGGCGGCCACGAACCTGCTCGGCCGGTTCGGCTCAGCCGATCGGGTCGCCGACGTCGACGGTGATCGAGAGCGTGGCGAGGTCGTCGATGGTGACCCCGACGGCGTGCACCACCCCGTCGGCCGGGTCGGTGACCAGGCAGTCCAGCGCGTCACCGGCGTCGACGACGACGCTGGTGTCGGCGCACTCGAAGCGATTCGGCCCGATCGAGCGGCCGGTGTCCTCGGCGATCAGGGCCGCCGCAAAGGCCTCGATCCGCTCGACCTGTTCGGCCAGCAGCAGGTTGGTGCTCATCAGGTCGACGCCATCGCCGTCGTCGCTGATCGTCGCCACGAAGCGGATCGGGGGCTGGCCGGCCGGCTCCGCCGAACAGGTGAAGGTCTGGCCGGCGTCGAGCCCCGAGCCCTCACAGGTGGCGGGCAGAGCACCGAGGCCGATGCGCTCGGCCAGCTCACCCTCGATCAGGCGCTCGCCGGCGTCGAGGTAGCGGGCGTCGTCGCCGATGAAGGGCAGGCGGGCGCAGGCCGTCGAGCCGACGGCGACCGCCGCCACCGCCGAGATCACCGCCGAGCGAGATGAAGGTCGACCTCGCCGGACGACGCCGGCGACGGTCCCGGCGCCCCTTCGCCTCGTTGTCCGCCGCCGCACCGAGTCGCTCCGCTCAGGTCCCGGGAGCGGTGAGGGCGGCGTCGACGGCGGCCATGGCGTGCAGGCGGGTCGTCGGGAACCACGGGACCCGTACGTCGTCGGCCCCGAGCAGGAGCTCGATCTCGGTGCAGCCCGCGATCACCCCGTCGGCCCCGCGCCCGATCAGCCGCTCGATCACGTCGAGGTAGGCCCGGCGCGAGGTCTCGTCGATGACGCCCCGGACCAGTTCGTGGTAGATCACGTCGTGCACGGTCGTGCGGTCCGGCTCATCTGGCACGAGTACGGTCAAGCCGTTGGCCTCGAGGCGACCCCGGTAGAAGTCGTGCTCCATCGTGTAGCGGGTGCCGAGCAGGCCGACCGTGCTGACCCCGGCTTCGTTGACCGCCCGCGCCGTGGCATCGCCGAGATGCAGGAACGGGACGCCGATGGCGGCCTCGATGCGGTCGGCCACCTTGTGCATCGTGTTGGTGCACAGCACGACGAGGTCGGCCCCCGCCCGTTCGAGCTGCTGCGCATCGGTTGCGAGCAGGTCGCCGAGCTCCTCCCACCGGCCGGCGGCCTGAGCCTCCTCGATCGCGGCGAAGTCGTAGGAGCGGATGATGAGGTCGGCGGAGGCCGTCCCGCCCCTCCGCCGGCGGGTCTCGGTGTTGATGAGCCGCTCGTATTTGATCGAGGATTCCCAGCTCATGCCGCCGAGCAGGCCGATGGTGCGCACGGCGCTCAGGGTAGCCGCAGCTCCCGACCGGCCAGGACGACCGTCCGCTCCTCCTCGCAGGCGCCATGCACGAAGCAGTCGAGGTCGTGGTCGTTGGTCAGCCCCTCGGACTGCATGAAGGCGTATGCCGTCGTCGGGCCGAAGAACCGCCAGCCCCGGGCCTTCAACTCCTTTGCCATCGCCGCCGACCGGTCGGTCTTGGTCGGGACGGCCGGCCCGTCCGGGCCATCGACCCGTTCCGGTTGGGCCACCGCCCAGGACCAGATCCAGTCGACCAGAGAGCCCTCGGACTCGATCAGCTCACACGCCCGCTGTGCGTTGTTGATCGTCGCCTCGATCTTGCCCCGGTGGCGGATGATGCCGGCATCGCCGAGCAACCGTTCCACGTCGTCCGGCCCGAAGTCGGCGACCGTCTCGATGTCGAACCCGGCGAAGACGGATCGGAAGGCCTCGCGCTTGCGCAGGATCGTCAGCCAGCTCAGCCCCGACTGGAACCCTTCGAGACAGATCTTCTCGAACAGGCGGTTCGAGTCGGTGGTCGGTCGGCCCCACTCGTGGTCGTGGTAGGCGAGATAGTCGTCGTGGCCGGTCGGCCAGTGGCAGCGCGTGACCATGGGGGGACCCTACTCGGGGTCGCCGACACCCCAGCCGGGGACCGGTCCCCGCCGGCGATCCGCTTGTATTCAGTCAGATGACTGAATAGCATCGACCACATGATCGAGCACCCGGGGGAGGGGACCGGCGGGAAGCGGCGCACGCCGACGGCGCTGCTCGACGCGGCCGAGGAGCACTTCGCCTTGCATGGCTTCCAACGGGCCTCGCTCCGAGCGGTGATGCGGGCCGCGGGGGCCGATCCCGGCGCCGTCCACTATCACTTCGGTGGCCGCCCCGAGCTGGCCGCCGCCGTGCTCGATCGGGTCCTGGTCCCGCTCAACGCCAGACGGCTCGACCTGCTCGACCGGGCCGTCGAGCGGGCCGGCGGTCACCCGGTGCCGTTGGTCGACCTGGTGGAGGCCCTGCTCCGACCCGACCTCGAGCTGGCTGCTGCACTCGAGGAACGGGGCACCGGCCGCGCCCGCCTCGCCGGCGCCGTCTATCTGGATCCTGCCGCCTTTGTGACCGAGCAGGTCGAGCGCCACTTCGGGCCGGTGGCCGGCCGGTTCAAGCCCGAGCTGGCCCGCACGTTGCCCGAGCTCGATCCGGCCGTCGTGGCCTGGCGGATCCGCTGGCTCCTGTTCGGCACGCTCGGCGCCGTCCTGGCCGACCCGGTCGAGCCGTTCCGCCAACCGGTCGACGTGCTCGCAGTTCACCTCGCCGCCGACCTGGCCGCCGCCATCGGTGCCCCCGCTCCGCTCCACGAGCCCCGCCCCGACCCCTCGGGGCCCGAGCATGCCCGGCCCGTGCGAACCGATCCGGACGGCACGGCACCCGGAACCGCCCGAACCGACTGATCGAAGGACCCAGGACCATGACCGAGATCACCGTCGACATCGAGATCGGCCGCTCGGCCGACGACGTCTTCGCCTACCTGTCCGACATGGCCAACAACCCCGACTGGCAGCGGGGTCAGGAGCGCTGCACCTGGACGAGCGAACCGCCGCTCCGCCTCGGGTCGACCTACGACCAGGAGGCCCGCTTCCTCGGCCGGTCGATCGTGTCGTCGTTCGAGGTCGTTGAGCTCCTGCCCGGTCGACGGATCCGCATCACCTCGACCGGCGGGACGATGCCGATCGACGTCACCCGGACCGTCGACCCGCTCGACGACGGGCGTTGCCGGGTCGGGGCCGTCGTCCGCGGCGAGGCACCGATGCCGATGCGGCTGCTCGGTCCGCTCCTCGATCGTCTGGTCCGCCGCAGCGTCGAGGGTGACTACCAGCGGCTCAAGGCACGGTTGGAGCGACCGGGCTGACGATCGACGTCGAGTCGGCGGACACCGGCGCCGTCCCGCCACACGGCCCTTCCGCCGGGTAGGGGAACCAGCGCAGGTGCTCGAAGTCGTCGGTCGTCGATGGCGGGGCCAGCGGTCGGACGGCGTCGGCCTGCTCCCTGGCCACGATTCCGACCGCCTCGTCAACGAAGTGGCGCAACGGGACCGAGCCGAGGCGCTGCCGGACCTCGGGGTGGTGGAGCCCGTCGGCGTCGTAGCGGATGTCGAGCAGGCTCATGGGCGCCTCCCGGGGGCGGCGGTGGCGCCACAGCCCGGTCTCGGGGTCGAACCGGTAGCAGGCGAGCAGCTCGGCCCCGTGCTGGGCAACGAAGTCGACGGCGTCGAGCAGGTACTCGAACGTGTCATCGTCGATGAAGTAGTTGAAGTTGATGCGGACCCAGCCGGGTTTGATCCCCTCACAGCCCCGGTTGATCTCCCGCTCGAACTCGTGGGAGCGGTCGAGGTCGATCCCGAGCAGCCGGTGGCCGTAGGGGCCGGCGCACGAGCAGCCGCCTCGTGACTGGATCCCGAACAGATCGTTCAGCAGCGCCACGACGTAGTTGTGGTGCAGGTAGGCGTCGCCGTCGACGGGCTCGTCGGTCCGATGGCGAACCACGAACGACACGATCGACAGGCGTTCGGCCGTGTGGCTGCCGAGCACCATCAGGTGGGGGTTGGCCTCCCAACGGGCGATGGCGGCCCGGACGAACCGTTCCTCCCGCTCGCGGATCGTGTTCACCCCGACCGCGTCCTTGAGCTGGAACACCAGACCGGCCCGGATCGACCCGATGATGGCCGGGGTCCCGCCCTCCTCACGGTGTTCGACGTCGCTCAGGTAGTCGTGGTCGGTCGGGTTGACGTAGGCGACGGTGCCGCCACCGGGCACGTCGGGAACCCGGTTGGTGAACAGCTCGGTGCGGGCCACCAACAGGCCAGGGGTGCCGGGGCCGCCGATCAGCTTGTGGGGTGAGACGAAGATGGCGTCGTAGTAGTCGTCGCCGTCCGCGGCCGAGCCCATGTCGATCTCGACGTATGGGGCGGCGGCGGCGAAGTCCCAGAAGGCCAGCGCGCCGTTGGCGTGCAGCAACGACGAGACGGCTCGGGTGTCGGTGATGATGCCGGTCACGTTGGACGCGGCCGAGAACGAGCCGATCTTCAGTGGACGATCGGCATAGCGGATCAGCTCGGCCTCGAGCTGGTCGATGTCGAGGTGGCCGTCGGCGTCCTCGTCGATCGTGACGACGTCGCCGATCGACTCGCGCCACGGCAGCTCGTTGGAGTGGTGCTCGAACGGCCCGATGAAGATCACCGGTCGCTCGTCGGCCGGGACGTTGGCTGACAGGCCGTAGCGGTCCTCGAGGTTCGACGGGACCCGCAGGCCGAGCACCCCGACGATCTTGTCGATCGCCGCCGTCGATCCGCTGCCGCAGAACAGCACGGCGTGCTCGTCACCGGCGCCGACGCAGCGGGCCACGATGTCCCTGGCCTCCTCCCGGAACCGGGTGGTCTGGAGGCCGGTGCCGGACGACTCGGTGTGGGTGTTGGCGTACAGCGGGAGCACCGTCGAGCGGATGTAGTCCTCGATGAAGCCGAGGGCACGACCCGAGGCCGTGTAGTCGGCATAGACGACGGGGCGGGGGCCGAAGGGGCCGTCGACGACCTCGTCGTCGCCGATCACCGATCGGCGGACCAGGGGGATCAGATCATGTGCGCTCGTCGTCTCCACGTCGCCAGTATCGCATCGGGACGGCTCGTCTGTCGCTGCCGGCCACCGGGTCGAACTACTCCGTCGTCCGACCCGGAACCTAGGGTGTGGGATGGCCGACACGACAGGCGACGACGACACTGCGGTACCGGTCACCTACCGGGTCGACGGCCGGGTGGCCACCGTCACCTTGAACCGCCCCCGGTACCGGAACGCCCAATCGCGGCTGTTGCTCGACGAGCTCGACGCCGCCTTCGATCGGGCGGTGGCCGACGATGAGGTCCGGGTCATCGTGTTGCGTGGTGCCGGACCCCATTTCTCGTCCGGACACGACATCGGCACCCCCGAGGAGCTGGCCGACCGGGAGGCCCGCCCGTGGCCGCCCGGTTGGCTCGGCGATCAGCGCCGGTCGTGGGAGCTCAACGTCGCCAACACCCTCCGCTGGCGCGATCTGCCGAAGCCGACGATCGCCGCCGTGCACGGTCTGTGCATCTACGGGGCCTGGATGGTGGCCTCGGCCATGGACGTCATCGTGGCCGCTGACGACGCCAGGTTCCTGCCCGCCCACTTCCAGTACTTCTCGGTGCCGTGGGACCTGGGTGCCCGCCAGACCAAGGAGCTGTTGTGGCTCGGCGAGTTCGTCGACGCCGAGCAGGCGCACGAGCTCGGGTTCGTCAACCACGTCGTCCCCGCGGCCGAGCTGGAATCGTTTGTTGCCGACCTGGCCGGTCGCGTCTCCCGGCTCGACCCGTTCGTCGCGTCGATGATCAAGCGTTCCGTCAACGAGATGCAGGACCACCAGGGGTTCCGGACGGCGATCACCGCTGCCCACGCCACCTACGTCCAGATCCAGGCCGCCGGCCTGGTCATGCCCGCCGGTCAGGAGGGCACGATCCGTCGCCTCCCGTCGGTCGAGCGCTCGCTCCGCGACGATCCGGTCTCGGCGACCGGGGACGGGCCCGGGGAACCGACGGTGTCGGCGCCGACCACGACGTCCGACATCGACCGCTTCCTCGCCGCCCGGGTCCGGCTGGCGACGCTCACGACGCTCCGGGCCGACGGCTCGCCGGTCTCGGTCCCGGTCTGGTTCGACTGGGACGGCGAACAGCTCACCATGTTCTGCGGTTCGACGAGCGCCAAGCTGACGAGGATCGAGCACGACCCGAGGGTGACGGTGACCGTCTCCAACGACGTGGACGAACTCGAGGGCTGGGTGGCCTTCGACGGCGAGGCCCGCATCGAGTCGACCGGCGGGCTGGCGCTGGCGGAGCGCCTGGCGCCCCGCTACTGGGACGTCGGCGACGCCGACCGGCGGACCAGCCTGGAGGCGTGGCGGGCCGCCGGCGACGACGCCTTCCGCCTGGTGGCGATGACGCCGAGCCGCATCCGAACCGGGTGATCGCACCGGTCGGCGTCGGTGACGCAGCAAGCCTCGCCCCGCCAGGCCACGCGACCTAGCATGCGGCCCATGGGAGACATGGTGAGTTTCGCAAGCAACGGCCTCGACGCCCGCGGGTACCTGGCCGCACCCGAGACGGGGAGCGGCCCGGGGGTGATCGTCCTCCAGGAGTGGTGGGGCCTCAACGAGCAGATCAAGGGGGTGGCCGACCGCCTGGCCGGCGAGGGCTTCGTCGCCCTGGCCCCCGACCTGTATCACGGCGAGCTGGCCGGCCACGACGAGATGGACAAGGCCGGTCGGCTGATGAGCGAGCTGCCACCGGAGCGGGCGGCCAAGGACATGTCGGGCGCCGTCGACTTCCTCGCCGCCAACGACGCCACGACCGGCGACGGTATCGGCGCCATCGGGTTCTGCATGGGTGGCCTGATGACGATGATGGTCACCGCACTGCGGGGCGACAAGGTGAGGGCGGCCATGCCCTTCTACGGGTTCCCGGCGCCGGACGGTGAGCCCGACTGGTCCGGCCTCACGGCCGTGGTCCGCGGCCACATGGCCAACCCGGACGACTTCTTCACCCCCGATGCCGCTCGGGCGCTCGAGGCCAAGCTGCAGGCCATGGGTAAGGACGTCCAGTTCACGATCCACGATGCCGGCCACGCCTTCATGAACGAGACGAACGCCATCGGCACCCACGACGCCGACCTTGCGGCCCAGGTCTGGCCCCAGGTCTACGACTTCTTCCACGCCCAGCTCGGCTGAGCGGCGCCACCAGGCGGATCGGGCTCAGCGGTTCTCGAACGTCGGGTCCCGCCGCTCCCGGATGGCGGCAAGCGCCTCAGCGTGGTCATCGCTCTGGAACGTGAGCAGCTCCAGTGCGGTGGCCACGTCGAAGGCGGTGTTGGCCGCGTCCTTGAGCAGTTTGTTCACCGCGACCTTGGTGTACTGCACCGCCATCGGTGCGTTGGCCGCCAGCTTGCGGGCCCACACCAGAGCCCGGTCGAGGCACTCCTCGTCCGGGGCGACCTCGTTGACCATGCCGAGGCGGTGGGCCTCTGCGGCCGAGATCGGTTCGCCGGTCAACAGGTACTGCTTGGCCAGCGCCGGCCCGATGGCGAGGGGCCAGGCCACGGTGCCGCCGTCGCCGGCGACGACGCCGACCTTGACGTGCGGATCGCCGATCCTGGCCGATTCGGCGACCACAATCAGGTCGCACAGGAGCGCGATCGAGGCCCCGAGGCCCATGGCGTGGCCGTTGACCGCGGCCACGATCGGGACCTGCACGTCCAGCAGGTCCCAGATCAGGTTCTTGCCGTCCTGGCGGAGCGGCTCGAGACGGCCCGGCTCCTGGAGGGTCGGGAACCAGTCGAAGTCGCCGCCGGCCGAGAACGCCCGGCCGGACCCGGTGAGGACGATGCACCTGGCCTCCCGCTCCTGCTTCAGGACCGGGAACAGGTGGGTCAACTCGTCGTGCATCCGACCGTCGACGGCGTTGAGCTCGGCGTTGCGGTCGTCGCCCGGCCGGTCGATCGTCACCTGGAGGACGTCACCGTCGAGCCGCTCGAACCGGATGCACTCGAAGTCGTCGTGACTGGTCGGAACGCTCATGCCTGCTCCTTGGCCGTGATCGGGGTCGGGGACGCGGATGGAGGGGGCGGTTCGCGGGGCAGGCCGAGCAGCCGCTCGCCGATGATGTTGCGCTGCACCTCGCTGGTCCCGCCGCCGATGGTGAGGGCCCGGCTGAACAGGTAGCCCCAGTGCCAGGGGTCGGTCTCCTCGGCATCGGCGTCCTGGTGGCCGACCATCCCGGCCGGGCCGGACAGGTCCTTGACCAGCGACATGAGGGTCTGCCCGTGCACGTCGGCCAAGGCCTTGCGGATCGACGCCTCGGCCCCGGGGTCGTCGCCTCTGGTGACGGCCTCGATGATCCGGTCGCCGAGAAGGTCGAGCACGGTGGTCTCGGCATGGGCGCCGGCCGCCCGCTGCCGGGTGAGCGGGTCGTCACCAGCGCCACGCTCGGCGATCTCGCCGAGGCACGTCTCGGCGTCGGGGCCCATGCCCCACAGCACCCCACCCTCCGACAGCGACACCCGCTCGTTGCCGAGCGTGACCCGGGCCAGGCGCCAGCCGTCGTTCTCGGGGCCGATGCGGTTCTCGACCGGGATCCGCACGTCGGTGAGGAACGTCTCGTTGAAGTGGTTCCCACCGGTCATCTCGATGATCTTGCGGACCTCGATGCCGGGGGTGGCCATGTCGAGCACGAAGTAGGAGATGCCCTGGTGTTTCCTGGCCGTCGGGTCGGTCCTGGCCAGCAGGATCCCCCACTGCGACCGATTGGCCCAGGTCGACCAGATCTTCTGGCCGTTGACCACGTACTCGTCGCCGTCCCGCTCGGCCCGTGTCCGCAGCGCCGCCAGGTCGGAACCGGCCTCGGGCTCGGAGAACAGCTGACACCACTCCTCGGACCCGTCGAGGATGGCCGGCAGCCAACGCCGGTGCTGGGCCTCGGTCCCGCCGGCGAGGATCGTCGGCCCGGCCCAACCGACGGCGATCGGGTTGTCTGGTCGCTCCACACCGACCCGGGCCAGCTCGTCGTCGATGATCAGCTGCAGCTCGGGGTCGGCGTCCAGCCCCCAGGGCTGGGGCCAGTGGGGGGCGACGTAGCCGGCCTCGGCCAACTGGCCGGCCGTCGGGGCGGGGTTGTCGGCCAGCCAGGTGCGCACCGACGCACGACGGGGGTCGTCGTCTGGTGGGAGGTGACGGGCCACGGCTGCGGTCGGTTCGTCGACGGTTCGCTCGGCGGACCGGTCAGAGCTGCCGGGTGTCGGTCTCGAGCCCGAGCTTCATCCGGCCGGCGAGCTCGAAGGTCCTGGGGGCGACCATGGCGTGCTGGGTCGCGACCATGGCGTCACGCAGGCAGCGTTGGATCGGGCTCGTCCGGTACACGGCGGCCCCGCCGGCGGCCTTGTAGGCGGCCTCCGCCACCTCGGCGGCCGTCTGGGTGGTGTGGGTGGCGGCCAGCCGGAGCAGACGGCGCTGCTCGTCGGCGAGGTCGTCGCCGGTCAGCGCCGTCTCCCAGGCCGAGCCGACCGTGTCGGCCACCATCCCCCAGGCGGCCCGGAGTTTCGCCTCCGCCATGGCCACGTCGGCCTGGATCGTCGATCGGTCCCGCAGCGGCCGGGAGCTGCCCTGCGGGCGCTTCGACTCGGCCAGCAGCACCAGCTCGTCGACCGCCCGCCGCCCGATGCCCGCTGCGGTCGCGGCGATGCCGAGGGCGAGGAGACCGTAGAACGAGAAGCGGGCGAACGGGTTCTCCCGCTGAGGTGGGTCGAAGCCGATCTGGACCCAGCGGTCCTCGGGCACGAACGCCCTGGCCACCTCGTAGTCGACCGAGCCGGTGCCGCCGAGGCCGGCCACGTCCCAGGTGTCGAGGAACTCGACGTCGTCGAGGTCGAAGAAGGCGTAGGGGAAGGCCAAACCGTCGGCCCGCGGCGCGGTCTTGCCGTCCGGGCCGACCACCCGGCAGCCGCCGCCGACCCAGGTGCAGTGCTTCGTACCCGACCCCCACTGCCAGCGCCCGGTGACCTCGAGACCACCCTCGACCGGCGTCGCCGCGCCCATCGGGGCGGCGAAGCCGCCGGTGATCGAGCCCGGGTCGGCGAAGATCTCGGTGGCCCACGGCTCCTGCAGGTACGTGGCCATCAGCGAGCTGGTGGCGGAGATGGCGACACACCAGCCGGTCGAGCCGTCGTGGTAGGCGTACTCCTCGATGACCTCGAGGCCCTCCCAGGCGGTGGCGGCGGGCCCGTTGAGGTCGGTCGGCACATAGAGCCGGAAGGCCTGACTCGGGCGGATGGCATCGACCACGTCGAGTGGCAGGGTCCCGTTCGATTCGATCTCGGACGACCGGGCGGCGATCGCCGGACCGAGGTCGCGGGCGGCGTGGAGGATGGCGTTGGACATCGCTTGCGATGCTAGACGTCGGGCTCGGGGAGGGCCCAAGTGCGTCGTCGACGGGGTTTCTCCCGGACGGGTGGGAAACCTTCGGGCCGATGGCGTCGTTGCCCGCAGGACACCTGGTAAGGTGACGCCAACAAGTTGCAGTTGTGTGACGGTCGAAACCTGATCGCCACGGACAGGCGGGGTCCACATGCGGGAAAACACCACCAGGC
>JBCCVL010000153.1:0-15221 GCA_039195375.1 Actinomycetota bacterium
CGTGTCTGGCACCGCCCGGGTGGTCACGGGGGCCGAGGCCGAAGCGGTCAAGCAGAAGATCAAGGCCAAGTACGGCCTCCAGGTCACGGTGATCAGCGGCATCAACGCCGTGATGGGGTTGTTCGGCCGGTCGCGCACGTCCGACGCCGCCATCGAGATCACCCTGGCCTGACCCGGGCCCCGGCCACCCGCCGGCGTCGACATCGACAGCGGCGAGGGGGGCCGGCGCAGCTCAGGTGCTGATCAGCGGCGGGACGGGCTGGCGAACGGCGTCGGCCACCACCCGGATCAGCTCGGCCTCTTCGACCGTGGTCCGCCCGTCGTGCAGCACGGCGGCGGTTGCACCGCTCACGAACCGCTGACGGTCGCTGCGGACCATCTCCCCGAGACGTCCGAGCGACGAGTCGAGTCGATCGAAGGTCAACTCCTGGATCGGTGCGATCGGGCCAGGCGGCAACCCGGCGGTGGTCAGCGCCGCCTCGAACGCGGCCTGGGCCTGGTCGGCTCCCGAGCTGTTGAAGTGGGCGATCACGCCGTAGAGCGTGCGAGCGTCGCCCTCGAGCGAGCCGAGCCGGGCGTCCTCCCGGCGGGAGCCGTCCTCGTGCTGGTCCTCGATGTGGCGGACGACGACCCGGCGAAGCATCCACCGGAACAGGTCCTGGTGGTGGGTGTCGTCTTCCAGGGCTCGGAGCAGATCGAGCAGCCTGGCCTTGTGCTCCCACGGGAGCTCGCGGATCGAGTGGAGGGCGATGTCGATCGCCGGGAGCTGCAGCGAGCGGTGCAGGTCGCTGATCACCCGACCGGCCGCCTCGACGTACCCGGCCTCGAGCCCGAGCGATCGGCCGGCCAGGTCGAGCTGGCGAGGCCGCTCGGCGGCGTCCGGCGAGACGGCCAACCCGACGACGGCGGCGGCCGCCCCCTGACGGGTGTGGAGGAAGGCCTGGGTCGGCTCGGGGATCCGGGCCAGCAGACCTCGGGCGTGTTCGACGTGGGCGTCGGTCGGACCGCCGAAGTGCGGTTGGGCCGGACGCTCCGATGCCGAGGCCACCGCTGCAGCCACCGCCGCATCGCTCGGCCGGCCACCCGGCGCGGCGCCGGCGAGACCGGCGGCGCCTGGCATCCCGCCCATGCCGGGGATCCCGATGCCGGGCATCCCCGGGATCATCACCGGTCCCGGTCGACCGCCGGGTCCACCACGACCACCCGGTCGGCCGGCCTGGCGGCCCTGACCGTTGCCGGCCCTGGCACCGGCCTGGGGTGCCGGCGGCTGCGCCTCGGTCAGCTCGGGCAGCGAGCCGTCCCAGTCGGGCAGGAGCCGGCGGATCCGGTCCTCGAGTGGTGGGTGGGTGGCGAACGACGAGTTCATCGCCTTGGAGATGAAGAGATGGCTGGTCTCGGTTGCGTGGGCCGAGCGGATGCTGCCCTGCTCGCTGTGGGCCGCGATCTTCATCAGCGCCTCGCCGATGCCGGACGGGTCACGGGTGTACTGCACGGCCGAGGCGTCGGCCAGGTACTCCCGCTGGCGGGAGACGGCGGCCTGGACCATCCGGGCGAACAGCGTGCCGAGTGCACCGATCACGATGAGACCGATGGCGGCGGCCAGGACGATCATGATCGAGTTGTCGCGGTTGTCCCGCCGCCGAGGGGCCCACCACAGGTTCTGCAACAGGATCCGGCCGAGCACCGTGATGGCGGCGATGCCGAACACCCAGCCGATGATGCGGGTGTAGATCCGGGTGTCGCCGTTGGCGATGTGGGAGAACTCGTGGGCGACGACACCCTGCAACTCCCGCCTCGTGAAGTGCTCGAGCGCTCCCCTGGTCACCCCGATGGCGGCGTTGTCGGCCGACCAGCCGGCGGCGAAGGCGTTGATGCCCGGCTCGTTGTCGAGCACGTACAGGGCCGGGACCGGCATACCCGAGGCGATGGCGATCTCCTCGACCACGTTGGCCAACTGCTTCTCGGCCGGGTCGAGCGTGTTGAAGTCGACCGGCCGACCGCCCATCGAGGCGGCGACGTAGGACCCGCCGCCGCTGCGGATCTGACTCGACTTGACCAGCGAGGTACCGACGATCCCGATCGTCGTGATCGGTGCCGCCACCGCAAGCGCGGCCAGCGGCTGGAACTCGCCCGACCCGTACCACAGCAAACCGGTGATCAGGACCGAGACCACGGCGATGATGGCGATCACCCCGGCCGCGAGCAGGACGACCAGGCGGGTGGTGTTCTGCCTGGCCTCGTCCTGCCGGGTCTGGAAGTCCATGGTCATGACGGAGCGACCTCGAGCGGCCGGTGGCGACGGCGACGACTAATCGCGGAGACCGCCCTGCTGGCCGGGGAACGGATCGTCGAAGCTGACGTTGATGTTCTCCCGCTTGTGGGCCTTCTCGTCGAGGTCGAGGTAGGCGGAGTCGGCGAACCCGAACGAGTTGGCCAGTGCGACCTGGGGGAAGCTGGCCTTGTAGGTCTGGTAGGTGTTGACCTGGTCGTTGTAGTTCTGCCTGGCGTAGGCGATCTTGTTCTCGGTGGTGGTCAGCTCCTCGGTGAGCTGGGCCATGTTCTGGTTGGCCTTGAGGTCGGGGTAGGCCTCGGCCACGGCCATCAGCCGGGACAGGGCGCCGCCGAGGGTGCCCTCCGACTCGGCCATCTTGCGCATGGCCTCGAGGTTCTCGGGATCGCCCGAGACCTCGATCCTGGCCTGGGTGGCGGCCGCCCTGGCGGCGACGACGGCCTCCAGGGTCTCCCGCTCGTGGGACATGTAGCCCTTCACGGTCTCGACCAGGTTGGGGATGAGATCGTGGCGGCGTTCGAGCTGCACGTCGATCTGGGCGAAGGCGTTGCGGACCCGCTCCCGCAGGGCGACGAGCCGGTTGTAGACCCGCATCAGGAACAGCCCGACGAGCACGATGAGGACGACGAGGATGATGACGGCGATGAGCATGGAACTCCCTTTCTGCCGAGGTCAGCATGCCACCACGGCCGAGGTATCTCCACCGGCGGTGCTCCGCTGTACCCCCTCAACGTCCGGCCGGCCAGGAGAGTTCCCGCCGACTACGATCACCTCACGTCATGGGGCGACGAAGCTCTGATCTGGGGCCCGGCTTCTCGGCGGTGCTGTCCGCCGCCTTCATCACCAACCTCGGCGACGGCCTGCGGCTGGCGGCGTTGCCACTCCTGGCCAGGACCCTCACGTCGTCACCGCTGGCCATCAGCGGGGTCACCGCGGCCCAGTTCCTGCCCTGGACGACGTTCGCCCTGGTCGGCGGTGTGCTCGTCGACCGGCTCGACCGGCGTCGGCTGATCCTGACGACGCAGACCTGGCGGGCCGCCGTGATGGCACTGCTCGCCGTCGCCGTGCTGACCGACCGGATCGAGATCTGGCACCTGTTCGTCGTCGCCTACGTCATCACGGTCGGCGAGATCCTGGTCGACCCGTCGGTGGTCGCCATGCTGCCGAAGCTGGTGCGGCCGCACGATCTCGACCGGGCCAACAGCCGCATCACCTCGGTGGAGACGGTGACGAACGACTTCGCCGGTGGCCCGGTCGGGTCGGCCAGTTTCACGCTGGCGCCGTGGCTCCCGTTCGCCGTCAACGCCGCCAGCTATCTCGGCTCGACGGTCCCGTTCCGCCGGCTGCCGACGATCGAACCGACCCCGGCCGAGCGGGCCGCCGTCGCCGAGCGCCCGCCGCTGCGGGTCGAGCTCGGCGAGGGCCTCCGCTGGATCCGCCACCATCCGTTCCTCCGGCCGTTGACGGCCGGCATCGCCGTGTTCCACCTCGGCACGGCCGGGGCGTTCAGCCTCCTCGTGCTGCTGGTGAAGGACGTCCTCGACGGACCGGACCTCGCCTTCGGCATCGCCCTGGCGGCGGCCGCCATCGGAGCGACCGGCTCCAGCCTCCTCGCGTCCCGGCTGACGGAGCGGCTCGGGCGGCGTGCGGTGATCACCGGGGCCGCGGTGGTCGCCGCGCTCACCGTGCTCGCCGCCGGGCTGGCGCCGAGCCTCGGGTTCCTCGTGACGGTCTGGGGCCTGAACGGGGCCGCCGGTGGCGTGCTGTTGGCGATCGGGCGGGGGTTCGTGCAGCGTCACACCCCGAACGAGCGGCTCGGCCGCACGGCGATCGCCTCCCGCTCGATCACCAGGACGTCGTTCGTGGTCGGCGCCCTGCTCGCCGGGCTGGTGGCCGACGCCTCGTCGGTCCGCTGGTCGTTCGTGGTGGCCGGCTCGCTCCACCTCGCCGGGGCCCTCCTGCTGTGGCGGTCGTTCCGCTTCGAATCGGCCGATGCCCCCACCTGGTGACACCACGTCGCGAGCTGGCGTGGGCGTCCGGCATCGAGCATGGTTGACGGCCATGGAGTTCGACTTGGCCCAGACCGATGCCCTGCTGTCCACCACCCGAGCCGTCCGCAAGCGGCTCGACTTCGAGCGCGACGTCCCCGACGACGTGCTGCTCGAGTGCCTGCAGCTCGCGGTCCAGGCCCCGACCGGTTCCAACCGCCAGGGCTGGCGGTGGATGGTCGTCCGTGACGCCGAGAAGAAGGAGGCGCTGGCCCAGCTGTACCGGGACGCCGGCGGCGCCTACCTGGCCGAGGCGGCCAAGAGCGTCGAGGCCGGCTCCCAGACCGGGCGGGTGATGGACTCCGCCAACTTCCTGGCCGAGAAGCTCGGCGAGGTCCCGGTGATGGTGATCCCGCTGATCATCGGTCGCCTCGACGACGGCACGACGAACTCGGCCGCCGGCCTGTTCGGGTCGATCATCCCCGCCATCTGGAGCTTCCAGCTGGCGCTTCGGAGCCGGGGCCTCGGCAGCACCTACACGACGATCCACCTCGGCCGCGAGCAGGAGGCGGCCGAGCTGCTCGGCATCCCGCCCCACATGACCCAGGCCGCGCTGCTGCCGGTGGCCTACACCACGGGGACCGACTTCAAGGCGGCGCAGCGCGATCCGGTGCACCAGATCACCTACCTCGACAGCTACAAGAACCCGATCAAGCCGGACGAGTAGGACCAGGACCGACCGTCGGCGGCCACGCCGGGCGGGACCGACGCTCAGGGTCGGACGCCGACGATTTCGAACGTCGCCGCCTGGCCAGACTCCCGGCCGGTGGCGGTGACCTCCCAGACCTTGCGGTCTGCGCCGGCGAGATCCTCGTCGTCACACTGCCAGTGGACCGTCAGCTCGGCCCCGGTCGAGCGTCCCTCCCGCAGGGCATCGCTCTGGGGGGAGGTGAAGTCGACGAACTCGCCAGGGAGGAGGTTCGAGACCTCCGCGACCGGCCGGCGCGTCCCGTCGCAGACGAACGGCGTCTCGATCAGCGCGACCCTGGCCGGATCGCTCGGCTCCCCGGCGACACCGGTGAAGGTCAGTGCGATCGAACGGTCGGTCTCCGTCGCCGTCGCCGTGAGCCGCCAGCTGGTCCCGACGTCGGCGGCGCCGCATTGCCAGCGCAGGTCGAGGTGGCCGACGCCGTCGGCTCGGCCGTCCCGGAGGCCATCGGCGCCAGGGGCGGCGAAGGTGACGACCTCAAACGGGAACAGCCCGGTGACGGTGGCGATGACGATGGTCCGGCGGTCGCAGACCACCTCGTCGAGCGCCCGCTCGAGGGCGAGCGGCTGATCGAGATCGGCCGCGATGCCGGCCAGGGCCACGGTGATCGTCCGGTCGGACTCCCGGCCGGTGATGGCGACGTCCCAGACCTGGCCGACGTCGCCCGGTCGACACTCCCACCACACACTGGCCGCACCCTGGCGGTCGGCTCGACCGTCGACGAGGCCGCCACGTCGGTCGGCGTCGAGCTCGACCGACTCGCCCGGCCCGAACCCCGTAACCACGACGACCTCGTTGGCGAGCCCGTCGCAGACGACGTCACCGTCGCCCGATGCGTCGACGAACGTCGCCACCAGCGGCTCGGCCTCGACCGGCACCGGAGCGCCGGCCAGGGAGAAACGGACCGTCCGGCCGCTGTCGACGCCGGTGGCCACCAGGTCCCAGCGGAGCTCAGCCTCGGCCTGCTCACACGACCAGACGAGGGTGGCGGTGCCGTCGTCGTCCGACGTCAGGTCGCCGAGCTCGACCGGCATCGGGCTGGTCAGCTCGACCGGTTCGCCCGCCTCGGCCTGCTCGATGGTGCCGACCGGCCGCTCGACGCCGTCGCACACCACATCGTCACCGGTCGGTCGCCATCGGAGTTCGCCCGGACCGGCTCCGGCGCCACGCTCGTCGACTCGGGTCGGGTTGGTGCAGGCCGCCGCCAGCGCAGCCACCAGCGCCAACAGCCATCCTGCGGCGACGGCCGTGGCCCGCCGGCGCCCCGGGACCCGAGCGGCCACGGTCGGGCTCTCGCCGGTCGGGGTAGACGACCACACCCCTCGGTGCCGCCCCTCCATGGTCGCAGTCTAGGGTCCGCCCGCAGCGCCGGGCCGTCAGTCGACCGTCGCCAGCGACGCACGGAACGCACGGGGCGACACACCGGCCAGGCGCTGGAAGTACTTCTGGAAGTTGGTGGCCTCGACGAACCCGAGCTCGGCCCCGATCGAGGCCGCCGACCGGTCGGTGTGGGCCAGGAGTCGCTTGGCCTCCAGAACGACCCGCTGGTCGAGCAGCTGCTTCGGGGTCAGACCGGTGACGTCGAGACAGGCCCGGCGGATCGAGCGCTCGGACCAGCCGAGGTCGGCGATGTGGTCGACGACGTTGCGGCTCCGTCCTGGGTCGAGCTCGATGGCTCGGCGGAAGGCCACGTAGGGCTCGGGCAGCGGTCGATCGCGGTCGTCCGCCACCAGATCGAACACGCCGACGAGGGCCGACCAGATACCGTCGCCGACCGGCCCCGTGCCGGGCCGCTGCTGGGCCACGACCAGCGCCGCCACGAGATCATCGACGACGGGGCGGAGCCCCTCGTCGAGGTCGCAGAACACCGGATCGCCGACGAGCCACGGTCGGCCACCGCTCCGGCGGGCGATGACCACCCAGGCCCGCAGGCCGTCGGCGGCCGACCACTGCTGGACCTGACCGGCCCGGACGCGGACGATCCGGCCGGACCGCAGCGGGATGCGTTGGAAGTCGACCGTGTGACGGCCGGTGCCGGCCCGCACGATGAGGAGGCATTCGAAGTCGGGCCGCTCGGGTGTCTCGTCCGGCAGGACCCGCCGGCGTCGGCGCTCGACGTCGACGAGGTCGACCACCTCGACCGCGAGATCGGGTCGACCCTGGGGGACGAACGGCACCGGCCGGATGTCGTCTCGCTGCTGCCGATCGTCCACCTGTCCGGAATCTACCATCTCCGCCGGCCGACGGCGGTCGAACGTCGGCGGCCGGTCGCTCCTACAACCCGGTGAGGGCGACCCACGCCGGGTCGTGGTCGGAGCCGTCGCCGCCGTGTTTCGTCCGGCGGTCGATGAAGCTGTCGCCGAGTCGGCGTTCCAGCGAAGGCGAGACCCAGATCTGGTCGAACAGCCGATGGGTCGGCGGCTGGCCGCTCTCCTTGTGGCGGCTGGTCCAGCGGGGACCGGGTTGCGGACCGAGGCTCTCCGTCTTCGACTCCCTTGTCTCGCTGACGTCGGCCAGGGCGTCGACCAGGCCGAGGTTCGAGTCGAGCACCGGGGCGAGGAAGTCCGAGTCGGGGTCGTCGTTCATGTCGCCGAGCAGCACGTAGCGGGAGTTCGGGCGGGTCTCGGCCTCGATGATCTCCTTGGTCACGATCGACTGCCGCTGCCGACGCTCGGTGTTCCGCACCCGCTGGGCGGCCTGCATCTCGGGCGTCGGGTGGTCGATGCGATCGACGAAGTTCGACTTCATGTGGGTGTTGAACAGCGACAGCAGCCGACGGGAACGGGTCGGCGTGAGGATGTCGGCCCGGAGCAGGTCACGACCGAAGATGCGGCGGGCCTCGTCATCCGGGTCGGGGGCGGTCTGGTGGGACACGACCTGGCCGACCGGGAACTTCGAGAGGAGGCCGACGTCGATCAGTCGGGGGTCGTTGCCCTCGATGACGATCACGTTCGGATAGAGGTCGTTGAGCGACTCCCGGTTGAACGTCCGCAGCGCCTCGATGTTCTCGACCTCCTGGACGGCGAGCACGTCGACGTCCATGTCGAGGATGCGCGTGGCGATGGTCTCGGTGTCGTCGCGGTCCTTGGCGGTCACGACACGGCCCTTGAACGTGCGCAGCCTGGCCTCGGCGTCCGGGCCGAACTCCAGGGTCTGGGTCAGCGTGGTCCCCCGGGGTACGACGGCCTGGAAGTTCCAACGGCTGAACAGGTTGTTGAGGTTGAACGTGCCGATCGTCAGGTCCACGGGTTCGCTCGATTCGTCGATGGCTCGGCTGGAAGACGCCTACCCATCGTCGAAAGATACGCCGTGCGGCCCACCCCGGCCGTCATGTACTTCGTCGCCGTCGACGACGCCGAGCGCGGCCCGGACCGCCGGCACGGTGCCGTCGAGCAGATCGGTGACGGCGTCGCCGAGGATGGCGTCGTCGACCTCCCGGCCGGCGTCGACGCCGAGGTGGACGGCCCGGCGCACCAGCTCCTTGATGAACGATGCGGTGACCCCGGCGGTTCGTTCGACGATCGCATCGAGATCGCCGACGGTGTGTCCCGTCGGTTCGAGGTACAGCTCGAGCAGGCGACGGCGGCCGTCGTCGTCCGGGAGGCCGATCTCGACGGCGTGGTCGATGCGGCCGGGACGGGCGACGAGGGCCGACTCGAGCACGTCGACGCGGTTGGTGGTGAGCACGAACAGGACGTCATCGGTCGGGCTGAGACCGTCCATCTCGTTCAGCAGCTGGAACATCAGCGGGTTGCTGCCCTCCATGCCACCCATGAAGCGCTCGCTGGCGATCAGGTCGATGTCCTCGATGACGAGCATGGCCGGCGGCAGGGCCCGGACGATCGCCGCCGCCTGCCCGAGGGCGCCGACGCTCGGACCCTGGAGCACGACCGTGGTCCGGTCTGGCATGGCCGCCATCAGGTGACCGATCGTGTGGGTCTTCCCGGTGCCGGGTGGACCGTAGAGCAGCAGGCCTCGGCGGAGGTGCTGACCACGGGCGGCCAGCTCGGCCGCCCGGTCGCCGACACCGACGCTGTGGCGCTCGATCGAGGCCAGCAGCCCGTCCGCCAGGATGACCTGGGCTGCGGTGACGGTCGGTCGTTCGAGGAATCGCAGACCGAAGTCGCCGTACTCGCCGTGGGAGAAGCCGAGCACCTGGCCCCGGTAGACGTTGACCTCGCGCCGCAGCTCGCCGAGCACCTCGGCCGTCGCCTGGGCGGTCTCGGCCCGCTCGGCGAACACCTCGACCCGGAGCCCGCCGGTGCCGGGCGGGCCGTGGCCCTCCCGGGGCGCCAGCCCGATCACCACCGGTTCGCCGTCGTGGCGCAGCAACCACAGACCAGCCGACACGCACCGGAGGTTGCGGTCGACGCCGACGGGGACCTGGTCGTACGACGGCGGTACGGGTTCGGACGGGCCGCGGAAGCGTCCGGCCAGCATGGCGGCGAGTGAGAAGCCGCCGTAGTGGGCGATCTCGGGCGAGAGACCGATGACCTCGGCGTCTGGCTGGCCCTCCGTGAGTCGGTCGAGGGCGAGCTGCAGGTTGGGGCGCTCGACGGTCGGGAGGTGTTCACCGACCGACGGCAGCTCAGCCGGGTCGACGCCGAGGTGCTCCCGGACCCGGCCGGCCAGCTCGGTCGAGGCCGGGACCAGCTGATGCACCCGTTCGGCCATCGTCGTCCAGGCCCTGGCGAAGGCCAGCAGGTCGGCGTCGCTCGGACCGTCTGCCGTGGCGGGTGGGTCGGCACCTCCGGCGACCGGCGGCCCGTCCTCGGGTGACGATGCGGCGGTGTCGCTCATGGTCCGCGACCATAGGCGCCGGCTACGGTGCCGTGGGGCCGGTCCGGCCGGGACGGCCAGCGAACCCGAGGAGCAGCCGGTGGCATCACCCGTGTCCGAGACCTTCGATCCCGAGCGCTGGGAGGAGGTGCCCGGCTTCGACTTCACCGACATCACCTACCACCGGGCCAAGGGGATCGGGGCGGTCCGGGTGGCGTTCGACCGACCCGAGGTCCGCAACGCGTTCCGGCCCCACACCGTCGACGAGCTCTACACGGCGCTTGACCACGCCAGGCAGTGGAGCGACGTCGGCTGTGTGCTGCTGACCGGCAACGGGCCGAGCCCCCGCGACGGCGGCTGGGCCTTCTGCTCGGGTGGCGACCAACGGATCCGGGGTCGCGACGGCTATCGGTACACCGAGGACAACCGGGAGGGGGCCGAGCACATCGACCCGGCCAGAGCCGGTCGGCTCCACATCCTCGAGGTCCAGCGCCTGATCCGGTTCATGCCGAAGGTGGTGATCGCCGTCGTTCCCGGCTGGGCCGCCGGCGGCGGGCACTCCCTGCACGTCGTGTGCGACCTGACCCTGGCCTCGGCCGAGCACGCCCGGTTCAAGCAGACCGACACCGACGTCGCCTCCGTCGACGCCGGCTTCGGCTCGGCCTACCTCGCCCGCCAGGTCGGCCAGAAAATCGCCAGGGAGATCTTCTTCCTCGGCAAGACCTACACCGCCGAGCAGGCCTTCCAGCAGGGCGTCGTCAACGCCGTCATCCCCCACGCCGACCTGGAGGGCGAGGCCATCGAGTGGGCGACCGAGGTCTGCCGCAAGAGCCCGACGGCCCAGCGCATGGCCAAGTTCGCCTTCAACCTCATCGACGACGGCCTCGTCGGCCAGCAGGTCTACGCCGGGGAGAGCACCCGGCTCATCTACATGACCGACGAGGCCCAGGAGGGCCGCGACGCCTTCCTCGAGAAACGCGAGCCGGACTGGTCGCGATTCCCGTGGTACTACTGAGCCCGCTGACGTCTGGCGCCGCCGGGAAGCGAGACGACCACCCACCGGCGGAGTACCCATTCCTCGGAACGGGTGACAGGTGTCGGTCCGCCGCGCCCGCTTCCGTCGGTGGGTGGTCGCTCTCACGAACGGCGCTGCCACAACAACGCACGTCCTTGTATCTACTTAGACGCCGCCGGACGGACTTTCGTGACCACCCGGGAAGAATGACCCAGGTTTTTCCGTTAACGCTCGGCCCGGTGCGCCCGTGACCACGGCCGGCCGGGCCGCTGCGGCACCAATGGCCGACCCGGCCGGCCTGGCCGCCGTCAGCGGCGCTGTCACCCTGATGGGGGTCGGCAGCGTTGTGGCCAAGGCGTCCGACATCGACGGTCCGATCCTGGCCTTCCACCGGGCGTGGCTGGCCGCCGTCCTGTACGTCGGTGTGTTCCTGTTGCTGGGCAACCGGATCACGATCTCCGGCTTGCGGGCCGCTGCGCCGGGCGGGTTGGCCTTCGGCGTTCAGCTGGCGCTGTTCTTCTCCGCCATCCAGCTGACGACCGTGGCCAACGCAACGATGATCATCGCCCTCCAGCCGGTCGCCATCCTCGCCTTCTTCTCCCGCCGCTTCGGCGAGACGGTCACCAGGACCGAGGCGGTGCTGGCCGCCGTTGCGCTGGCCGGGGTCGGGCTGGTGGTGTTCGGGTCGAGTGGGTCACCGTCGTGGAGCCCGGCCGGCGACCTGCTTGCCATCGGCGCGCTGGCCACCTGGACGCTGTACTTCGTCGGGTCGAAGCAGGCCAGGCGGGTCCTCGGCGCCTTCGAGTACCAGGGCCTCTCGCTGCTGTTCAGCACCGCGGTGATGGTTCCGGTCGCACTGCTGTTCTCCGGCGGCTTCGACCCGGGTCCTGGCACGTGGTGGTGGATCCCGGCGATGGTCGCCATCCCCGGTACGGGTCACCTGTTGATGAACTGGTCACATCCTCGGGTCCCGCTGGCGCTGATCTCCGAGCTGACGCTGTTCAGCCCGGTGGTGTCGGTTGCACTGGCCGCCGCTGTGCTCGACGGCGAGACGGTGAACGCCCTCCAGGTGGCCGGGATGTCGGTGGTGCTGGCCGCATTGGCGCTGCTGGTCAGGAAGTGACCGGGATCAGGCGAGGCGGGTGTAGGCGATCTCCCAGTTGACGGTCCAGGTCCCTCGGTCAGGCGACGACTCCCACCGCCAGGCGAAGGCGTCGTCGGTGATGTCGGTGAAGACCATCCGCTTGTAGACCTCGTCGGCATCGACCGGCTCGGGCGTGCCGAACGACGGGTGCCCATCGACCAGGCCACCGACGAAGTGCCAGTAGGCACCGGACTCGTCGACCCACGTCTGGTGCCAGCGCTCGCGGTGCCGGTCGAAGACCGAGACGCTCGTTCCCGACCATCGACGGGGGGCATCGACCTCGAACCGCTCGCGGACCACGTGACCACCGAGCTCACGGGCGATCGTGTTGGTGGCGTGGCCGCCGTCGAAGGCACAGTCCCACTCGCCCAACCAGAAGTCGAAGCCGTCGGGTCCCAGGTCGGTCATGGCCGGAGCTTACCGCCGGGCTCGATGGCGGTCGTGGCCGCCGCTGCCCGACGCCCAGGTGACTCGCTCAGGTGACCTCGCGGCGGACGGCGTCGGTGTGCTCGCCGAGCAACGGCGCCGGCCCGCTGATGGCCATCGGCGATGCGGTGAACCGGATCGGTGCTCCGGGGTAGACGACCGATCGCCCCAGCTGGGGCTGGTCGACGGTGACCGGGAACCCTCGCTCGACGAAGTGCGGATCGGCGAGCGTCTCGTCTGGCGACCACACGACGCCGCTGGCGATGCCACGCTGCTGGAACCCCACGAACGCCTCGTGGGCCGACAGCTTGGAGGCGATGAACGCCATCGCCTCCCGTCCGGCGCCGAACACCTCCCCGGCGAGCGGGTCCTCCAGGATCATCTGCAGCGTCAGCTTCTGGTACTCCGAGCCCATGGCCAGCAGGGCGAACAGGGGGAACTCCTCGTCGAGGCCGAGGTCGGTCAGCCACGATGCCAGGGCCTCGAACTCACGAGGCGTCCGGGGCGGGACCCCCGTGTTGAGGTACCGACCGTCGGCGCAGCGGACCTGGGTCGGTTCGCTCGGCCGGGCCGTGGCGTGGCGACCGGTCTGGCGCTGCACCGTCTCCCTGGCCGCCAGCCATGAATACGAGGCGAACTCGGTGGTGACGTTGGCGGCCGCCACCATCGACACGTCGACGAACTGGCCGCCGTGGCGCGGCCTGGCCAGCAGCGCGGTGAGGGTCGACATCACGGCGAAGTGGGCGGCCATCCGCAGGCCCTGCCCGCCACGTCCCCGCACCGGTGGCAGCTCGTGGTCGTCGTAGCCGCACGACCACATGGGGCCGCCACGGGCCAGGAGGGTCAGGTCGGTCGTCGCGTGTCCGCTTCCCGGGCCCGGCGTCCCGTCGGCGAGACGCCCGAAGGGGGTGATGGCGACGTGGATGAGGTCGGGGTTGCCGGGCGGGTCGCCGGTGAGGTCGGCGTGGTCGAGCCCGAGCGAGGTCAGCCAACCGGGTGGGGTGGCCTCCAGGAGCACGTCGGCTGAGGCGACGAGCTGGCGGAAGAACCGACGGCCCGGCCCCGTCTCAAGGTCGCAGACGACCGAACGCTTCGAGGTGTTCTCGGCCCAGAACGCCAGGCTCAGCTCGTGCTCGGGTTGGCCCCGGTCGGCGCCGTCGGCGAACGGCTCGTGCCGTCGCTGGGCCGAGCCGTCCGGTGGCTCGACGAGGATCACGTCGGCCCCGGCGTCGGCGAGGAGCTTGCCGGCGAAGGCGCAGAACGGATCGGCGATCTCGATCACCCGGACCCCGTGCAGCGGGCCGGGCCCGTCGACCGGTGGTGGCGTCGGGTGGGAGACCGGCAGCTCGGGCCTCGCGACCCCGTCGTCGATGGCCATCAGATCACACCCTCGTCCTCGAGCCGTTCGATCTCCTCTGCGCTGCGGCCGAGCAGCTCGCCGAACACGTAGTGGTTGTCTTGGCCGAGGGTCGGGCCGCCGTCGGTGATCGACCAGTCGGTGACCGAGAACCGCACCGGCTGACCGTCGACCCGGACCCCGCCCATCGCCGGGTGGTCGACCATCGGCCAGAGGTCCCGGGTGGCGATGTCGCCGTCGATCCGCTCGCCCGGCCGGCGAACGGCGGCGGCGGGAATGCCGGCGGCCTGCAGATCGTCCTCGACGTCCCACCGGTTCCGCTCCGCGCACCACTGCGCGAGCAGTGCGTCGAGGTCGTCCTGGTGGTCCACCCGACCGGCGAGCGTGTCGAACCGCTCGGCCAGCAGGTCGCCGGCGACGGGGTCGTCGTCGACGACGAGACGGCTGAGCCGATGCCAGTCGTGGTCGTCGCGACAGGCGATGGCGACCCAGTTGTCGTCGCCGGCGCAGCGGTACACCCCGTGCGGGGCCATGGTCGGCGACGCCGACCGGTTGGAGGCCGGACGGTCGTCGCCCCGCAACGACGCACCGTTGACGGTGTGGTCGAGTGCGTCGGCGCCGTGCAGGTAGGCGCCGGTCTCGGTACAGCTCATGTCGACCCACTGGCCCTCGCCGGTGCGGTCACGGTGGAGCAGGGCCATGAGGATGGCCATCGCCATGTAGTACCCGCCGGTGTGGTCGAGGTACGAGTACCCCCAGCCGGCCGGGGCCTCGCCGGCCAGGCCGGACTGATGGGTGATGCCGGACACCGCCTGGGCGATCGGCCCCCACGACTTGAAGTCTCGGTACGGGCCGGTGTGGCCGAACCCGCAGTTGGACACGTAGACGATGCCCGGTTGCAGCTGCCGCAGCCGCTCGTAGCCGAAGCCCATCCGCTCGAGCACCCCGGCGGCGAAGTTCTCGGCCACCACGTCGGAGATCGAGACCAGGTCGGCGACGAGCTCGCGCCCTGCCGGGGTACGGGCGTCGATCGTGACGCCGAGCTTGTTGACGTTGTGGTTGTTGAAACCCGAGCCGAACTCGATGCCCCGTCGCTCGTCCTTGAACGGGGGCGAGCCCCGCAGGATGTCCCACCGTCCCTGGTTGGTCGGGTCCTCGATGCGGATCACCTCGGCCCCGAAGCTGGCCAACCACCGGGTGGCTCCGGCCCCGGCCAGCTGACCGGTGAAGTCACAGACCCGGATGTGCTCCAGGGCCTGCGGGGGACGGGTCATGGGCTCGGCGGCCAACGGTCGTTCGTTCCTTGTCCCATACGGTCAACCTCCAGCCAGCGACGTTTCGCCGCAGGCGAAACGCGGTTAGGAGCTGCTCCGCAGCTCCGGCGGCCAAGGTCGTTCGTTCCTTGTCCCATACGGTCAACCTCCAGCCAGCGACGTTTCGCCGCAGGCGAAAC
>JBCCVL010000154.1:0-15134 GCA_039195375.1 Actinomycetota bacterium
ACGCCGTTGCCCACCGCGCAGGCGAACGGCGCCGGCCCGCCACCGCCGTCGCAGGTGGCGTTGGTCGCCTGCCCGCTGGCCCAGTGCTCGACCCGGTAGGAGTCGGCGTCTGGCACCGCGAGGCTGGTGGTGCTGTGGCCGCCGAGGTAGCTCTCGGTTCCGGCGGTGGTGGCGAAGACGTAGTAGGCGCTGGCGCCGGCGTCGTCCCAGGCCAGGGTGCCGGCGGCGAAGCTGCAGTTGAACGGGTCGGGCTGATCGGGCCCGTCACCGTCACACAGTGCGTTCGTGGCGACGCCACGGGCCCAGTGCTCGACCCGGTAGGAGTCGGCGCCGGCGACGCTCAGGCTGGTGGTGCTGTGGCCGCCGAGGTAGCTCTCGGTTCCGGCGGTGGTGGCGAAGACGTAGTAGGCGTCGGCGCCGGCGTCGTCCCAGGTCAGCGCACCGTTGGCGAACGAGCAGGCGAAGGTCTCGGGCTGGTACAGCGGCGGCAACGGCGGCATCGCCGGCGGGTCGACGGTGGTCGGCTGATCGGGATTCGCCACCAGACCGACGCCGGACGACGGGACCGTGACCCGGTTGGAGAAGTTGGAGCTCTCGCCGCTCGGCGTGATCCCGGCGACCGCAACGAGCGACCCGGCGGTGATCTCGGGTGCGGCCATCGACCAGACGCCGCCACCGTCGGCGAAGACGGTGCCGACCCAGGTCAGCCCGGTGGTGCCCGTGCCGGGGGAGAGCGTGCCGTCGGCGTTGACCGAGCCGGAGACGTAGACCTCGACCTCACAGCTGGCACAGGTGCGGTCGCCGTTGATCTGACCGGGTCCGAGGCCGGTGATGCGGGGCGTGTCCTCGTTCGGGTGGGGGTTGCCGTCGGAGCCCCACTCGATCGGCTTCCAGTCGTCGTTGTTGTAGTAGGTGCCGACCCGGATCGCGTTGCGGGCGGTCTGCTCGTCCGGCTCGAAGGTCGCCCCGTCCCGGATCGAGTTGTCGACGACGAGGATGTTCTCGGGGCCGTCGATGTTGGCGAAGATGTTGCCGTGGTAGACGTCGTCGTGGCCCCGCAGGATCATGCCGCGGTCGTCGCTGCCGATGTCGTTGCCGTTGGCCGCCACGCCGATGCGGTTGCCGACGAAGCTGTTCCCGCCGGTGTAGTTGTGCTTGTGCCAGATGGCGTAGTCGTTCTCGGCCCCGGCCACGATGTTGCCGCCGAAGTAGTTGCCGACCGGGTCGTCCTTGATGATGATGCCTCGGCCGTTTCGGGTGGCGTCGTTGGCCGAGTTGCCGTTGAGGGTGGTGCCGACGAGATTGTTGAGCACCACGTTGCCGGTCGCCTTGTGCGACAGGTCGATGCCGCTGTTGTTCCCGCTGACCACGTTGCCCTCGTTCGGACCGCTGCCGCCGACGAGGTTGCCCCACGACCACCACTGGACGTCGATGCCGATCGAGCCGCCCATGTCGGTGGTGCCGTCCGGGCTGAGGCCGATGATGTTGTTCTGGATCCGGTTCTCGCTGGTCTCGCCGTGGTTCATCCGGATGCCCTGCGAGGCGTGCCCGGAGATGACGTTGCGGTCGGCCAGGTCGGGGGTGCCGATCCGGTTGCGGTCGGGGCCGAGGTTGACGAAGACGCCGGTGATGCCGGACCACAGCGAGGTGGCGTCGACGTCGGTGCCGATGATGTTGCCGGCGATCACGTTGCCGTCGGCCGCTTCGCCCCGGAGCTCGAGCGGGTAGTCGCCGCCGTAGATCGAGAGCCCCCGGATCGTGTTCTCGGCCGACTCGACCAGGAACATCGTCATGTCACCGCTGCCGAGCACCTCGATGCGGATGTCGGCGTTGAACCCGGTGGTGGCGGTGTTGGGGCTGGCCCCGCCCTGGGTGTAGCCGTCGATCGTGACCCCACCACGGGAGTCGTTGAGCGACGGCAGGCCGGACCCGATGGTGATCGTCTTGACGCCCCCGCCCGAGATGGCGAACTCGATGCGGTCGCTTCCCGCGTTGTAGTTGGCCTGCTCGATGGCGGCCCGGAGGGTGCAGGCCCCGCCGTTGGTGGCACACACGCCGTCGGCCCCGGAGGCGTCGCCGCCGTCACCGGTGCTGTTCACGACCAGGGTGGGGTTGTCCGCCTGCACCGGGGCCTGGGCTGCGGCCGGACCGGTCCCGGCGACCACGGTCAGCAGCCCGGCGACGAGCCCGATGGCGATGAGCGGGCGGCCGAGCAGACGGACCCGGCGGAGACTGGCGGATGGGAGACTCGGCATGATCCTGCCTGGGAGGGGAGCGGGGGACCGGCTGGCAGTGCGACGTGAACCACACTGAAACGACAGCCAACGATACCGTTGGCCCTCCATGGCGTTAACAGCACCAACCCCCCGTTGGGGTGATTCGCCCAGTCACCTGAACGTGTGTTTGCCCATCTGGGGTGGGTGAAGCTTCCCGGTCGTCGAGTCGACTGGGTCGAATCCCGCTGAGCGAGGGGCGATTCGGCCGATTGGGGTGGGCCCCAACCCGATGTAGGGGCCGGCCCCTATTCAACGAAGACGGCGCCGATCGTAGGTTGACATCCATGAACTGGCGCATCGCAACCTCCGCCCTCCTGCTGGTGCTGGCCGTCGCCATCACCGCCATCTGAACCGCCAGCCGGCACGGTCGACGCAGCTCCTGCGTGGCCGCCGACCGGCACCATCAACCGCCACCGTCGAGTCAACCGCCGACGGCTTCGAGCCGGGGTCTGCCACCCACCCGCCAGGTAGACCCCGGCTCAATCATTTTTCGGTCGCCGGTCGCCGGTCGCGCAGGTGACGCCTACTCGAGCAACTCGGACGGCTCGGGCGGCGCGGTCGTCGTCACCAGGTAGCGGGGGGTGAAGAACACGGCCACCGGCAGGTCGGGGTTGTCGGCCAGGTTTCGGAGCGCCACCTGGAGCCGCACGACGTTGGGCTCGGCCGGACCGATCACGCCGACCTCGACCCGCTCGCCGTCGTAGTCGAAGCTGTCGAGGATGAGACCCTCGTCGCCGGCCCACGCCTGGACCTGGGCCCGCAGCTCCTCCCTGGTCAGCTCGAGCGGCGTCGGCTGCGTGGTGGCGGTGATCGTCTCCAGCTCGGACCAGATGAGGCCGGGGACCAGGGTGTCGTCGACCGCAGCAAGGCGAGGGACGAGCGTGTCGATGTCGGGCGCCCCACCGGTTCCGGCCGCGTCGATGCGGACCAGGCTGCCGTCGAGCTGGATGTCGTCGAGCTGGTAGTCCAGCCCGGACTCGTCGAGCCAGGCCAGCACCTCCACCCGGATCTCGGCCAGCAGCTGCTCGGTCGGCTCCGGGGGCGGGATCGTGGTGGTGGTCGCCCGCTGGGTCTGGATGAAGGGGACGAGCACCTCGTAGCCGGGGAAGGCGTCCTGCATCTCGACCGACAGGCGTTCCTCGTCCGGCGGCGGATCGAAGCCACGGACCTCGACCACGATCAGGCGGGCGTCGCGCCGGATCTCGACGGTTCGCTCCATCGAGCTCGCCTGGTCGCCGAGCCAACGGTCGACGATCTCCGTCGCCGTCCGCTGCTCGGAGTTGCGGTCGATCGACTCGATCGAGGCCCGGTACAGCGGCACGGCGATCGCCACGACCAGGGCGATGACGCCGACCGCAGCCGCCGTGAGCCGGACCACGTTGTCGGACAGCCGGCGGGGCGACACCAGCCCGGTGGCCACGAAGACCACGATGCTGGCGAAGACGATGGCGGCGAGGTTGGTCAGGTAGAGGAGCAGGGCGCCCTGGGCCAGCGACTCCTCGCCGGCCTGGAGCGTGATGCCGACGGTGGCGATCGGCGGAACGAGGGCGACGGCGACGGCAACGCCGGGGAGCGAGGCCGAGACGTCCTCCCGCACCGTGGCGTAGGCGCCAGCGGCCCCGGCGGCGAGGGCGACGACGAGGTCCTTGATGTCCGGCTGGGTCCTGGCCAGGACCTCGCCGGTGAGGAGGTCGTCTGGCAGGAGCCAGGCCAGGGCGTAGGCGACGGCGATCGACCAGGCCGAGGCAAGGGCGATCCGGATCAGCCCGCCGATCGTCTTGCCGAACAGGGCGAGCGACAGGCTGGCGCCGGTGGCCAGGACCGGCTGCATCAGCGGGGCCAGCAGCATGGCGCCGATGACAACGGCGGCCGAGTCGAGCGCCAGCCCCATCACCGCAACGACCACCGAGAGGGTCAGCATGGTGTAGAACCGCCAGGCCCAGTGCTCGACCCGACTCACCGCCAGATCGGCCATGACCCGACGCCGGTCCTCGGGGGCGAGGTGGCGATGCCACCAGGCGCTGGCCCGGCGGAGCCCGAACGGCGGTGGTTCCTCGGCGCCGTCCGGCGGGTCGGCCCCGGGCTCGGTGTCGGGGGCGTCGGTCACCGTCACGGGGCAAGTCTAGGTGGCGGTCTGCGTCGTGGGGACCGGGCGGGACGCCCCGGGCGTTCAGGGGGCCGTGAAGGCGGCGGCCCACCATCGCGTCGTGTCGCCGACCGACCCGTTGAGCTGACGCCACAGGTCCGGCCCCGACAGCACTCGACCGTGGGGGGCGACGGCGACGTGGACCTCGGCGTCGGCCGGGTTGAAGAGCGGGGCGCCGGCGCTCGGGCGCTGTCCGATACGGATCGTCCCGCCGAAGTCGACCGTGGCGCCGGTGGCCAGCCGGCCGTCGACCTGGTAGATCCCACCCTGCGCCGCGGCGCCGTCGCCGATGTCGTCGAGGTCACAGGCACCATCGGTGCACCGGCCGGGCTGGTTGAAGGCGAAGAGCCACAGGGTGAAGACCTCGGCGGTCGTCTCGTCGCCGGGATCGATCGGCGGGTGGGGTGCAGCGCTCGGTGGGACCATGTCGGCGGTCGGATACTCGTAGCTCCCCGGTTCCGGTGTCGGGAAGTCCACGGTCACCGTCAGGCCGTCGTCCCGTCTGACGAGCTCGACGGCATCGTTGGCGTAGGTCTGGGTCTGGTCGCCCTGGCCGTGCAGGTCGGCCGACTGGCGGGAGCCGATCCCGTCGTCGTCTGCACCCGAGCAGGCGGCCAGCGTCAGACCGGTGACGATGGCCGCGGCGAGGATCGGCGGTCTGCTCCTTCGAGCGTCTGTGGTCCGGCGGGCTGGTCCTGGATTCATGTCGGCCTCGCGATCATGACCACGAAGTCGCGGTCGGGTAGGAAGCAGTTGAGTGCGATGGGTGCGGCGTCGATGACGGCGGCGCTGGCGGAGTCCCCGCCGAGCTGCACGCGGGTGATCGTGGTCACGGACCCGAACGAGTCCGGGATGCCGGCCTGGGCCTCGACCCGGAGCCGCTCGATCGTCATTCCCGGATCGAGTACCCGGAGGGCGAGCCCGCCGATCTGTGAGCTCTCGTTCGCCAACTCGACGTGCAGACGGTCGCCCCGCTCGATCAGCAGCTCGTCGCCGTCCCGACGGCCGCCGTCGACGTCGGTCACCGCACAGCCGTCGTCGGTCATGGTCAGCTCGACGGCGACGTCGGGGGTGGCCTGCCAGCCCGGTGCCGTGGCGGCGTGGGGCGACACGGGTAGGTGGTCGGCGGCGATCTCCTCTTCGAGGGATCGGATGCGGCCGGCGATCCCCGTGAGGTGGCCGCCCGAGTCGGCCAGGTCGACCCCACCCTCGCCGATGCCGAGCGTGAGGTCCCCGGCTTCCAGCTCGCCGGCGAGGAATCGGTCGACTGCGGTGGTCACGGCGATGTCGAAGCGCTTCACCGTTGATGCCAACACGACCGATCGCTGGTCGGCCGACACGGTCTGGAAGTGGTCGACGTTCGAGCCGATCGCCCACACCTCGCGGCCAGCGCGTCTGAGCTCGGCCGCCGCTCGGACGACGCCGGCCCCGGCGTCGCCGGCGTCGTGGAAGACGATGTCGGCACCGTCGCCGAACATGGCCATGGCCAGCTCGTACGCCAGGTCGTCGCGACGCTCGGCCTCGGCCAGCGGGCTGGCCACCGGTCCGAGGTAGGCGGCGCGCACCCCGACCACCGGTCGTTCGAAGGCCACACCCTGCTCGAAGCCGTTGCGTGAGCGCTCGGCCCGGAACGACTGGAGGCCGCCGACGAAGCCGACCGTGTCGGTCCTGGTCCGCCAGGCCGCGGCGGCGCCGGCCAGGAAGGCGCTGTGCTCGACGTCGAAGTGGATCTCGGTCACGTTGTCGAAGTCCTCGTGGATCGCCACGGGGTCGAGAGCGACCCAGTGGACCTCGGGGTGGTCGGCCGCGACCTGCTCGAGATCGAAGTCGAACTCCTTCGGGACGATGACGAGATCCGGGCCCGATGCAGCGACGCTGCGCAGGTGCTCCTCGGCCTCGACGAGCGTCGGTTCCAGGTCGATCTCGATGCCGCTGGCCCGTTCCGCCGACCGCCGGCCGCTGACGATCATGTCGGCCACGCTCGTGTCACCGGCGGCCGGACCCTGGATGACGACGATCCGAGGGGGGTCGTCGCCGGGGAGGGCGAGGACGACGGCACCGACGCCGGTGACGAGGAGCGCAGCGGCGATGGCCAGGAGCCATCGGGCCTGCCGGGTCAAGCGGGCGCTCTCCCGGTTGCGCTCCCGCTCGGCGTCCTGCTGGTGGCGACGGTGCTCGACCGAGCGCTGGAGGAACCGTCGCTCGTCGCTCGTCGGCAGCACGATCGTGTCGACCGCCCACTGCTCGTAGTCGGCGAGCCGCTCACCGGTGAGGAGGTAGTCGTCGTGCTCCCCGGCCGTCCGCCACTCGGCGTGGGCGGCGGCGAGACGGGCGTGTTGCCGCACGTCGTCCTCCCCGTCGCGGATCCACTGCTGCAGTCGGGGCCACTCCGACAGCAGCGCCTCGTGGGCGACCTCGACCGTCGGTGATCCCGTCACCGGGTCCCGATCGAAGGTCACGAGCCGGTGGGCCCCCAGCCGGTCGAGCACCGCCTGGAGGGCGAGCGGTTCGGCGTCGAGCTCCAGCAGCTCGGTTGCCGTCAGCCGTCGGCGTGACCAGGTGTCCCGGTCGGTGATCGTCACCATCCGGAGCAGGATCTGCTTGGCGGCCCGACGCTGCGGCTCGTCGAGCCCGAGGAACAGATCCTCCGCCCGTCTGGCCAGGGCCCCGCTCACGCCGCCCATCGCCCGGAACTCGGTGAGCGTCAACGTCCGCCCCGCCCGGCGCTCGAACAGCTCGGTGAGCGCGTACTGGAAGAGCGGGAGGCCCCCGGTCTCCCCGGCGACGTCGGCCAGCAGGTGGACGAGTAGCGCCGGTTCCAACGTCATGCCGGCCCGTTCGGCCGGGCGAGCGGCGGCCGCCTCCAGCTCGTCGAGCGTGAGCGGTACGACGTTCACGATCCCCTCGGCGATCTGGGTGGCGAAGCGCGGATGGGCCAGCGGCGCAGCGTAGAAGTCGGCCCGGAGGGCGATGGCGACGAGCACGTCACCGGCGGCGTCGTCGACCGCGACCTCGAGATTGCGGACGAATCGCGCCCGCAGGTCGGGCGACGACCCGAGGGTGAAGAGCTCCTCGAACTGGTCGATGACGAGCAACACCGTCGGTCGGTCGGGTCGGCGCCGCCGCTGGCAGGCCCGGAGGAGCCCGTCGTCGCCCGAGTCGACGAGGTCGGCTCCCGCCGTCGCCGCGCCCTCGACGTCGGCCCGCCGCAACGCCGATGTGAGTTCGAGGAACGGTTCGTTGCCGGGGACCATCCTGACGACCAGCCAGCGGTCCGACCCGGCGATCGCACCAGCCCGGATCGCGGGGACGAATCCGGCGCCGAGCACGCTCGACTTGCCAGACCCACTGGCGCCGACGAGGGCGACGAGCCGAGCGCCGCGCTCGAGTCGGCTGACGAGCTGGGTGACCAGGCCGTCCCGTCCGTGGAAGTCGGCGCTGTCGCCCTGATCGAACGGGCGCAGCCCGACGAACGGGTTGGCGACCGCATCGGGCTCCCGATCCTCGGCGCCGGCGTCTGGCGGCGCCAGCGCGCGGTCGTGGAGCAGCACCTGCTCCTCCAGCCGTTGCAGCTCCGGCGACGGCTCGAGGCCGAGTTCCTCGGCGATCAGCTCGCGGTGACGGGCGATGGCCCGGAGGGCGTCGGCCTGGCGGCCGGACCGGTACAGCGCCAGCACCTGGAGGTGCACCAGCCGCTCGCGGAGGGGATGGTCGACGGTGAGCCGCTCGAGCTCGCCGACGATGTCGCGGTGCCGGTTGGCCTGGAGCTCGGCATCGAGACGGTCCTCGATGGCCTTCAGCCGCAGCTCCTCGAGCCTGGCCGCCTCGGCCCTGGCGAAGTCCTCGTAGGCGACGTCCTCGAGCGCGGCTCCTCGCCACAGCGCCAGACCCTCGGCGATGAGGTCGGCGGCGACGGTCGGATCGTCGCGGACGAGCTGGCTGCCCTGCGTCGCCAACGTCTCGAACCGGACGGCGTCGACCGAGTCGTCGTCGACCTCGAGCGAGTACCCCTGGTCCCGGGTGAGCAGGACGGTGTTCCTGGCGTTCGGCGGCCGCTCGGGTTCGAGGATCGCTCGCAACCGGGACACGTAGACCCACAGCGTCCGCTCCTTGCCGACGGGATCGCCGGGCCACAGCTCCTCCAGGATGCGGCTGGTCGTGACCACCCGGTTGCGGTGGAGGAGGAGCAGGGTCAGCAGGGCGCGCTGGCGGGGGGAGCCGAGCTCGATGGCCTCGCCTCGCCGGTCGACCGCGATCGGCCCGAGTATGCGGTACTCCAACGTCCCTCCCCGTTGAGTACGACAGTTCGATCAGCTCTACCACACACGATCGACCTTGCACATGCCTTAACGCCGCTCGTCCGCTCCAGCAGTGCGTTCTCGGCGTCGTCGATGTCGAGCCGTGGTGTCGCCTCTGCCCGTCGCAAGCGGGGGCTAAGCCGCCGTGGTCACCGTGATCGAGCGGTCGACCCGGCCGCAGTCATCGATGGAAGGAGCACTGATGGACCACCACTCGAAGGGACGGTTGCGGCGGCGACGAGGCGTCGTCGTCGCACTCGTTGCCGCGCTGCTGCTCGGCCTCGCCGGGGCGACCGCGGCCGAGGCACACAGCAACCACCGGCAGCGGGCCGACATCCAGGGTCAGGGCGGGGAGGGCATCGCCAAACGGAACGGGGCCCGGCTCGTCCGGTCCGATCATGCGATCGAGGTCCGCTGGAAGCTGCGCACCCCGAAGCCGGGCAGCTACTCGTACCCCGACGCCGACGCGGTGCCGCCGGGGGCGCCGCCTCACCCCGAGGTGGTTCCCGGCCATCCCGAGGTGTTCACCCTGTGGGCGTTCGTCTTCGACCACCCGGACAACTGCACCGATCCGTGTGACTTCGACGACATCGGCGACACACCGGCCCGCGGCAGCATCTACCAGCTCGACGGGACGGTGGCCGACGGCCGTCGGATCCATATGGAGGGCAAGGTTCGGCTCGGTCAGGCGCCGGCCGTCGGGCTCGGCATGAGCAATCCGACGGGGGCCGAGGTCCACGTTGCGATGGCGCCACACGGGATGGTGAACGACGATCAGCTCGGTCGCCAGCTCAACGGTGCCATCGGCGGTCCGCCGGAGTGGTTCCCGGCGATCTTCCCAGCCCGCTGAGGTCGGAGGGGCGGGTGGGCTCGTCTCGGGGGCGAGCCCACCCGGGCGGTTTTTGGCCCCGTCGTACGAGGCGGTTCGACTCAGGTCAGCTGGGAGATCTCGAAGAGGTGGCCGTCCGGGTCGCGGAAGAAGGCCCGGATCTCACCGCCCCGATCCAACGGCGGGGTGAGGAACGCCGCCCCGCGGGCCGCCAGCAGCTCGTGGGTTGCGGCGCAGTCGTCGACCCGGAAGATGATCTGTCCGCTGACCCGGTCGGGGTCGACCGGCGAAGCGAGGGTCACCGTCGGCTTGTCCGGTGACGGCTCGCCCCCGGTCACGAGCAGCAGCCAGTGGCCGAGCAGGTCGAGCACGACCGAGGTGCCGCCGTACTCGCCGTACACCGAGGCGTCGAGCACGTCGACGTACCAGTCGCAGCTGGCCTCGACGTCGGTCACCACCAGCATGTGGGTCAGCGCTGCGGCCTCGAACCGGTCCACGCCCCGGATCCTAGCGCTGCCTGCCCTGCGGCCGAGCCTGGCCCGCCGCGTCCTCCCTCGTCTCCCTCGTCATCGCTGTCCTGGCCACACGATCCGGTTCAGGGTCTCGTCGAGGAGGTCCGTGATCCCGGTGCCGGGGGTGGCCATGGCCAGGTTGGCGATCGTGAGGTCTCGGGCCGTTCGGAGGGCGGCGGCCAGCGCCGGTGACACGTCCGGTAGCGGGCGGACCGAGGCGTAGCCCCGGTGAAACGGCTCGACGAGGTCGGGGTGGCGTCGGGTGAGAGTGTCCGTCGCCAGCGCGACGTCCTGGAGGTCGAAGCCGACCTGCAGGTCCTGGAAGTCGATCACCCGAACCCCGTCGTCGGCGACGAGCACGTTGTGCGGACCGAAGTCGCCGTGCAGCAGGTGGGGATCGTGGGGCGGGGAGCGCCAGAGCTCGTCGATCGTGGCCTGGGTCCGTTCGACCGCCTCCGCGACCGCAGGCCAGACGTTCGGCAACCGTGTCGACCACGGCCGATCGGCCAGGTGCCGCAGGTGATCGCCGGCCTCGAAGCCGATCGCCCGATCGGCCCGGAGGCGCCGGGGCACGTCGGCGGGCGATGGCTGCGCCGCCGCCCGCTGATGGATGCCGGCCAGTGCGGCGCCGGCCGCCGCCAGTCCGCTGGAGGTCGGCCGGTCCCGCAGTGGTTCGCCGTCGACCCAACCGAAGAGGGTGCAGACGAGCGTCGGCCGACCGGCCGGGCCGGCCGCCGTCGTCCCGTCCGGCTCGCCTGGCGTCGGGTGGCCGACCCAGCGGGCCCCGTCGCTCGCCGGCCGGTTGCGTGGCACCGGCAACCCGGCGTCGGCCAGGTCGTCGAGCCAGCCCGCCTCGACGTCCTCGACGCCGGGCTCGTGGATGCGGGGCCCGGTCCCGACCCGCAGGGCCAGCGGCGACGCCTCGCCATCGACGTCGATCCGCAGCACCGTGTTGAACGAGTGGGCGGCGACGACCGTTGTCGCGGTCGGCACCAGGCCGTATCGACGGCGGACGACGTCGACGGCCAGGGCAACGAGGTCGGTCGCAGCCAGATCCATGGAGAACAGGATGGCGGCCGGGGCCGTCGGCTACCCCCCGATTTCAACCCCGATCTACGATGGTTCGACACGCAGGGGGACGTCACCAGGGGGACGACCATGAACTTCGGCATCTTCTACGAGCTGTCGGTGCCACGACCGTTCGAGGACAACGAGCGCCTCGTCTACGAGCGCTCACTCGAGCAGGTGGAGCTGGCCGACCAGCTCGGCTTCGACCAGGTGTGGGCCGTCGAACACCACTTCCTCGAGGAGTACTCACACTGCTCGGCCCCCGAGCTGTTCCTCACCGCCTGCGCGATGAAGACCGAGCGGATCCGGGTCGGCCACGGGATCGTGACGTGTGTGCCCCAGTTCAACCACCCGATCCGGATCGCCGAACGGGCCGCCGTGCTCGACGTGCTGTCCGGCGGCCGCCTCGAGATGGGGACCGGACGCTCGGCCACGTGGACCGAGCTCGGCGGCTTCCAGGCCAACCCGGACGACACCAAGAAGTCGTGGGACGAGTTCGTGCACGTGCTCCCCAAGATGTGGACCCAGGAGCGGTTCAGCCACGAGGGTCGGTTCTTCTCGATGCCGTCACGGGCGGTGCTGCCGAAGCCGGTGCAGAAGCCCCACCCGCCGATGTGGGTGGCGGTGTCGAGCCCGGGGACCGAAGACGACGCCGCCGACCGCGGCCTCGGCTGCCTCGGCGTCAACTTCACGACGTTCGCCGAGCAGGAGCGGAAGGTGAAGGCCTACCGCCACCGCATCCAGCACTGCGACCCCGTTGGCGAGTTCGTCAACGACCAGCTCAACACCATCAACTTCCTGTTCTGCCACGACGATTCCGAGACCGGGGTGATGACCGGCCGGCAGATGATGGGCCACTTCCAGTACATGGCCGGCCAGCTCGACATGGCCAAGGAGGTCTACCCGACCAGGGCCTACCCGACCGCCGGGCTGCTGTCCGGGGCCCGCAAGCGGGCCTCCAGCCCGGGTGACCTCAAGGAGCCACCGGAGGGGATCGCGGTCGGCAACCCCGATCAGATCGTGCGGGAGCTGAAGAAGTGGGAGGCGACCGGCGTCGACCGGGTCCAGTTCCTGCTCAACGCGGCCGAGACGATCCCCCAGGAGCAGGTGCTCGACAGCCTGCGGTTGTTCGCCACCGAGGTCATGCCCCACTTCACCGATGACGCCTCCGACGGGGCGGCGGCCGAGCGGTCGCCGGCCGATGCCGTCGGGGCTGCCGCCGGTGGCGGGGGCGGCGCCTGATGCCCGTGTTCGGCACGCTCGATCTCGCCGCCGCCATCCCCGCTGCTCCCGTCGTCGACGGGCTCGACCCCGAACCGTGGATGTTGCCGGGGGCCGAGACCCTGCAGGTCAGTTTCGAGGTGGCCGAGGAGCCGGCGCTGACCCGCACCCCGCCCGGCCTGCACCCGAGCATCCCGCCCTACGCCACGTTCAGCGTGTGCCGGTTCCCCGAGAGTCCGGTCGGCCCGTTCACCCTGGCAATGGTCCGGCTGATCGTGCGGGCCGGCATCCGACCACGTGGCCTCCTGATCGCCGGGGCAACCGACTCGACAGCGGCCGCCGATGCCCTCCGTCGGGGTTGGGGCTACGACGTGGTCGCGGTCGACGACGTGAGCCTCAGCCGTCGCCACGACCGCATCGCCGGCTCGGTCACGATCGACGGTTCCGTCGTGCTCGACGCCGCCCTCGACGACCCGGAACCGGTCGCCGGTTCCGACCTCGAGCTGTTCGACAACCTCCACCTGGTGCGGGTCGCAGACGACGGACGCAGTGACGGTGCTGACGGCGGCGACGGGGAGGCGCTGATCGTGCAGGTCGACCCCGGCTACGAGTACACCAACGCCGACCGGGGCACCGCCCGTCTCGACCGCTACGACGCCGCGGCGCTCGGGTCGGTCGGCATCGACCCCGTGTACCCGGTGGTCGCGGTGGCCTGCACCGCCGACATGACGCTCGGGCCACCCCGGTTCGTGATCGACCCGGCCAAGCCGGCCGTCCAGGGCACGCGCCGCCTCGACCGGAGTCCGGCCTCGTAGCCGGGCCCGACCCGTACACATTCACGCCCGGTCGACGTTGTGTCGAGTGTGGACTGGCGGCGGTGGCTCATGGAGTTCCGGCTCAGCAACGCCAAGCGGCACTCGCTGCTGGCCGCCCTGAGTGTGCTGGTCGTCGCGGTCGTCGGACTGGTCAGCCTGAGCGGGCGTTCGTCCGACCCGAACGAGCCGCTCCGGGTCCGCGGCGTCTCGTCGACGTCGACGTCGGCAACGGCCATCGGGTCGGAGCCACCGGCCGGTCCGTCGGTCGACGATCGGCGCTCGTCCGGCGCCGTCCGCTTCACCACCAGCTCCCTGCCGCCGGTCGAGACCGAGCCACCGCCGACCCGGCCGCCGACGACGGCGACGACGGCCACCCAGCCGACCGAGCCGCCGACCAGTGACACCGAGCCGCCGACCAGCGAGACGGTGACACTCCCGACGCTGACCCTCCCGACGGTGACCCTCCCGACGATCACCCTCCCGACCCTCACGCTGCCGACCATCACCCGGCCGACGTTCCCGACGATCACCGGACCGACCGTCACGGGTCCGACCATCACCGGCACGATCACCAAGCCGACCGTCACCGGCAGCACCGACCCGACGGTCACCTTCACGGTGCTCCCGCCCGATCCGACCGTCACGGACGGGTCCTCGACCACCGACGAACGCTCCCGCCGGGGCTGAACTCCGCGCCGCCCGAGCGTCGGTCCGCCGGAGCGTCGGTCCAAGCCGCCGGTCCGAGCCCACCCGGCCCGAGCACCCACGCGGCCGCCTGGGGCGAGGCCGGCTCGCCGACCCCGGCCGTCGCCGATCGGCACTGCCGCTCGATAGATTGACTGACTAGTCAGTCAATGATCTAGACTCGACACCATGAGCTCTCGTCGTCGCCTCCCCTCCGCCCCGACCGGGCGGGCGCTCGCCGCCGTCGTCGCCTACGTCGTCGTCAAGTGGGCGGTCATCCTGACCGCCGGAACCGCCCTGATCCGAGCCGGTCGGGGCGAGCTGCTGGTCCTGATCCCCATCGTCGCCCTCACCGCCGGCTGGATCCTGCGACGGCGCCGAGGTCGCAGCCAGCCGGACGGCCAGACGGTCGAGCGGAGCGACGTCGGTGTTTGACGCCGCCGCCACCGCCGAATTCGTCCAACGGCTGCTCGCCCTGCCGTTCCTGTTGATGGGCGTGTCGCACGTCGTGCAGCCGGCGCTCTGGCGCCGCTACTTCAACGACCTCGGCGCCGGTGGCCGGACGGCCGTGATCACCCGCAGCTTCCTGCTCGAACTGTGGCCGGCGGCGATCATCGTCGCCTTCCACCAGGTGTGGAGTGGCTGGGCCGTCATCCTGACCGTCTACGGTCATCTGCTCGGCGCCAAGGTCTCGCTGTCGCTGCTCGTCCCGTCGATCGGTCTGCGATCGCTCGAGCAGGCCGAGCGGGGCGACGCCGGCTTCCGGGCGGCCGGTGTGGTGCTGATCGGGCTCGGACTGTTGTGCCTGGCCCTCCTCGCCGGGTGACCGACCCTGCCCCGATCGGGCGATACTCGACCCGTGGGACGCAACCCCGACACCAACGCCGAGCAGCGGGCCGAGACTCGCCGGCTCCTGATGCGGGCCGGTCTGGAGCTGTTCGCCGACCGCGGCCTCGAACGGACGACCGTCGACGCCATCGCGGCCAACGCCGGCTGCTCGAAGGGCCTCGTGTACCACTACTTCCCCAACAAGCGGGCCCTGGCCGAGGCCGTCCTGGCCGACTGGGTCGAGCAGGTCGCCGCCGTTGCCGCCGGCTCGGATGTGGTGGAGGCCCCCGACGAGCGGCTCGCCGCCTTCGCCAGGGCCATGGCCGCCCACATCGAGGCCAACCCCGACAGCTACCGCCTCAACCTCCGGGCCCTCACCGACCCCGAGCTCCGGGAGCTGGCCGGCGAGCTGACCGCTGACCGGGCCGGGCCGGACCACCCCTGGGCCGATGCCTTC
>JBCCVL010000155.1:0-15114 GCA_039195375.1 Actinomycetota bacterium
ACGGTCGTCGGCATCGGCTCGGTGCTCGGCCTCCCAGCCGAGGCGGCTCCGGGGGCGAGTCAGTGGCTGTTGCCGGCGCTGGCCGCCGTCGCGGTCGGCGCCGCCCTGCTCGTCGTTCGGCGGCAGCTCCTGGCCTCACCGTTGCGGGCCCTCGTCCTGCCCGCAGCCCTTGCGCTGGCCGCCGTCGAGCTGCTGATCTGGGCCTGGCTCCGGCGCGAGTCGGTCGTCCGGGCGCTGATCCCAACGGTCGCCCCGGAGTGGCTCGACCGGCTGGTCGTCGCCGGAGCGGCGGCGACCGGGCTCGTGGCCATGGTCGCCGCCGCCATCGCAGCGTCCGAGTCGATCAGGGAGCCTCGCTCCGCACCTCGACCTCGACGGTGAACTCGTCGCCGGCGTCGTCGGTGAACGTGACGTCGAAGGTCTCACCCTCCTCGAGCGGCGCCGGCAGGTCGAGCAGCATGACGTGCAGGCCACCCGGCTCCAGCACGACTTCGCCGTCGGCCGGGATCGTGATGCCGCCGTCGAGCTCCTGCATCATCATCGCCACGTCGCCCATGGCCTCGTCATCGCCGTGCTCGTGTTCCCCGTCCTCGTGCTCGCCGTCCTCGTGTTCGTGTTCCCCGTCCTCGTGGTCGTGCTCGCCGTCTTCGTGCATCTCGTCCATCGCCACGGTCTCGTGCAGCTCGGTCCTGCCGGCGATGTCGCTCGATACCGCAGCGGAGACGATCGTGGTCTCCTCGTCGGCGTCGAGCACCATGTAGACGGCGGCGGCGTCGGTCATCATCGCGCTCGGCCTCGCCCAGGCGCCCGTGGCCTCGACACCACCGGAATCGGAACCACAGGCGGCACCGACCGCAGCCAGGGCGACCAGGCCGGCGCCGAGGCGCGTGCGGGAAGACAGCTGGTTCATGGGACTCTCCTCGATGGATGTGTCTCGTGTGGGGGGTTTCGGGGGGCGTCGGCGGCCCGAATCGGGCGCCCACCTGAACGGAGGTCGCACGGGCGGCATCTCTGGTTCCCGCCCGTCGGCGGGGCCCGGCCGCGCCGGACCTACGACCCGGTCCCGGCCTCGCCCTCTGGTCTGGCGTCGAGCTCGGCCAGCAGCTGGCGGCGGGCCCGTGACACCCGGCTGCGGACGGTGCCGACCGGGCAGCCGAGGATCCCGGCTGCGTCCTCGTAGGAGCAACCGGCGAGCTGGGTCAGCACGAACGCCTCTCGGCGCTCGTCGTCCAACACGGTCAGCAGCTCGTCGACGACCGTCAGGTCGGGATCGTGGTGGGCCTCGTCGTCGACCGGTTGGTCGGCCCGGTGGCGACGGCGGACGATCCGCTTGCGGGTGGCGTCGGCGCAGGTCCGGCGGGCGATCGTGAGCAGCCAGTTCCTGGCCGGGCCCTCTCGGCGATAGCTGTCGAGGGACCGGATCGCCCTGGCGTAGGTGTCCTGCACGAGGTCCTCGACCGTGTCCGGGTCACCCAGGTGGTGGCAGACCGCCCACACGTCGTCCTGGGTGTGGCGGACGAAGGACTCCAGGGCGGCCTGATCGCCGGCGCTGGCCCGGTCGAGCAGGTCGGCGAGCAGATCCACCCAGGAAGTGTGCCACGACACGGGAACCAAACGGCGCACCACCCCGACCACTGGAGGTATGGAGCGCAGGGATCCCGGTACGACCGATTGCAGCACGGCCCGATCGCTGATCTCGGCTCGGATCGACGGCGAGGCCGGGGTCGAGGAGACCGCCACCATCGATCGCCACCTGGCGTCCTGCGCCGGCTGTCGGGCGTGGGAGGAGGCAGCCTACGGTCTCCGGCGGACCATGGTCCTCCGACGGTCGACGGCGCCGGACGACCTGGCGGGGCGTGTGGTGGCCAACCTGGCCGTTCCCCACGCCGGACCGGGGGAGTGGGTCCGCTATGCCCTCGGGGTCATCGCCGCCTCGCTCGTGGTGCTCAATGTCCCGCTGCTCGTCGGCCTGGCCGACGGTGGCCACCAGGGCCGGCACCTCGGCACGTTCGGGGTGGCGCTCGGGATCGGGCTGCTGTGGGCCGCCAGGCAGCCCGAGCGGGCCGTCGGCCTCGTCCCGCTGGCCGGCGCACTCGGGCTGGCGACCCTCGTCGCCGCCGTCGTCGACCTCGGCGCCGGTCGGACGGCCGCCGTCACCGAGGCCAGCCACCTGTTGGAGCTGATCGGCCTCGTGCTGCTCTGGGTCCTGTCCGGCGGACCGCAGCGGTTCCGGCACCAGCGGACCCGACTGGCCGACGCACTCGGCGTGTCCGGCCAGCCTCGCACGGCGGCCTGACCGCTCCGATCCCCCCTCGGGCCGCGCCGGGCGACCGATCCGGCGATCGCCGGTTGGCGGTCGCAGCCGTCTCGCACCGCCGACGGCGGCCCGGTACGGTGCCTCGGGCGGCGCAGCGGTTGCGTCATGACCCTGACGACGGGAGGTCGGCATGCCAGAGGAGACCAGCCAAGAACTGGCCGGGCGGGTGGCCCTCGTCACCGGTTCGTCGAGCGGTATCGGCGAGGAGATCGCCCGCCGGTTGTCGGCGGCCGGGGCCTCGGTGGTCGTCAACTCGGCCAGCTCGGTCGAGGCCGGACGGGCGGTCGCCGACTCGCTGCCGGGTCCGTCGACCTACGTCCAGGCGGACATCTCCGACCAGGCCAACGGTCAGGCGCTGCTCGACGCCACGGTCGAGGCGTTCGGGGGTCTGGACATCCTGATCAACAACGCCGGCTGGACCACCGTCGTGCCCCACGGCCGGCTCGACGGGCTCACCGACGAGATCTTCGACAAGACCTTCCAGGTCAACGTCTACGGCACCTGGTGGTTGACCAAGGCCGCCATCCCGCTGCTGCAGCAGTCCGACGATGCCTGCGTCGTCACCGTGACCTCGATCGCCGGGGTCCGGCCGGTCGGCTCGTCGATCGCCTACTCGATGAGCAAGGCTGCCCTGAACCAGATGACGACCCTGTTGGCCAAGTCGTACGGTCCGATCCGGTTCAATGCGCTGGCCCCCGGGCTGGTCGAGACACCGTGGACCGAGACCTGGGACGCCCAGCACGCCCAGGTGGCCAAGATCGCCCCGCTCGGTCGTTCAGCCACGCCGGCCGACTGCGCCGAGGCCACCCTCGGCCTGATCCGGGCCCGCTACGCCACCGGTCAGGTGCTCGTCGTCGACGGCGGGGTGACGATTGTCAGCTGAGCGGCACCGACCGCCGGGTACCGCCCGGAGCCGTGACGGCGACGCCGCCTACAGCTTGAGGTCGATCGGCCGCGCCGTCTCGGCGTAGACGTCGTTGCCCTTGTCGTCGATCACGATGAAGGCCGGGAAGTCCTCGACCTCGATGCGCCACACCGCCTCCATGCCGAGCTCGGGGTACTCCAGCACCTCGACGGAGCGGATCGAGTCCTTGGCCAGCCGGGCCGCCGGCCCGCCGATCGAACCGAGGTAGAAGCCCCCGTGCCGCTTGCAGGCGTCGGTGACCTGCTGGCCCCGGTTGCCCTTTGCCAGCATCACCATCGAACCGCCGGCGGCCTGGAACTGCTCGACGTAGGAGTCCATGCGACCTGCCGTGGTCGGGCCGAAGGAGCCCGAGGCGTAGCCGTCCGGGGTCTTGGCCGGGCCGGCGTAGTAGATCGGGTTCTCCCGCAGGTACTCGGGCATCTCCTCGCCGGCGTCGAGCCGCTCCTTGATCTTGGCGTGGGCGATGTCGCGACCGACGACGAGCGTGCCGGTCAGCGACAGCCTGGTCTTGACCGGGTAGCGGCTCAGCTCGGCCCGGATCTCGGCCATCGGCCGATCGAGGTCGACCCGAACCACGTCGGTCGACAGATCGTCCTCGGTCACCTCGGGCAGGAAACGGGCCGGATCGCGCTCCAGCTCCTCGAGGAACACCCCCTCGGCCGTGATTTTGGCCAACGCCTGGCGGTCGGCCGAGCAGCTCACGGCGACGCCGACCGGGAGCGATGCGCCGTGGCGAGGCAGTCGGATGACCCGGACGTCGTGGCAGAAGTACTTGCCGCCGAACTGGGCCCCGATCCCGAACCGGCGGGTGAGCTCCAGGATCTCGTGCTCCATCTCGACGTCCCGGTAGCCATGACCGGCCGGGGAGCCCTCGGTCGGCAGGCTGTCGAGGTAGCGGGTCGAGGCCAGCTTGGCCGTCTCCACTGCCAACTCGGCCGACGTGCCGCCGATGACCAGCCCGAGGTGGTACGGCGGGCAGGCCGACGTGCCGAGCAGACGCAGCTTCTCGTCGAGGAACGCCATCAGGCTCGTCGGGTTGAGGATGGCTTTGGTCTCCTGGAACAGGAAGCTCTTGTTGGCCGACCCGCCGCCCTTGGTCATGAACATGAACGTGTAGGCCGAGCCCTCGGTGGCCTCGAGCTTGATCTCGGCCGGCAGGTTGGTGCCGGTGTTGCGCTCGTCCCACATCGACAGCGGGGCCATCTGGGAGAACCGCAGGTTCGACGCCTGGTAGGTGTCGTAGGCGCCCCTGGCCAGGGGGACCTTGTCGTTGCCGTCGGTCAGCACGTGCTGGCCCTTCTTGCCCTTGATGATCACGGTGCCGGTGTCCTGGCAGCCAGGGAGCACGAAACCGGCGGCGATCGACGCGTTCTTCAGCAGCTCGGTGGCCACGAAGCGGTCGTTCGCCGATGCCTCGGGGTCGTCGAGGATGTCGGCCAGCTGTTGCAGGTGACCGGGGCGGAGGAGGTGGGAGATGTCCCTGATGGCCTCGGCCGACAGCAGCCGCATCGCCTCGTCGTCGACGTGGAGGAAGGTGCGGTCACCGAGTCGGAGCTCCTCGACGCCGTCGGTGGTCAGCAGGCGGTAGGGCGTCGTGTCCTCGCCGAGGGGGAGCAGGTCGGCGAACGAGAAGTCGGGAGCGTTGGCCATGGCGCCAACGCTAGAGCCTCGGCGGGGGACCGCGGGCTTTTGGCCAGACGGGCGTCGAGCAGGTCGAGCCCGGCCGAGGCCCCGCATCGGGCCCTCCGAGGCTCAGTCCTCGTCGAAGGAGGCGACGAGGCCGAGCACGTCGGCGCCGTAGCGTTCGAGCTTGGCCGGACCGATCCCGCTGATGGCCCCGAGGTCGCCGAGGGAGGCCGGCTCGACCCTGGCGATGGCGTCGAGGGTCTTGTTGTCGAACACGACGTAGGCCGGCACGCCGTCGGCCTTCGAGCGCTCCCGCCGCCACGAGGCGAGCACGTCCCGAAGGGCCGCCTCCCGTGGCGTGCCCGGCTCGGCCCGCTCGGCCGGCCCGCCCTTGCCGGCTCTGGTCGACCGGCCGCTGCCGTTGCCCGTCCCCCCGGCCCCGGCCGACACGATCGGCTCGGTCGGCCACGGCTCGTCGGTCGGGCGGAGCCGGGCCAGCTCTTCGACGAACGGCGACGGCGGCCCGGACGGGGCGATGGCGACCGAGCGACGGCCCCTGGTCACCGCAACGTGGAAGATCCGCCGCTCCTCCTCGGTGTCGGTGGCCAGCTGGTGGGGATGCAGATCGCCGCGGACGTCGTGCACGATCACGTGGGGCCACTCGAGGCCCTTGGTCGTGTGGATGGTGGCCAGCGTCACCGCTCGACGCGGCTCGTTCGGGTCGTAGGCGGGGATGGCGGCCAGGTGTGAGCGGAGCCAGGAGTCGAATGTGGCCGGCTCCGGGTGGAGCCCGGCGATGGCCCGGACCGCGGCCAGCTCGTCGCCGTGGGCCGCCCGCCTGGCGCTCCGCTGCGAGGTGTCGAGCTGCGAGGCTGCGCCGAGGAGCCCGATCTCGTCGTAGACGGTGGTGAGCAGTTCCTCGGTGGTGGCGCCGTCCGCTGCGGCGTCACGCAACCGGGCGATGTCGTCGGCGAAGGCGCCGACGGTCTCGGACTCGCGCTCGGTGTTGAGCCGGCCGGCCAGCGCAGCCAGGTCGGAGAGCGACCGCTGCTCACAGGCCCAGTCGGCGACCCGCGGATGCAGCGACCGGGGCGGGCGGCGGAGGGCGAGGCGGATGTCGTCCGACGCGAAGCCCTTCGCCGGGCCGGTGGTCAACCGCAGCCAGGCCAGGGCGGCGCCGACGCCGGAGCGGTCGAGGATCTCGGGCCCCAGACCCCACGGGCGAACGACGGGCACGCCGGCCTCGGCCAGGTGCACCGCCGCCGGCAGCAGCGAGGCGTTGACCCGGGCCAGGACGGCGATGTCGGTCGGCTCGGCCCCGTCGCCGACGAGCCGGCCGACGTGGTCGACCAGCCCCTGCTGCGGTTCGCCCCCGAGGACGATGAGGCCATCGGGCTCGGCCCCCGGCCCGGCGTCGATCGTCTTGGTCACCCGGCGCCGGTTGTGGCTGAGCAGGTTGACGGCGGCGGCGACGACGCCATCGGGGCAGCGGTAGTTGACCGTCAGGTGGTGGTCGGCCGCGCCGGGGAAGAACCGCTCGAACTCGATCAGCCAGTCCGGTGAGGCGCCGGCGTAGCCGTAGATCGTCTGGTCGTCGTCGCCGACGGCGAAGATCTCGCCGGCCGGTCCGGCCAGGATCCGCAGCAGCAGGAGGTGGGCCGGTGTCAGGTCCTGGAACTCGTCGACCAGCAGGAGCGGGGCGACGGAGCGGGCGGTTCGCCTGGCCGCCGGGTCGGTCAACAGCCGGTCGATGGCCCGCAGGATCTGCTCGTCGAAGTCGAGCGCGTTTCTCCGGGCTAGCTCAGCCCGATACCGCTCGAGGATCTGGGGGAAGTCGGCCACGTCGCCGCCGTAGCTGCGCTCGATCTCCTCCGGGTCGCGCAGACCGAGTCGACAGGCCGACAGGGCATCGATCCACGGCTCCAGCGGATCGGTCAGCCGCTTGCGGCGCCGGCCGGGGAGGATCCGATCGAGCAGCCGCCTGGCCTCGGGCTCGTCGATCGTGGCCAGCCGGCGGTCCGGCTCGCCGCCGGCCCGGAACGGGCCCGAGCCGGTGGCCAGGGCCAGGGCCAGGCTGTTGAGCGTCCGGATGTCGAGGGCGGCGACGTCGGTCAACCGGTCCCGCATCTCGTCCTTGGCTCGGCGGTTGAAGGCCACCATGCAGACCGAGCGGGCGGCGACGCCACAGTCGGCCACCAGGTGGCGGCTCCGCTCGGTCAGGACCCGGGTCTTGCCCGAGCCAGCGGGGGCGAGGATCCGGGCCGCCCCGGTGCGGTGGGCGACGGCGGTCAGCTGATCGGGGGCCAGGTCGGCGTTCGGCGCGCCCCGCACCCGGAGCGGCCGGAGCGATCCGCCGATCAGGTGGACCCGGGGAACGAGGGAGCCGACCACCGCCGGGAGGTCGAGGTCGAGTGGGCCCCCGTCGACGAGGTGCCGGCTCCCGTCGGTCAACCTGACGTCGGCGCTCGGGGCCTCGGTCGACGGCGCCGTCTCGCCAGACGACTGGGCGGTCGAGGCTCCGGCGGCCATGGCCAGCTGCAGGGGCTCGAACGCCACCTGGTGGTCGCGGGCGTCGACGGCGTTGGCGGTGACGGCGAAGTGGAGCCGTTCGCCGCCCAGCTCATGGTCGGGACCGAGCCGGTGGAATGCGTCGGTGGTGACGGGGTCGGGGTCGGGAAGCGGACCGGACCAGCGGATGACGAGGCGTCGGCGTTCCCGCCAGGCTCGGTGGAGCCGCTCGACCACACCCGGTTCGGCCCCGGCATCGACGGCCACCTCGTCGGCGCCGTCCCACGGTGCCGGCACCTCGGCGTCGGGGCCGATGAGCAGGCTGCGACCGAGGGCATCCGGCCCGGCCAGGTCCGCCGGTGTCAGTTCCGCTGGCAGCGGCGGGAGCACCGTGCCCCGGCCGGACCCCGAACGGTCACCGGTTGCGCCCGAGGAGGGCGTCGGACGGTCGCTTCGTCTGGCCGCAAGCCGCCCCCCTGGCGACGTCGACGGCGCGGACCGTCGGGAGCTGCGAGCTCCCTCCGGACCGGGCCGGCTGACCGGCGACGGCTCGGGTGGCGACGGCACACCGCCGGGCCCATCGACCGGGTGGTCCGTTGCGCAGGCCCGGACCTCGGCAACCGAGCCGTGCGTCCCGCCACAGTGGCCGCAGCTGATCACCGCCATGTGCTCACCGCCATGTGTTCACCGCCGTGAGGTCACCGTCGGCTGGTCGCCCCCGGTCGAGCACCCTGCGGTCGCCGGCGAGTCGCCGTCCACCCGCGCTGCGGCCGCCCGCCCGGACGGTCAAACGAGCCGGGCCTCGTAGTAGAGGTTGGCCGCGTCGTCGAACTCGTGGCGGGTGAACGAGGCGAATCCGGCGGCGTTCACGAGCTCCTCCATCCGCTCAGGGTAGAGACCGAGGGTCCCCAATCCCATGCCTCCCGGCTCGGAGCACGCCGACTGGAGGCACGAGGTGACCGAGAACCCGTAGAACATGGCGAGCAGCGGGTTGCGGCGGTCGCGATCGAAGTCGCCGGTGCTGCGGATGTCCTTGATCAGGAGCGTCCCGTCCGGGGCCAGCCCTGACCGGATTGCGGACAGGGACCGGTCTGGTCTTGGCATGTCGTGCAGGCAGTCGAAGCAGAGCACGAGGTCGGCGGCGGTGTCGGCGGGGAGCTCGGCTGCGGTGCCGTCGACGAACGAGACGTTGTCGAGTCCGGCGTCGCTCGCCCGCTGCCTGGCCATGTCGATGGCGATCGACGAGGGGTCGTAGCCGATGCAGCGGGAGTTCGGGAACGCCGCTGCGATCGTCGTTGCGGTCACGCCGCCCCCGCAGCCGATGTCGACGACGGTCGCCCCGGCCTCCAGTTTGGCCACCACGCCGTCGAGGGCGGGCAGGATCACCGAGGTCAGGGCCAGCCGGGACCAGGGCCCGGTCATCCGGGCAAGGCCGGCGGCGGCCGCCGGTCCCTGCTGCTCGTAGGTGATCCCGAGCCCGGTCTGGAACGACTCGACGAGGGCATCGATGGCCTCGGGGCTCGTGCCGCCCCGGAACGCGCCGATGGCGAAGCTCAGCGAGTGCTCCTCGTCGGCCAACACCGCGGCCTGCACGTCGGTCAGCTCGAACCGGCCGTCGCCGTTGCGGTCGAGGAGCCGGGCGGCGGCCTGGCCGAGCAGCCACTCCCGCACGAACCGCTCGTCGAGGCCCGCTCGGTCGGCGACCTCGTCCGAGGTGAGGGGACCGGCGCCGTGCAGGACCCGGTACAGACCGAGCCGGTCGCCAAGGTGGATCAGCAGCGACACCTGCTCGCCCATCTTGTAGGTCCAGACCGTGAACGAGAACTGCTTCAGGGCATCGGGGTCGGGTGTGCTCGACATGCCCGAACGCTAGTTCTCCCCCCGTCGAGCCCGCACGCCGATGTCGGGGAGGTGCTCCGGCCCCGGCTCGAGGCGAAGAGAGGGGTGTGGCCGTGCCGCCGCGCATCGGCCACACCCCGAACTCGGGCCGACGGGCGTCACAATGGAGCGGACGCGTCCACCGGCTCAGAACGAACAAGTTCGAAGGCAGACCACATCACTAGCCACAATCATCCGCCTTCTTGAACGAACTATACACCTCGGCCTGGTTGGCAGTCCCGTCGGCATCGTCAACCGTCTTGGACAAGTAACAGACCATTTTCAGACGTACGACGACGCTGTCATGCGCGGCGGCAACCGAGATCGGCGTGCTTTGAACTATCGGTCTGGGATATCTCGCTGCGCAAGCGGCGTTTCCGCAGGTGAAGTTGACCGGTCGGTCAGTCGCGCATCCGATACCGGAGCATCGGCCCATCTGCGTGTATGTCAGCTTGATGACAGAGTGCGAGGTGCTGGAGGTGGGCGTACGTCTCGGATTCGGCCATCGGACCCCAGGATCGCGGCTGGAACAGCTCCCGCATGTACTCCTCGACCGTGCCGTCGCCCAGCCGCTCACCGGCCTCCCGCAAGGTCTGCAGACGGTCCTCGTGGTGGCGGATGATGTCGTCCGCTCGACTGGCGAGGTCGGTGAACTCGAGCCCGTGGGCGGGGAGCACCGACTGCACGCCGGAGAAGCCCTTCATCCGGTCGAGGCTGTCGAAGAACTGCGCAAGCGGGTCTCGGGCCGTCGTCAGACCCGAGATGTGGGGGGTGATCGTCGGGAGCACGTGGTCGCCGCTCATCATCACCCCGCCGTCCGGGTCCCAGAGGCACAGGTGGTCCTCGGTGTGGCCGGGGGTGTGGACCGACACCCAGCCACGCCCGCCGAGCTCGAGCACGTCGGCGTCGTCGACCCGGCGGGTCGGTCGGGTCGGGGTGATGAAGCGCCCTGCGGCCATGCGCATGGCCCGATACCGGATACGGCGGCTGAGCGGGAGCTCGTAGGGCTTGCCGCCCCACGGTGTCTCCCGCACGAGCGGTCCGTCCGGCACGGGACGGGGCATCACCGCCGGCCCCTCGACCGGGGCCGCCTGCCCGCCGCCGTGACCGTCTCCGTCCGGCACCGTGTCGAGGATCGTGTGGGTCTCCTCGTCGTCGGCCTCCGCCTCGGGGTCGAGGAACGTCCGGAACTGACGATGGGTGATGATCTCGGCGCCGCACTGCCGGCGGAACCGGGTGGCCTGCCCGAAGTGGTCGGGATGGGAGTGGGTGACCACGACCGTGTGGACCCGGGAGATCGGGATGCCGACCGAGCCGAGCTGGCGCTTCAGGGTCCGCCAGGTGCTGAGGCCCGGGAGCCCGGGATCGACGAGGGCGATGCCGTCGGCGTCCTCCATCACGTAGCAGTTGACGTGGCCGAGGCCGGGGAAGTTGATCGGGAGCTGGAGGCGGAGGATCCCGGGGACCACCTCGTCGATCTCGCTGCGTGGTGGTTGGCGCTCTTCACGTACCGGCTTGGCCGGAGATACTTCGCTCACCAAAACAACATAGACGGGGACTGCGACCCCAACGAACTCCCCGCACCGGCCGTGACCGATGCCTCATGCCGGCCCCCGGGCAGCCCCGAGTCAAGCCGGGCCCGGACGCCGGCGGTCCGGTCAGGTCGGGGTGGTGAAGTCGAGACGGGCCGACGCCGTCCGGTCGGCGACGTTCTTCACCGTCACGGTCAGCGTGTAGGCAACCCCCGGCGTCAGCTCGGAGCCCCGCCCCGCGTTGAAGTCGAGGTTCCAGGCCAGCGCGCACTGGACTGCGGCGTCGTACCCGCTGCTGGCGCCGGACTGGACCGACCCGTCGCTGCCGCGGAGGCGGAACTGGGTGGCGACGCAGTCGTCGCTCCGATAGGTGATCGACGCCGAGTCACCGTCGACGGCGACCAGGGTGGGTTGGCCGAGCGCGGGCGCAGCCGCCGCGCCGTCGTCCTCGTCTGGCGGATCCTCGTCCTCGGTCGTCGGAGGCAGCACGTCGGTGGTCGTCGTTGCCTCGGTCGTGGTGGTGCGACGGCGGCTGGTGGTGGTCTCCTCCGTCGTCGGCGGGTTGGTCGTCGTCGGCCGGGTGGTGGTGCGACGGCGGCGGGTGGTCGTTGTCTCGTCCGTCGTCGGCGGGTTGGTCGTCGTCGGCTGGGTGGTGGTGCGACGGCGGCGGGTGGTCGTTGTCTCGTCCGTCGGGGGCGGGTTGGTCGTCGTCGCCCGCTCGGTCGTCGGCGGTTCGGTGGTCGATTCGCTCGTCGGTGGGGCGGTGGCCGAGCTGGGACCGGCGGCCGCGGTCGTGGCCGGCCGGCGACGGACCGGCGCCACCGTTGTCGCGGTCGTCGGCGGCAGGTCGGTGACAAACGGCGCATCGGTCGACACGTAGTTGACGCCGGTGGTGGCCGTCGTCAACGAGGGCTGGGGGACGCCCTCGGTGCTGATCGAGTTGGTGCTCGACTGGATCTCCCGAGCGGCGAAGAACAGCACGACAGCGACGATCGAGGCCAGCCCGAGCAGCGCCGCCAGCGTCGCCACCCGACGTCGGTTGCGGAACCAGAAGAGCTCGAGCCGGACCCGGGCCCTGGCCAGGAGGCCGTGGTCATCGGTCGCGGTCCTGACCCGACCCATGTTGGGGAACGGGATCGCCTCGGAGGGCGCCGGTGGGGCGAAGGGCATCGAGCCCTCCTCCTCGATGACGACGCCGTCGCCACCGGCCTCGCTGCCCGCATGGCCAACGGTGCGGCCAACGGTGTGGCCGAACGGGTCGTCGAGCAGGTCGGTCGTCCGCTGCCCGTTCGCCTCGATCGGCTGCTCGAAGACGTCGGTCGGGTCGTCGTCGCCCGCCAGCAGCGGCGGTCTGGCCGGCATGGTCGGCGGTGCCGGGGCCAGGACGGCGTTTGCGCCGTCGTCGTCGGTGGTGGCGTCGAGACCGACCGCGGTGCCGGCCGCCTCGGCTCCGATCGCAACCGGCTGGACCGGCGGCACCGGGATCGAGTCGGGGGCTCGCTCGATCGTGTGACCGTTGGCATCCGGCGCCGTGGTTGCCGCTGGCGAGCCACCGAGGTGACCGTTGGTCCCGTTTGGGCCGGCACCGCCGTCGTCATCGTCTGGACCGTCTTCGCCATCGGTCGGCCCGCCGCCGGTGACGGCGCTCGGGTCGTAGACGAACTCGTGGGTGCGGGTGAACAGCTCGGTGAGGTCGACGATCTCGTCGTCGCTCCCGAGCTCGTCCCCGTCGTGCTCCTGGTGCCCGTCGCCGCCTGGCCCCCGATCGGTTTGGTCGTCTGACCGGGCTCCGGTGTCGACGGTGTCGATCGCGTCGGCCGAATCGACGGCGTCGGCCGCAGCGGTGCCGACCGAGCGGCCGACCGCCCCGATGTCGACCAGGTCGTCGATCGTGTCGTCGTCGAGCGTCTCGTCTGCTCCTGGCCGCGCCGCCACATCGGATCCGCCGCCGACCTCGGAACCGGGAGCGACCGGCCCGTCGGCCTCCGCCCCCCGGTCGTCCCGCAGGTCGATCGTCTCGGTGCCATCCGGCTCACCCGTCGGCGGCGCCCACGTGTGATCGATCGCATCGGCATCGGCATCGGGGAACGGTGTGGTCTCGTCGCCCGGCAGTTGCTCGGCCGCCCGCATCTCGGGCGTGGCCAGCACGATGTCGTCCAGCCCGGCGGGGAGCAGCAGACGATCGTCGCCGAGCCCGGACTCGTCGGCCTCGGCATCGGGCTCCTCGTCCGGGGTGCCGACGAACGCGATGTCCTGCAGCCCGGACGGCACCAGTGGGTCGGGGGCCCCGGCCACCACGGTCGACGGTGCCGACGTCGCCAGCAGCTCGTCGAGGTCGACGGGTGACGCCTCGCCGTTCCGGTCGATCGTCGGCGCGCCGTCGTCGGACTCGTCGTCCGGGCCCGCCTCGATGGCCCGCTGCAGCGCCCGGTACATCGCCGTCGCCCCGCCGTACCGGTTCATCAGGGAGTCGTTCAGGCCGTGCTCGAGCACGTCGAGGATCCTGGCCGGGACGAGCCCGATGACCTCGGTCAGGAAGCGCTCCACGGGTTCGCCGCGGCCGGGGCTGCGGCCGAGCACCAGGGTGCAGAGGATCAGCGCAAGCGAGTAGACGTCGGCCGCCGGGGTCGGTGGCTGGTCGTTGCCGGCCTCGGGAGCCCGGAACTCGGGGCCGCCGTCGTCGAAGCGGCGAGTGGCCATGCCGAACACCGACACCAGCGGGGTGTCAGCCGTCTCGAGCAGCACCTTGGAGGGGCGCAGGTCGCCGATGGCGATGTCATCGTCGTGCAGCCTGCCGACGGTCCTGGCCACCTCGGCGACGAGCTTGGACGCCGGGAACCACGGCGTCGGACCGCGGTCGATCTGGTCCTGGAGGCTCCCCAGCGCCAGCCACGGCGTGACGACGAACGAGCGGCCGTCCGGGGCGGTGCCGTGGTCGAGGAGGGGCACGAGCCCGGCGTCCTCTCGACTCAGCCGCAGCAGGGCCCGGCGGCGGCGGTCGAGCCACTTCGGCAACACCGGTTCGCTGGCAGGGTCGAGCAGCTTGACGATAACCTCACGGCCATCGGGTACGCGGCGGGCCAAGACGATCGTCGACCGTCCCGCTCCCAGTACCCTCGTCGTCTCGTACCCGGGGACCCCGGGAGAAGTGCTGTTCACCTGTGCCTTCCGGCCACCGATGCACCAGATGCCGGCCCGTACGGCTTCCGAGGTTCGGCGTGTATCACCCTGTGACGGTCGATTCTAGACCGCAGCGGTCCTGCCAGTCCCACTCTAGGCGGTGGGCGACGACCGGATCGGGCACCCTCGTCAGCGAGGTCAGCCGACCGGAGCCGGGGGTGGCATGGAGCTGAATGCCATCACCTTGTTCACCGAGGACATGGCTGCATCAGTGGCGTTTTGGCTGGTTCCCGGGCTCGAGGTCGCCTACGGCGGACCCGACGCCTCGTTCACGAGTCTGCGGCTCGGGCCCCACTTCGTGAATCTCACCGGCGGTGGCCAAACGGGTCGATCGAGTTCGGACGGCATCTGGGGCCGTTTCATCGTGCACGTCGACTCACCCGACCGGGTCCACCGGGCCTTCCTCGACGCCGGCTACCGGCCGGACACGGAGCCGGCCGACGCCCCGTGGGGCGAGCGCTATTTCCACATCCGTGATCCGGCCGGCCACGAGGTGAGCTTCGCTCGCCCCCTCGACGTGGCACCGTGACGGGCCCGAAGGAGTTGATCGAGCGATGAGTTGGCGCAACTGGTCCGGACGACAGGAGGCCGAACCGCTCGGCGTCGTCTCGCCCGGTGACGAGGCCGGCTTCGTCGACGCCGTCGGCCTGGCCAGGCGGGAGGGCTGGACCGTGCGGGCGGTCGGCGCCGCCCACAGCCACTCCCGGGTCGCGGCCCCGGACGGGCTGCTGGTGGAGACCGACAACTGGCAGGGTGTGCTCGGCGGCGATGTGGCCGACGCAGCCACCGCGGGCCCGACCGGTGACGAGGCGGTCGTCCGGGTCCGTTCGGGGACTCGTCTCCACCAGCTCGGCGAGCCGTTGCACCGCCGCGGACTGGCCCTCGTCAACCAGGGTGACATCGACCGCCAGTCAATCGCCGGGGCGACCGGGACCGGCACCCACGGCACCGGGCCGACCCTCAGGAACCTCAGCGCCGCCGTGACCGGCGCCCGGGTGGTGACCGCGGGAGGTGACGTGGTCGACTGCGACGCCACCACCGAGCCCGACCTGTTCTCGTTGGCCCGCCACTCGCTCGGCGCCGTCGGCCTGGTGACCGAGCTCAGGCTGCGGGTCAGGGACCGCTACCGGCTGCACGAGCGGCAGTGG
>JBCCVL010000156.1:0-14864 GCA_039195375.1 Actinomycetota bacterium
GTCGACACGACCACCTCGTCGCCGTCGAACCAGAACCAGACCGGTGAGCCGTTCGGACCGCCGTCGGCCCGCAGGGTGGTGAGCACGGCCGTGTTCGGCGCCGTCAACAGGTCGTGGTAGTCGGAGGGAATCGTGGACATGCTGTCCAACCTATCGCTACTGTGGGCACGATGTCCATGAATTCAACACTGTCGACCAGCTCAACACTGTCGATCAGCTCAGCGCTGTCGACCAGCTCAACACTGTCCATCCGTTCAACGGGTCCATGAACCCGACCGGCGTTGGCGACCGGCCAGCTCCGCGACCACGTCGCGGGCGCCCGCCGAGTACCGAGGTCGAACGGGCGGTCTTCGCCGAGGCCATCCGACTGGTGGGACGCAACGATCCGGCCTCGTTGACCCGCCTGGCCATCGCCGAGGGGGCGGGCGTGAGTCGCCAGACCCTCTACAACCGGTGGCCGACGACCGCTGACATCGTGCTGGATGCCCTCCTCGACCGGGCCGCCGGATCCATCGGCGACCGCCGGCCGGCCGGCGAGACCGGCCTCGACGGGCTCCGGGCCTACCTCGTCGAGCTGGCCGGCGCCGTCGACGGCTGGGCCCGTCCCGGGCTGCGGGCCGTCGCCGCCTTCGCCCAGCTCGACGATGACTTCGCCCGTCGCTTCCGCCGTCGCTTCCTCGCCACCCGCCACCGCGCCCTCACCGAGGCCATCGCCGAGGCCGCACCGCGCCTGGAGCCGGCGCCCGTCACCCAGGCCGCCGAGCTGGTCGCCGGATCGCTGTGGTTCCGCATCCTCGTGGCCGACGAGCCACTCGACGATCGATGGGTCGGGCAGATGGTGGCGCTCGTCGCCACCGCCGACGGCGCCCGCTCGAGCCCCGAATCCCCGATGTGACGAAAACACGTCACGTTTGCTGGCGAGGGTGACGGCAGGGCTATCGTCGGCGCTTGGTGGTTCCTGGAGCACCGAACGTCGTCGTGCCCGTACCTGCGGCTCGGCTGGCGGCCAGCATCGGGACCTCGGTGGACACTTGGTCCAGCTCGACCGGCGAGGGTCCGATACGATCCACACACGAGGCCCCGGACCGCCAACACCCCGAAGTGTCAACGTCGTCAACGCGGAGGTTCACCCCGTGGCTGCACCTACGGCCGCCCAGACAGCTCCCGGCGCCAACAGCGCCACCCGTCCCCTGCGGCCCTCGCTGCGTCGGCTCCCCTTCCCCCTCAACCTCTACCAGACGGCGGTCGGTAAGAAGTGGGTCATGGCGGCGACGGGGTTGGCCCTGCTCGGCTTCGTGCTGTTCCACCTCTTCGGCAACATCAAGCTGTATCTGGGCATCGTCGAGCACAACGGTGAGGAGATCTACGACGTCGATCTCTACGCCGAGGGTCTCCGGGAGCTCTTCACCCCGATCTTCCCCCGTGGCTGGCTGCTGTGGATCCTCCGGGCCGGCCTCATCGGTGCGTTCGTCCTCCACATCCACGCCGCCGTCTCGCTGACGCGGCTCAACGTGTCGACCAACCGGCCGTACGAGTCAAAGCGCGACTGGCTGGCCGCCAACTTCGCCTCCCGGAGCATGCGTTACACCGGGGCCATCGTGTTGGCCTACCTCATCTTCCACCTGGCCGATCTCACGTGGGGTTGGATCCCGGGCTACGAATGGGAATACGGCGAAGTCCAGGCCAACGTCGTGAACTCGATGTCGAACCCGGTCGTCGCCACCATCTACATCGTGGCCAACGTGATGCTGGCCATCCACGTCTTCCACGGGACCTACTCGATGTTCCAGAGCCTCGGCATCAACAGTCCCCAGTACAACTACATCAGGCGGCACGTCGCCAGGGGCTTGGCCGCCATCATCCTGATCGGGAACGTCAGCTTCCCGGTCGCCGTGTTGACCAACGTCATCGAGTACGACCCCAGCCTCCTCGGCTGACCGCCAAGCCACGACACGACAGGAGCCTCCGATGCTTCCGGATTCGAAGATCCCCGACGGCCCGATGGCCGACAAGTGGGAGAACCACAAGTTCGACATCAAGTTGGTCAACCCGGCCAACAAGCGGAAGTTCACCATCCTGGTCGTCGGCAGCGGACTCGCAGGGGCGTCGGCCGCCGCCACCCTCGGCGAACTCGGCTACAACGTCGAGGTCTTCACGTTCCACGACTCGCCCCGCCGAGCCCACTCGATCGCGGCCCAGGGCGGCATCAACGCAGCGAAGAACTACCGGAACGACGGCGACAGCATCCACCGACTGTTCTACGACACGGTCAAGGGAGGCGACTTCCGCTCCCGTGAGGCCAACGTGCACCGGCTGGCCGAGGTGTCGGTCGACATCATCGACCAGATGGCGGCCCAGGGCGTTCCCTTCGCCAGGGAGTACGGCGGCCTGCTCGACAACCGCTCGTTCGGTGGCGCCCAGGTCTCCCGCACCTTCTACGCCAGGGGCCAGACCGGCCAGCAGCTCCTGCTCGGCGCCTACCAGCAGATGATGCGGCAGGTGAACGAGGGCAAGGTCAAGCTCCACACCCGCATGGAGATGCTGGAGCTGGTCCTGAAGGACGGCGAGGCCAAGGGCATCATCTGCCGCAACCTGACCACCGGCGAGATCACCTCACACGCGGGCCACGCCGTGGTGCTGGCCACCGGCGGCTACGGCAACGTCTTCTACCTGAGCACGAACGCCATGGCCTCCAATGCGACCGCGGCCTGGCGAGCCCACCGGAAGGGCGCCTACTTCTCCAACCCGTGTTACACGCAGATCCACCCGACCTGCATCCCGGCGTCCGACGAGTTCCAGTCGAAGCTGACGCTGATGTCGGAGTCACTGCGCAACGACGGCCGGATCTGGGTCCCCCGGGATCGCGACGAGGCCCGCCGGGCCGACCAGATCCCCGAGGCGGAGCGCTACTACTACCTCGAGGAGAAGTACCCCTCGTTCGGCAACCTGGTGCCCCGGGACGTCGCCTCTCGCAACGCCAAGACGGTGGTCGACCAGGGCATGGGCGTCGGCCCGCTCAAGAACGGGGTGTACCTCGACTTCGCCGAGGCGATCGGCCGCGACGGCCGGGACACGATCGAGGAGCGGTACGGCAACCTCTTCCAGATGTACGAGCGGATCACCGGCGAGGACCCGTACACGGTCCCGATGCGGATCTACCCCGCCACCCACTACACGATGGGTGGGCTCTGGGTCGACTACAACCTGATGACCTCGATCCCGGGTTGTTATGCCACCGGCGAGGCCAACTTCTCCGACCACGGGGCCAACCGTCTCGGCGCTTCGGCCCTCATGCAGGGCCTGGCCGACGGCTACTTCGTGCTGCCCTACACGATCGGTGACTACCTCGCCCCGAAGCTCGGCGAGTCGCTCCTGTCGACCGACGACGAAGCCTTCATCCAGGCCGAAGCCGAGGTCCAGGGCCGCACCCAGCGGTTCCTGTCGATCGGCGGCACCCGCTCCCCCGAGTACTTCCACCGCGAGCTCGGCAAGCTCGTGTGGGAGTACATCGGCATGGCCCGCGACCGGAACGGCCTGGAGAAGGCGGTCACCGAGATCCGGGCCCTCCGCGACGAGTTCTGGACCGACGTGCGGGTGCTCGGCGACGGCGACACCCTCAACTCGTCGCTCGAGAAGGCCGGCCGGATCGCCGACTTCTTCGAACTCGGCGAGTTGATGGCCCGCGACGCCCTCGACCGTGAGGAGTCGTGCGGCGGCCACTTCCGGGTGGAGTCACAGACCGAGGAGGGCGAGGCCCTCCGCGACGACGTCAACTTCTCCCACGTCTCGGCCTGGGAGTGGCACGACGAGGACACGGCCCAAACCAAGCACGCCGAGCAGCTGACCTTCGAAGAGGTCATTCCGAGCCAGAGGAGCTACAAGTAGTGGCGAAGACACTCAACCTCACCCTGAGCGTGTGGCGGCAGTCAGGACCGCAGGCCCGCGGCGTCTTCATGACCTATCCGGCCTCCGGCATCCCCGAGGACGCGTCGTTCCTCGAGATGCTCGACATCGTCAACGAAGGTCTCATCGAGGACGGCGAGCTCCCCATCGAGTTCCCCCACGACTGCCGGGAAGGCATCTGCGGGACCTGCGGCATGATGATCAACGGCCGGGCCCACGGCCAGGAGAGGGGCACGGCGACGTGCCAGCTCCACATGCGGAAGTTCAGCGACGGCGACACGATCGTGATCGAGCCGTGGCGGGCCACCGCCTTCCCGGTGGTCCGGGACCTGGTGGTCGACCGCTCCCCTCTCGACAAGATCATCGAGGCCGGCGGGTTCATCTCCGCCCCGACGGGGACCGCACCCGACGCCAACGAGACGCCGATCCCCAAGGAGGTCGCCGACTCGGCGATGGACGCGGCGGCGTGCATCGGCTGCGGGGCCTGCGTGGCCGCCTGCCCCAACTCGGCCGCCCAGCTGTTCACCTCGGCCAAGGTGTGGCACCTCAACTCGCTCCCCCAGGGCCAGTCCGAGCGCTACCGGCGAGCCCAGAACATGGTGGAGACCATGGAGCAGTTCTTCGGCTCCTGCACCAACCACGGCGAGTGCACCGAGGCCTGCCCGAAGGAGATCCCGCAGGACTTCATCGCCTACCTCAACCGCGACTACATGAAGTCGCTGGTGGCCAACCGCAAGCTGGCCGGCCAGCGCTGAGGGTGACCCGGCGGGGTCGATCGCTCGATCGAGTGCACCTGAACCGATGACGAACCGGGGTCGACGCCTCGTTGCCTGGATCCTCGGGTTCGGGTTGCTCGCCACCGCCGCCGTTGCCGGTGCCGGTCTGTTCCTCGACGCCAGCACCGATGACGCCGCGGCCGATGACGAGGCGCCCGAGGTCCCGGTCCCGATGATCGAGCCCCCGTCCGGCACCGCCGATGCGGTGCCGACCGAACGCATCTCGGTGGCGGCCTCGAGCTTCCTGGTCCCCGACGGTGAGATCACCTACGACCCCGGCAACACGGTCGACGGCGACCCGTCGACGGCCTGGAACAGTGACACCAACGGGGCCGACGTCCGGGGCCAGACCCTCACGTTCCGGTTCACCGAACCCGTCGGACTCACGGCGATCCGGCTGGTCAACGGCTACGCCAAGAACCCCGACATCTTCGCTGCCAACCACCGGATCCGCGAGCTCGAGGTCAGGACCGACGGCGGCGTGCAGCGGGTCAGCCTGCTCGACACCAGTGAGGAGCAGGAGATCACGTTCGACTTCGGCACCACGTCGAAGGTCGAGCTCGAGGTCATCGAGATCTACGAGGGCGCCGGCTTCGACGACCCCGAGCTGACCTCCGACCTCGCGCTCAGCGAGATCGACTTCGTCGCCATCCAGCGCCAGTCCTGAGCTGCCCTCGACGCAGGGCACACCCCGGCAACGCGTCCATCTCGTGGCTCAGCGATGCCCGGTGTCGGCCGACCACCGGGCGGTGAGGTCATGGCCGTCGTGGCCGACCCACCAGACGGGACCGGTACCGCCGGGGCCGGCCAGCGGCAATGCGACCTCGACGGGCTCACCGACGACGGCCGGCGGTCCGGCCGGCCAGTGGCCGAGGTCGATCTCGTCCCAGGCGAGACGCCAACCGTCACCGGCGACCGGTGTCTCGTCGCCGGGACCGGTCAACAGTAGGCCCTCGACCCGACCGACCTCGACGGTCGTTGCCTCGTCGAGCCCGGCGTCGTCTCCCTCCTCGTCTCCCCGTTCGCCGCACTCGTCATCACCGGTCCGGTCGTCGTCGGTCCGATGATCGACGTCGACGACGAAGTCGAGCTCCCAGCCGAGCGCCGTGCGATGACCGTAGCCGCGGCCGAGCAGTTCCTCGGGTTCGTCGATGGCGACGGCGAACGCCTCGAGCCCGTAGCTCCAGTGCACCCCGGCCTGCTCACAGACGGCCTCGACCCAGAGACCCGACGTGCGGAACTCCCAGCGGGGATTCGTCACCGGCATCTCCGGTTCGACCAGGACGAGGGGCAGCTCGTCGGCCCGGAGCACCAGCGTGTGGAACGCAGCGCGATCGCCGATCCGGGCCAGGCGGGAGACGATGGCCATCCGGCGATCATCGGTGACCGCGACCAGCACGTGGCCGGCGCCTCGGCCATCGGAGCGAGGTGTTGGTCGATGCACCACGAACACCCTCTCAGAGGCAGGGGCCGTGGCTTCCCGGACGGGTCGACCTGGCCAAAACGGAGAGCAGGCCGGCGAGGGCCCGGGCGACTGGACCCCCACCGACCTGCGAACAGGATCGACGGGACGATGCATGAAAGCTCGTCCGAACTTCCCTCAGTCGATCAGCACCTAGCAGTCTCCCCCACCGCCGTAGGTTCCACAACCTTTCGGCGATCATTGTTTGTTTCCGAACCGCCGACACGGATGGGAGCGAGACAGGCCACCAACCAGCGTGTCGATCGAGCTGGCGTCAGTCTGGCGGCTCCGTTCGGACGCCTGCACGAGCAATATGGCTCACCCCGGTTATGCCGCGCAACGTCGCCAGGCCGCCTTGGGTCGGTCGGGCACCCGCCGCCCCGTTAGCCTGTGCCGGTGGCGACGGACGATCCGGCCGGTCTGGCCGAGGCCCTGCGAGCGCTGGCCGACGCGCTGGGCTCGACCCCGCTTGCGCTCGACGTCGGGCCCGCAGCCACCGGTCGGACGGTCAGGACCGAGCTCGTCGACCAGATCGACGACTACCTCCTCCCCCGGCTGCAACGGCTCGACGCCCCCCTGCTGGTCGTCATCGGTGGCTCGACCGGGTCCGGCAAGTCGACGATCACCAACACGGTCGTCGGACGTGAGGTCTCACCGGCCGGCGTGCTCCGGCCGACCACCCGCTCGCCGGTGCTGATCTGCCACCCGGACGACCAGGATTGGTTCGCCGGATCGGATGTGCTTCCCGGCCTGGCCCGTCAGACCGGCGACGTCGGTGACGCCGAGCCGACGCCGACCGGTGACGCCGACCGGCCGACGGCAAACGCCGTGTTGCGGCTCGTGGCCGACGACGGGATCGGGCCGGGCATCGGGATCCTCGACGCCCCCGACATCGACTCGATCGAGGACGCCAATCGGGACCTCGCCACCCAGCTCCTGGCCGCCGCCGATCTCTGGCTGTTCACCACCACGGCCATGCGCTATGCCGACGCCGTCCCGTGGGACTTCCTCCACCAGGCGAGGGACCGCGGGACGTCGCTCGCCGTGATCATCAACCGGATCCCCCCGGGGGCGAGCGCCGAGGTCGTTCCCCACCTCCGGGGCATGCTGGCCGACCGCGGGCTCCCGGACATCGAGGTCTTCCCCGTCACCCAGACCGAGCTGGCCGACGGGCGGCTCCCGACCGACTCGGTCGCCGGGGTCCGGACGCTGCTCGACGGCCTGGCCGCCGACGCCGAGCGACGGGCGCAGGTGATCAGGACGACGCTCGACGGAGCGCTGGCCAGCGTCGGCCCCCGGGCCCGCGACGTTGCCGTCGCCGCCCGAGCCCAGACCGAGGCGGCATCGGAGCTCGCAGCGGCGGTCGACGGCACCTACGGGCGGTCGGTCGACCGACTCGTCGACGACATCAGCTCGGGGAACCTGCTGCGGGGCGAGGTGCTCGACCGGTGGCAGGAGCTGGTCGGTACGGCCGAGCTCATGCAGGCGGTCCAGAGCCGTATCTCGCTCCTACGGGACCGGATCGGTGCCTTCCTCCGTGGTCGGCCGGCGGCCACCGCCGAGGTCAAGGGTGAGATCACGTCGACGCTGGAGACCCTCCTGATCGACCACGCCGACGCTGCGGCAAGCGGGGTGGCCGACCGGTGGCGGGACCTGCCCGGCGGTCGCCAGGTGCTCGACGGCGATCGTGCACTCGAACGGAGCTCGGAGCGCTACCGGGAGACCGTCGGCGCCGAGATCCGTGCCTGGCAGGACGACATCCTCGAACTGGTCCGCCAGCGTGGCGCCGGCAAGCGGACCACCGCCAGGATCCTGGCGTTCAGCATCAACTCCGTCGGCATCGCCCTCATGCTGGTCCTGTTCAGCCAGACCGCCGGGCTGTCCGGAGGCGAGCTGGCGATCGGCGCCGGCACGGCCGGGCTGTCCCAGACCCTGCTGTCGGCGCTGTTCGGTGAGCAGGCGGTGCGGGAACTGGCCAACGAGGCCAGGCAGCTGCTGATCACCCGGGTCGGCAACCTGCTCGACCAGGATGCGGCCCGGTTCCATGGACGGCTGGGGGAGGTCGCTGGCGTCGACCCGACCGGGGTGCACGGACCCGATGGCGAGCGTGGCGGCGACGGTCGCGACCTCGACCCGGCGGAACGACTCGAGCGGGCGATCGGCGCAATCGAGCGGACCCGATGATCCGATTCCGCTCCCGGGGGGCGGGCAACGATCTCCCGGACCGCCTCGAGGCCCTGTCGGAGGCGGTCGAACTGGCCGACGGCCGCCTCGACGAGGAATCGGTTGCGTTCGCCGGGCACGTGGTGGCCAAGGCCGACGCTCGACTTCGTCACGGCACGACGAACACGCTCGTCGCCCTCCTCGGGGCAACGGGCAGCGGCAAGTCGTCGGTCGCCAACCTCATCCTGGGCGACGACGTGGCCACGACCGGGGTCCGGCGGCCGACCACATCGAGCACGTTGGCCTGCATCTGGGGTGACGACGACGCCGGAGCCCTGCTCGACTGGCTCGAGGTCGGCAACCGGCACCGGGTCGGTCGGACCGCCGACGGCGCAGGCGTTGCCGACGGCGCAGGCGTTGCCGACGGCCGCACCGACGCCGACGCTGAGGGCCCGAGCCTCGATGGTCTCGTGCTGCTCGACGTGCCCGATCACGACTCGGTCGCCGTGGCCCATCGGGAGGAGATGGAGCGCATCGCCGAGCATGCGGACGTGTTGCTCTGGGTCACCGATCCCGAGAAGTACGCCGACAAGGCGATGCACGACTACCTGGCCGGGCTCGGGGGCCACGGCGCCGTGCTGGCCCTCGCCCTCAACAAGATCGACCTGCTGGCCGACGACGAGATCGACGCCTGCCGGGACGACCTGGCTCGGTTGCTCGGTCGGGCCGGGCTCGACGACGTGCCGATCGCCCGGGTGTCGGCCGCGACCGGTCGTGGTCGAGATGACCTGCTGGCGGTCGTGGCCGAGGCCGTCGCTGGCAAGCAGGCGGCGGTCGAGCGCCTCGCCGCCGACACCTCGCTGGCCGCCGGGGAACTGGCGGACCAGCTCGGGGGCCGCCGGCCGGAACGGGTGCCGGGCGCGGTCCGGGACCGCCTCGCCGCGGAGCTGACCGATGCCGCCGGGGTCGGCACGGTCGCCGATGCCGTCGCTGCCGGCCACCGCCGAGACGGCAGCCGGATCACGGGCTGGCCCTTCACCCGCTGGGTCCGCAGGTTGCGACCGCACCCGCTCGGGCGCCTGCACCTCGACCGCGGCTCGACCGGCCGGGCGTCGCTGCCGGCGCCGTCCGGGGCCCAACAGGCCAGGACCCAGGGGGCGTTGCGGGCCGCCGCAGACGCCATCGCCGGCGACCTCCCCGATCCGTGGCCGACCCACATCCGGGCCGCCGTCCAGCCGGACGACGGCCGCCGCCTGGATGATCGGATCGACCTGGCCGTGGCCGAGGCGGCCCGCCGGTCACGACCACGCAACCCCAGCTGGTGGGCCGCCGTCGGTGCCCTGCAGTGGCTCCTGGCCGCCGCCACCGTCACCGGTGCGATCTGGTTGGCGCTGCTCGCCTTCGCCGCCTACCTCCGTATCCCGGAGCCGCCGACGCCGGACTGGCGGGGCTTTCCCATCCCGACGCTGCTCCTGCTCGGCGGCATCGCCGGTGGCCTGCTCATCGCCTTCGTCGCCGGTCGCGTCCACCGGCTCGGCGCCGGGCGCCAGGCCAGCGCAGTCCGGCGCCGAGCCGAGCGTGCGGTCGGCGACGTGACCGACGAGCTGGTGATCGAGCCGGCCCAACGGGAGCTCGACCGCATCGACCGACTCGACGAGCTGTTGACCAGGGCCGCCGGGTGAGAACCGTCCCCCTCCCGCCGACGACCGAGGAGCTGCCGCCATGCGCTACCTGAGCCAGGACTGGCTTGATCGAGCCGATGCGGCACTCACCGGGCTGACGCCGGTGCCGTCCGACCTCGCGGTCGGCGTGACGGTGACCGACGGCCCGGACGGCGATCGTCGCTACCGGCTCGTCCTCGGACCGGATCGGGTGGCCGTATCCGGTGACCCCGAGCCCGCCGGAGTGCGGATGACGCTGGCCTGGGACGATGCGGTGGCCATCGCCCAGGGTCGCTCCAGCGCCCAGCGGGCGTTCCTGGACGGCCGGCTCCGGCTCGGCGGCGACACGTCGCTGCTGCTCGGTCACCAGGAGGCCCTGGCGGCGATCGACGACCGGCTGGGGGCGCTCCGGGGCGAGACCGAGTTCGCCTGAGGGCCGTCGCCCTCGGTCGCGGCCAGCCGGTGCGCGCGGTGCCGGGCCTGACTAGCGTTGGATCATGCCCGAGATGCCCGAGGTCCAGGCCCACGCCGAGCGGATGACCGATGCGCTCGGTGGGCGAGCGCTGGCCAAGTTCGAGCTGCTCAACTTCGCGTCGCTCAAGACCTTCGACCCGCCGATCGATGCCGCGGTGGGACACCGGCTGGTCGAGGTCGACCGGCGGGGCAAGTACCTGCTGCTCCGGTTCGACAACGGCCAGACCCACGTCGTGCACCTCATGCAGGGGGGTCGGCTGCGACCGGACGCCAAGCGCAGCCGCAAGCCGAAGCTCGGCATGGCCCGGTGGGTGTTCGCAGGCGCCGGCGATGACGAGGGTGATGCCGGGGCCGAGGAGGCATGGCTGCTGACCGAGGCCGGCTCGGAGCGCAAGGCCGGCGTGTGGGCCACGGCCGACGACCCGCTGGCGCTCGAACCGCTCACCGTCTTGGGCCCCGAGGCCACCGACCTCGACCGGGACCAGCTCGGCGAACTGCTCGGAGGCCATTCCAAGCGACTGCACGGGCTGCTGCGCGACCAGCGGGTGATCGCCGGACTCGGCCGGATGCTGGCCAACGAGATCTGTTACGAAGCGAGGCTGTCGCCGTTCGCCAACGCGTCCAAGCTGAACGACGAGCAGCTGGACCGGCTCCATGCGGCCATCGCCACCGTGGTCGAGGCGGCGACCAATCACGAGCGGACGCTCGACGACATCGGCAAGAGCGCCGACCGTCCGTCCAAGGTCCACAACCGGGCGGGTGAGCCGTGCGTCGACTGCGACGACACGATCCGCACCGTCGAATATCGGGCGTACACCGTCTACTACTGCCCGGAGTTCCAGACCGACGGCAAGCTGCTGGCCGACAACACGACCAGCAAGTTCCTCAAGTAGTACGTCTCCCGAGCCGTCGGCTCCGCTGGGACGCCCGGGATCCGGGGCGCTCCCGGCTGGGACGGGGCTGGGAGGGTCGCCTCGTACGGTCGCAGCGCTGGGCAGCGGGCACCGGGCCCGCCGCCGCAGCGTTGAGGAGGAACCATGCAGGAAGCGGATCCGAGCCGGCGGTGCCCCAGGGCGGCGGGCATCACCGGGCGGGCGGTTGCGGCCGTGGCCGTGCTGCTGGCGTCGCTGGTCGCCGTCGTCGGGGCCGAGCCCCCGGGTGCGTCGGCCCAGGTCCAGCCGGACCACATCCTGACCAGCGGCGAGACGCTGAGGCCGGGTGAGGAGATCCACTCGCCGAACGGCCGCTACCGGCTGGTCATGCAGGCGAGCGACTCGAACCTCGTGTTGTACGACCGCAACACGCCGCTGTGGGCGACCTACACGGTCGGTTCCGGTGGTGCCCGACTCGTCGTCCAGCACGACAGCAACGTGGTCGTCTACCGCGGGAACACGCCGCTGTGGCACACCGTCACCCACGGCCAGGCCGGGCCGGTGTCGCTCGTCGTGCAGGACGACGGCAACCTCGTGCTCTACGGGCCCTACGGCGCCATCTGGAACACGGGGACGTCGGGAGCGCCGGCAGGCTATTCGGACGATCGCTTCGTGAAATACAACACGATCAACCTCCCGGCGATCGGTGCCTGCGCCAGGATCAAGTGGACCGGTTCGGTGTCGAGCGTCTACTCGAGGAACAACCGGACCGAGCGCTGGGACGACATCACGCTGCGCAATCCCGAGGTCGAGGTGACCACGTACGTCCTCCGAGGCAACAGCTGCACGTCGACCAGGAAGACCGTCGGCAAGATGCGGATCACGCAGCGGTGGTCCGGCTACAACTGCTCGTTCAATCCCGGCATCGGCGTCAGCTTTCCGTGGGGTGTGAGCGTGGAGCCGTGGGTCGACTGCGGTGAGGAGAAGCAGGCGATTCGGACGACGACCTACTTCTCCAACACGTCGCGCTACCGCCAGTCGAATTCGGGTGCGCCGGTCGACTTCGGTAGCGAGAACAACGCCCGCAGGGACCCCGCACCCTGTTTCGGCACCGTGGTCGACATCACCGCCTGGAACATCACCGAGAGCGCCTCCGACACCAACAACACGACCAAGATCAAGGTCTGCCTCTGAACCGAGGGGTCCGGCGGCGTCGCCAGGACCGTCTCGCCCGGGCCCGCTGCTGCGACCGGCCGGTCTCACCACCACCGGTCGGTCGCAGCTCGCTGGCTCGGCCCCCCGGCCCTCCAACCATCGACAGGGAGGACTACGATCGGTCGTCATCGGCGGTCGGGTCCCACCCGCCTTGGTTCGCCGATCAGAGGGCTCGGGCGATGGTTGCGACACGGCGGATGGAGGTCAACGGGTTCGGACCGTGGCGGGCGACCCTGGACGGTCGCCCGATCGGGCGGCTGCCGTCCCGCACCGCTCGCGAGTTGATGCTGTGGATGTCACTGAACCCGGGGGTCACCGCCCGACGAGATCGCCTGGCCTCCGACCTCTGGCCAAACGAGAGCGACCTCGCAGCAGCCCGCAAACGGCTCAGCCAGGAGCTGAGCCGGATCCAGAGCGCCGCCGGCGCCCGGATCTGGAACACGACCCGAGACTGGGTCCGGGTCGACGACGGCGCGGTCATCACGAGCGACGTCGGCGCGTTCCTCGACGCAGCCCGACCCGACCGCATCGGCGCAAATGTCGACATCGAGCGCAAGCGGGTGGCGACCGCACTGGCGCTGGTCGACGACGGCGAAGTGTTGCCCGGCCACGAGTCGGAGTGGGCCGACTCGCTGCGCACCACGGTGGCCCGGGCCGAGGTCCGGCTCCTCCAACACCTCGTCTCACTGGACGGTGACGTCGCCAGCGAGGAGTCGCTGGCCGCCGCCACCCGGTGGGCTGAACTGGAGCCCTACAGCGACGCGGCCAACGCCGCCGTTGCCGCCAGTCTCACGGCGATCGGGGCCGATGGGCCGGCTGCGAGGTACGTCGAGGACGTCGGTCGCCGCTACGCCGACGAGCTCGGCGTCGAACTGCCACCGGACCTGGCCAGGGCTGCCGACGACCCGTCCGGCGGCGCCGTCCACCCGGTCTGGGCCCGGATCGGGGCACTGGAAACCGCCTGCGCCGCCGACCGACACCGGACAGACGACGAGCGCATCGCCGACCTCCTCGAACTCGACGGCCTGCTCCGACAGACCGGTCACCATCCACGCCGACGGCGCGTCATCGACGACCTCGTGGACGCGGGGGCTCCATCGGCCGAGACCACCTGGCGGCGGGCCGAGGTGGCCTTCGTCGCCCTCGAGGACCAGACGGCCCGCTCACTGATCGACGACCATCGCCGACAGTGGGGCGACGACGACCGCCTGACCCTGATCGAATCCCACCTCGGGGACCCGGACGAGCACATCGTGCAGCAGCTCGCACGACTCATGTCGACGAGCAACAGTCCCGAGATCCGGATGGACGCAGCGCTTCGGCTCGCTCGGGTCAGTGACCTGCGGCTCGAGTTGGGTGCGGCGGAGGCAAGGCTGCTCGACCTTTCGGCCATGGCTGAGACAGCTGGCTCGGTCTACTATCGGGCTGCGGCGGCCTGCGACCTCGGCTGGAACAGGATCCGGGTGGCCGACAACGCCATCGGCGAGACCTACCTCCGCGAGGGCCTCGCCCTGGCCGACCAGGTCGGCGCCGACAGTCTCCGAGCCTCGGCACACGGCGGCCTCGGCTTCCTCTACCACGAGCACCAGCGGCCGGCGTCGAGCGCCCGACACATTGCGCTGGCCGCCGATCTCAGCCAGTTGATCGGCGACATCCGGGCCGAGATCCGCTGGCGGAGCAACCTCGCCATCGCCTCGCTCTCACTTGGCGACCTGGCGTCGGTCGAGGCCCAGGCCACCCGACTGCAAGCCATGATGGAGATGCGCTCGAATCTCCGTGCCGAGTGGACCGTCACCGCCGACCAGGTCGCGATCTACGCACATGAGATCAGAGGCGACCGAGAGGCGGCGCTGAAGCTCAGCGAGCGACTGATCGAGGATGCGTCGGCGAGTGGCGTGCGATCACTGGTCCGCTCGGGCAAGACACACGCGGCCGCCCACCTCCTGTCGCTCGGTCGAGCCGAGGAAGCGCTGGCGGTCTGCAGCGCGCTCCTGATCGATCCCGAGCCCCAGTCAGGCGCGTTTGTACGGGTGATCCGCAGCATCCAGGGCTGTTGTCTCGTGGCCAGCGGGCAGCCGCAGGCTGGCTACCAAATCCTCTCGGAGCTGGCCGAGGCCAACACCGCCAGCCTCAACAACCTCGAATTGGTGCTGTGCTGGCTCATCCGGGCGTCCTCCATGTTGGGTGACCACGAACGCGAGCGGGCCGCTGCCATCCGCGGCCGCCGCTACCTCCAGACGATCCGGGCCGACCTGACCGACGAGCAGTGGCCCGTGATGCTGAACGGCAACCACGAGATCGGTGCACTCCACGCCGAGGTCAATCGGATCCTCGGCGA
>JBCCVL010000157.1:0-14811 GCA_039195375.1 Actinomycetota bacterium
CCAACGTCATCGCCAGACACGACGACGACCAAGGTGCGGGCGCGGTCGGTCCCATCGGCCATCGGCGCAAGACCCCAGGACCCCCCGGCCGCGGAGGCGGCCAGCGCCAGCTCGACGTCGCCGAGCCAGGCGTCGGCCTCGGCCACCAGCCGGTCGACCGGACCGGCCCGCACGACCGGATGGAGGTCGACCCCACCGACCCCGTCGGAGACCAGGACGTCGACCGGCGGCCGGCCACCGGTCGGACCGACGGTGGTGCCCAGTTCGTGGACGATCGACCGGCCGAGCGCCTCGGCCCCGCCGTCGGCCCCGCCGAGGGCGACCACCCCAACGGCCTCCAGGTTGACGAGCAGTCCGGCTCCGACCGACGCCAGCGCCGGCACCGGGACCGGCCCGTCACCCGAGCCCGAGCCCGGTTCACCTCCGTGTCGCCCATCCGACCCGACGTCGGCCACCACCTCGTCGAGATCGTGCAGGAGCGCAGCCGCCGCCCGCTGGCCCGGCGGCAGCACTCCGCCGTCGACGGCGACCTCGCGCCACGGCACGGGCAGCGGCCCTCCCCCGTCGGTGACGACCGCCTCGACCCGGTCTCCCGCCACCCGGACGGCGACCGGGATCGGCCAGGGCTCACCGACCGCGGCGCCGGCCGCCAGCGACGACACGGCGCCGATCAACCGCTCGGCTGCAGGGGTGTCGGCCCGTTGGCGCAGGACGGTCTCGATGTCGAAGAGATCGATCGGTGGCGGCTCCGGGATCGACGCCTCGCCCGTCTCCGACAGCCGTAGCCGACGGCTTCGCCGGAGCAGACCGAGGAGCCCGGTGGCGACCAGCAGCGCCCCCGACCCGACGGCGAGGACGCCCGGGTCGAGAGCCGGCGACTCACCATCCGCGGTATCGGTCGGTCGTTCGAGCTCGACGCCGCCGCCGGGACCGCCGGGATGTCCCGGCCCCGGTGCCCCGCCACGCCCGGGCGGCTCGGGGGCGACGGGCGGTGCTGGTGCGGCCTCGGCGGCCCGCTCGGCCATCCGGCGGAGGTCATCCGAGGTCGGCCCCGGCCGCAGGTCGGTCTCGACGCCGGCGCCGTCCGTCTCCGGCGGGGCCGCCTCGGCCGCCGGGTCAACCGCGGTGGTCGGCGTGGCCGGCGCCGCTGCGCCAAGCACCGCCTCGACCAGGTCGGGGTCGGGGGCCGGCACGTCGACGGCGTCGACCGGCAACACGAGGATCGAGTCAGGCCAGATCAGGTTCGGGTCGGTGATGCGGAGCCCGGACGGTTGGCCGAGCGCCGTCGACGCCTCGAAGATCTCCGGCCAACGGAATGGATCGCCGAGGTGACGCTCGGCAATGTCCCACAGGTTGTCACCGTCGACGACCTGGTAGGCGGGACCGCTGGCTGGTCTCCCGGCGCCGGTCGGACCCTCGTAGACGAGGAACTCGGGGCGGAGGGCGTCGACCAGGGAGCGCCCGGCCCGATCGGGTCGTGTGGCCGGATGGACGGGGCCGGCGGGATCGGCTGGGTCGGCGGGGTCGGCGTCGAGCTGCCTCGGATCGGCGTCGACGGGCACGGCCAGCTGCCAGCCGCCCCGCACGGTCTCGGTCTGGTCGGTGACCAGGTCGCCGTTGAGCATCGTGCGACCCGAGTTCAGGGATCGGAGCTCGCTCCAGCGCATCCCGTCACCGAGGAGGCGCTCGGCCAGATCCCACCAGCTGTCACCGCTCTGCGTGGTGTAGGACCCCCCGGTCGTCGGCGGACGCCCGGACGGGTCGGCACCATCGGCGAACCGGCCGCCCCCGACCCTCGGCATCTCGACCACGTGCGAGTCGTCGTGTCGGCCGGCGCCGGCCTCGTCGACGAACATCGACTCAACGGCCAACACCGGTGCGGCGATGGGCGCGACGACGGCGGCCCTCGTCGGCGTGAGGGCTGAGCCGATCAGCACGATCGACGCAACGAGCTTGCCGACGAACGTCTGGATCCCCGGCAGCACCGGCGCCCGGCCCGACATCCGACCCCGGACGAGGGCGACGAACTCGACGACGATCGCCAGCGCCAGTTGGATCCAGACGATCCAGACGAGCACGGCGAGCGTCTTGATCAGGAACGCGTCGGGGATGTCGCCGTCTTCGATGTGGATGCGGATCAGTTCCGCTGACGGCATCTCGGTCGGCAGCGGGAACCCGACGAGCAGGAGCAGCAGCGCCGGAATCCCGACCAGGAGCAGCAGCACCAGGGCGAGGCCGACCAGACCTCGGACGAGGTCGGCGAATCGTTGGAGGACGGAGGTCATGTCGGTGATCGGTACTTTCGCTCGGGGCGGGTCGAGGAAGCGGTCCAAGGTCGCCGGGCCATGCCGGGCCCGAAGCGGGTGGTCAGGGGTCGCCGACGCCGTCGAGGGCGTTGGCCGAGCCGACGGCGGAGACGGTGCGGCTGGGGAAGAAGAAGGCGTTCGGGGTGATCGTGACCTCGACCGCAACGGTCACGTCGGCGTCCGGTCCGTCGGCCGGCGGCACCACGGTCCAGGTGTCGACCCGGTCGACGAGACCACTGGCGGCCATGAAGTCGGCGACGGCCGACTGGGCGCCGTCACGGTCGATCACCGGACGGCCGCCGTCGCGCCATTGCTCGAGGTCCACGGCCTGACTGCCGGCCCTGGCCGCATTGTCGGCGATGTCCTGGGCCTCGGTGAGCGCGCCGAGCGATCGGCCGCCGTCGACCACGAGGGCCAGGCCGACGAAGATGGCCAGCCCGAGGACGGCGACCATGGCCGACACGGTGCCGCACTCGTCGTTGCGATCGTCGCCGCGACCCAGGCCACGAGGCACGCCACGCCGTCGGCGCCGGCGCTCGCGGACCGACTCGTCCCGGTCCTGTGCCCGGGTCCGGTGGTGGCTGGCGGGGCTCACGGGTCCCCCCGGTAGACGTCGATGACCTCGGTGGCCTCGTAGGCGTACTCGTTGTCGGACATCCCGAGCACGCCGAGCACCCGGGCGGTGCAGCGGACCTCGACCGTGACGAAGCCACCGGGCACGAAGTCACCCGGCCCGCTGACGATCGCCACCTGCCGGTCGGTGCAGCCCAGGTCGGCGTCCGCCAGGTTGGCGTTGGCCACGTCGTCGACGTCGGCCGAGGCGTCGGCGAACGTGGACCGGAGGCTGGCGGCCCTGGCGGCGGCGTGGGCAGCCGAGCGGACCTTGTTCTCCTGGTTGATGATGCGGCCGGCCACGATCATCAGCCCGAAGAAGGTGACGATGACGATGGCGAACACGATCGCCGCCTCGATCGAGATGGAGCCCCGCTCGTCCCGCAGCTGCCATCGGCGCCGCCGTTCGATCGCCGGTCGGCTCATCGCTCGTCGGCTGGCACGAACCGCTCCAGCCGCCCCTCGGCCACCGACCCGACGGTCCACGTGCCGACGCCGACCAGCCGGGGAGCCTCGGCGGTCACCGTGACGGTGATCAGATCGTCGGCGATCACCGCCGAGACCTGCGGGTTTCGGAGGCTGGTGGACGCGCCGAGCATCCGGATCGCCGCAGCCTCGGCCGCCGCAGCGTCGCCATCACCGATCTGGCCGACGTCGACCCCCCGCTCGGCTGCGGCCTCGGCTGCGTTGGCCGAATGCCAGTAGAGGCTGATCTGGAACATGCCGAGGATGACGAGGAGGACGGCCGGGTAGAGGATCGCCATCTCGAGGCTGGTGATCCCGCGCTCCGATGCCGGCGACCGGTCCAACGAACGACGGCTCGGACGTGTCCGAGCGGCCGTCCACCGGTCGGGACGATCGGCAACTCCCGGGACGAGGCGCGACAACGCCGACGTCGCATGAGCGACCATCGACGGTGTCGCAGGGACCACTCAGTCCGTCAGTTCGTTGCAGACGTCATCCCCGACGTTCTCGGGGATGCAGTCCTGGTGGTTGCGGGCCGAGGTGATCATCACGCCGCCGAGGGCAATGGCGATCGCCACCACGATGGCGACCACGATCGCCATCTCGGTACCGACGGCGCCCCGCTCCGAGCGACGCTGCTGCTCCTGCTCCGCTGTCATGGTTGTGCTCCTTCATTGGTGGATGTGGTGGTCTCGTCGCCCGGTCCGGCGCCGATCGCCTCGACGGCGCCGCGACCGATGAACACCATGAGACCGAGCACCATCACGGAGACGGGCACGATCATCTTCTCGGTGTTGGACTCGGCCTTGGTCTCGATCTCCGCGGTCTGCTGGGTCCGCAAGGCCTCGGACTTGGCCACGAGCGACTGGCGGACTCTGGCCCCGTGGCCCCCGGCCAGCGACACCGACGAGGCCAGCTCACGCAGCTCGTCGATCCCGTAGTGGATGCCGAGCTCCTCGAACATCTCCCACGGCGTCCGCCCCGTGAGCTCGCCCCGCCGCAGGGCCGAACGGATCTCGGCGAAGACCCAGCCGTCGCCGGCATTGGCCGCCCCGACCAGGGCGCTCTCGGTCCCGCCGCCACCGGCCAGGATGATCGTGACCAGGTCGAGGTAGCTCGACAGCGAGTGGCGGAACGCCTGCTGTCGCCTGGCCACCCGCTCGGCCAGTGGCAGATCGGGATAGAGGAAGCCGAGGCCCCCGAGCACGACGGCGGCGAGGACCAGCAGCAGCGGCGAGACGGTCGTCCCGCCGGCGGCCAGGACGACGCCGAGCAGCAGCGGCAGCACGACGCCGGTGACGCCGGCCAGCATCTTCTCGTAGGCGTGGCGCTCGATCGACCGGTCGAGCACCCGGAGCTGCTGGCGCAACAGACCCTGGTCGGTGAGGCCGAACATCTCGAGCAACCGCAGACCCGGCCGACTCAGGTACCGCTGCAGCGGGCCGAGGTCGTCGGGCGGAGCCCGGTACAGGACCGGTACCGACCAGGTGGTCTCGGTGAGCCGACTGGCCGAATCGACGACCAGGTCGGCCAGCTCGGGCGGCCGGCGACGCAGGCCCCGGAGGGCGATGAACAGCCCGAGCCCGCACCCCGCGGCCAGCACCATGGCGATGATGGTCCGCGTCACGCCCGCTCCCCCAGATCGATCCGGCTGCCGACCCGTCTGGCGGTGAACCGGTCGGGCAGCTCGATCCTGGCGAACAGGTTCATCAGCCAGAGCGCCCCGATGAACAGGCTGAAGACCGCCAAGAGCCACAGCTGACCTTCGCCGGTGTCGTACACCTCGAGCAGGTCCTCGGACGTGAAGTAGATCATCGCCATCGTCAGCACCGTCACGCCGAGCACGATCTTCGAGGAGGTGCGGATCCGGGCCCGACCGACCTCGATACGCAGCCGCATCCGCACGTCGGCCCGGATCGACTCGGACAGCCGGGTCAGCAGCGGGCCGAGGTCGCGGCTCTCCATACGGGAGGCGTTGGCCAGCGACACGACGACCAGGTCGGCGGCCGGATGGTCGAGCGAGTCCCCGAGGTGGACCAGGGCGTCGGCAACCGGCTCGCTCTCCAGTCGGTTGGCGAAGGCCCGGACCTCCCGGGCGATCGGGAGCGGGGCGATCGCCGCGGTCGACTGCAGCGCCTGCTCCAGGCCGGCGGCGCCGGCCATGTTGTCGCGGATCATCTCGGTCCACGTGGCGATGGCCTGGGTCCGCTCGACCTCACGCCTGGCCAGGCGGGTCCCGCCGAAGAACCACGGCAGACCGACCACCAGGGCGGCGGCGCCGATACCGGCGCCGATCCATCGGGTCAGCGACAGCACGAGGAGCCCGACCAGGACCCCGCCGACCAGCCACGCCGCAGCTGAGCCGCTCCCGGTCCCGGCCGGGAACAGCGCCGACACCGGGGGCAGGATGCGGACGCCTCGCAACCCCTGGATGACGAGGAGCACCCCGAGCCCGACCCCGGCGGTCAGCGCCGCCATCAGCAGTGTGCTCATCCGTACCAGCGCCCCGGGGTGTCGAGCCAGCGGCGGTCGAAGCCCGCATGCTCCAGCCGGGCCAGCCTGGCTTCGCTGAACCGGAAGCGGGCGGCGGCCCGACCGGCGGCGTCTGGCGCATAGATCTCGTTGGACACGACGACGTCACCCTCGGCGCCGGTGACCTCGCGGACGCTGGTGAGGACCCGGGTGCCGTCGGCCAGCTTGGCCACGTGCACGATGCAGTCGATGGCCTGGGCCACCATCAGGTTGGAGGCCTCGGGCTCGAAGCGCTCCCGCGTCATCGCCAGGTACATCTGGAGCCGACCGAACACGCCGGACGACGAGTCGGCGTGGACCGTGCACATCGCCCCGTCGTTGCCCTGGGTGCAGGCCAGCAGCAGGGTCAGCGCCTCGTCGCCGCGGACCTCACCGACGATCAGGCGGCCGGGATTCATCCGCAGGGCGTTGATGGCGAGGTCGTTCATCGACAGCGCCCCGACGCCCTCGACGTTGGCGTGCCTCGCCTCCAGGTCGACGTGGTCGGGATGCAGGTCGGCGAAGCGTTCGAGGCCGATCTCGAGCGAGTCCTCGACGGTGACCAGCCGTTCCTGCGGTGGCACCTCGTTGAGGAGGCAGCGAAGCAGCGTGGTCTTGCCGGCACCGGTACCGCCGGCCACCACCAGGTTGAACCGGGCCAGCACCATCGCCTTCAGCAGGTGGTACAGCGGCTCGTTGATCGTGCCGAGGCTGACGAGCTGCTTGAGCCGGTGGATCTCGAAGTCATGGCGACGGATCGAGATCGACGGCCGACCCGAGACCCAGGCGATGGCGTTGAGCCGGTCACCCGAGGCGAGCTGGAGGTCGAGCACGGGGCTTGACGGATCCCAACGCTGCTCGGAGCGACCACGGCGAGCTGCGGTCTGGATGATCTCGATCAGGTGCTGGTCGCTGTCGGCGACGGCGGCGCCCCGAACCTTGCGTCCGTCCCGCTTGGTGAGCCACACGTTGTCGTGGCCGTTTATGGCGATGTCGGTGTTGGATGGGTCGTCGACGTAGCGCTGGATGCGGCCGAGTTCGAACAACTCGGCGATGACGGATCGGGTGAGCTCCTCGCGGTCGTCCTCGGTCAGGACCGGGCCACCCCGCTTGATCGCCTCGGCATCGTGGCTCTGGAGCTGGCGGGCGATGAGCTTGCGGGCCAGCATTCGACGGTCCTGGCCGAGGATCGGCGCGTCGCCGGTGGCCTCGGCCCTGGCCGCCCGCTCGTTCAGCTCCTCACCGACGATGCGGCGGAGCTGGTCGACCAGGCCACGATCGACGATCACCGCTCGCTCCCGTCGAGCTCGGCATCTTCGTGCACGAAGGGCGATGGCGCCGTCGACGGGACCACGTCGGGTGGCGCGACCGGTGGTGTGGCCGGTGCCGGGCCGCCGTTCACCGTCCCGTCCGGATGATCGGCGGACTGGTCCAGCGCGACGTCGTGCCCCGCCGGGGCGGCGCCGGTCGCTCGGACAGCCGGGACGCCCTGACCAGTCGGCGTCGTCGACCCGCTGGTGTCGACCCGGGTCGATGGCGCCGTGGTCGGACGACCCCCGTTGCCCGTTGGGCCACCCGGCGACGTCGGCGCGACGGGCGGGGCCGCAGCGGGCGGGGGTTGGCCCGAGGCCGCGCTGGCCGGTTGGGGAGGCGGGGGGAAGCCGGGCGACAGCGGAGCCGCCGAGGACGGCGCCGGGGGCGGCCCGTCGGCCACCGGCTCCGGCGGGCCGTCGGGCCGGGCGACGTCGCCGAACGGGGCGCCGCCCCGGTCGAGCTCGACATCGACGTCGCCACCGAAGGTCAGGTCGATCGGCTCGGGCGCCGCAGCACGGTCGGCGTCGCCTGGCGGTGCCGACCCGGCGTCGGGCCAAGTATCGGGCCCGGCATCGGGCGTGGCATCGGCCAGCGGGCTCAGCCAGCTGCGGAGCGTGTCGGCCACGGTGACGGCCGAGCGCACGTAGGGGTGGCGGCGGACCCGGCGGGTGATGGCCCCACCGGCGATCGCCTCGACCGAGCGGCGATCGTCGGCCAGGACCCCGACGACCGGGAAGCCGAACGTGTCCTCGACCTCCGCCGGTCCGTGTGGCTTCTCCCCGATCAGGAGCCAGCCGAGGTTGCGGATCTCGGGCCGCAACGCCGCCAGCCGCCGGGCCGCCGGCTGCAGCTGGTCTGCGGTCGGGCGGGCCACCATCAGCAGTGCCGTCGACTCGGCGGCCAGCTCGAGAACCGGCGATCCGGGGACGAGGCGACCGAGATCGGCGATGACGTCGACGTCACGACGCTCGGCCAGATGGCGACCGATGGCAGCACCGGCGGCGGCCAGCGCCGAGTGGACCTGATCGGAGCCGTCCGGGCACACGACCGCCGCGAGCCCACCGGGCAGGTCCCGCGTGTGCCGCCAGAGCTCGTCGGCGTCGAGTCCGGCCCTGGCGGCTGCCGCCAAGGTCACCAGCCCGGGATCGGTAGACAGGCGGTAGCGGATCGCCAGCACGCCGCCGGACGGGTCCGCCTCGAGCAGCAGCTTCCGCCTCCCCTCGCCGGGACGCAGCGCTGCGGCCAGGGTGAGGGCGGCCATGCTGGTGCCGGGCGAGCCCTTCTGGGAGGCCAGGGAGATGAGCGTCACCGCACTCAGCCCTCGGGCACCTGGACGAGCCGGACGTCGCCCCTCGCTGCCGCGACCACGACCCGATCACCCGGTGCCGCTTCGAGGGTGACGGCGATGAAGAGGCCACGCCCGTTGCCCTGGGCCACCTCGACGATCTCGGCCGCTTCGGCGAGCACGGTCGGTCCGTCTGACGAGGCGTCGCCGACGTCGACCACCCGAACCCGGTCGCCCGGTCGGAGGGAGAACGACGGGATCTCGCCCGGTCCGAGGTCGAGACCGACGACCCCCCAGCCGGGCAGGATGTCGGCGGCTTCGGCGACGTGTTGGGCGGTGGCCAACGTGCCCTGCCGGAGATCGACGAGCGCCACCTTTCCGACGATTTCGTCGAGCTCGGACGCCCGCATAGCGACAATGGGCGCATCGGTGGCGACCTGATAGACGATCAGATCGGCCCGCTCCACGACATCGCCCCGGTCGACGTTCTGACGGAACGCCAGGTAGCCGACCCTGGCCGTCGACGTGGAGTAGAACCAGGCGCCGGCAAGGGCGAAGACGGCGACCAGCAGGGTACCGACGAGTACTTCGGGCAGCCGGCTCCTCGGCCGGTTGACGTCGGCAGACGCCAGATCGAACGGGTCATCGCCAACGCCGGCCTCTCGCCGCTCACCTCGGACCGTCGCCGCCATGCCCGCCTCACCCACTACTCGATCAACAGATCGCCTTGCGGGGCACCACCCTGACCCACCTCGGCGTTGGGTCTGACGACGGTCACCGGCCCCGCCAGGGATCCGGTGGTCGATCCGTCGTCATGAAACCGAAACCGCAGTCTAGGGCAGTGGAGTGACGCTGACGAGGGGTATCCGGGTAAAACCTCCCACCGCCAATTGCCCAGGTGGCGGAGGCGTCGACCGCCGCCCGAGCCGAAGATCGGCCCGGTGGTTCAGATCTGACGCGATTCCGCCGCCGCCACGGTGTTGCGCAGCAGCATGGCAACGGTGGTCGGGCCGACCCCGCCGAGCCGGGGGGTGATCCACGACGCAACCTCGCCGACCGACTCGTCGACGTCGGGCAACAGCTTGCGACCCTCCCAGGTGATGCCGCCGCTGATCACCACGGCCCCCGGGCGCACCATCTCGGGCTGGATGAACCCGGGCACCCCGACGGCGCCGACGAGGATGTCGGCTCGGCGCGTGTGGTCGGCGAGGTCCGGCACCCGGGAGTGGACGACGGTCACGGCGGCATCGCCGCCCGCACCGCGGTTGGACAGCATCAGGGCGAGCGGGCGACCGAGCGTCGGCCCACGTCCGACGACGACAACATGGGCCCCGGCGACGGCGACCCCGTAGTGGTCGAGCATGGCCTGGATGCCGGCCGGGGTGCAGGGAACCGGCCCCGGCTCCTGGAGCACCAGCCGCCCGAGGTTGGTCGGATGCAGCCCGTCGGCGTCCTTGGCCGGATCGACCCGGGCGAGCGCCGCAGCGAAGTCGAAGCCGTCCGGCAGCGGCAGCTGGATCAGGTAGGCGTCGACCTCGGGGTTGGCGTTCAGCTCGTCGATGGCGGCCTCCAGGGCGGCCTGGCCGGCATCGGCTTGGATCTCGACGTTGACCGACGACAGCCCGACCTCGGCGCAGGTCTCGTGCTTGCGGCGGACGTAGCCGGCCGAGGCCGGGTCGTCGCCGACCAGGATCGTGGCCAACCCCGGGGTGATCCCGACCGCCCTGAGCCGCTCGACCCGCTCGGCCACGTCGCCGAGCACGGCTTCGGCCACCGGCCCACCGGCCAGGAGCTCTGCTGTCATTGCTGCCTCCCTTGTGTCGTGCCCGTCGACGGCGGCGCGGCCGCCGGAGCCGGATCAGTGCCGGAACTGGCGCTCGCTCGTGAAGACCATGGCGAGGCCGTGGCGGTTGGCGGCGTCGATGACCGCCTCGTCGTTGACCGAGCCACCGGGCTGGATCACGAGCGCGGCGCCGGCCTGGGCGGCGGCGTCGATGCCGTCGGGGAACGGGTAGAAGGCATCGGAGGCGCAGGCGCCGCCCTTGGCCCGACCGTCGGCTTTGGTCGCCGCCAGCTGGCCAGACTCGACCCGGTTCTGCTGACCGGCCCCGATCCCCCAGGCAACGCCGTCACGGGCCAGCACGATGGCGTTCGACGACACGTGGCCACAGACCCGCCAGGCCAGCTCGGCGTCGTCGAGTTCGCCTGGGGTCGGCTGCCGGTCGGTCACGACCTCCCAGTCGGTCCGGGCGGCTTCGAACCGGTGGGTCTCCTGCACCAGGTAGCCGTCGCTCAGCTGGCGGAGCGTGAGGTCGCGATCCGCCGGCCGGGGCGCGGTCAAGACCCTCGTGTTCTTGCGCTTGGCCTTCAGCCGGTCGACGACGCCCTTGTCGTAGCCGGGGGCGATGATCACGTCGGCCTGGGCTGCGGCCTCCATGGCCTCGACCGTGGCCAGGTCGACGACCTCGCTGCAGGCCACGATCCCGCCGAAGGCCGAGCGCTCGTCGCAGGCGAAGGCGTTGCGGTAGGCGGTGGCCAGGTCGGCGGCAACGGCGGCCCCGCAGGGGTTGGCGTGCTTGATGATGGCCACGGCGGCGCCGACGGTCGATCCGGACTGCTGCAGGCCTGCGAGGTCGTTGGCCAGCACCCAGGCGGCGTCGGCGTCGAAGATGTTGAGGTAGCTGAGATCGAGCCCGGCCAGCTGCTCGACCCCATCCCACCAGCCCGGCTCGCCGGCCCGGCGGTAGCGGGCACCGGACTGGTGCGGGTTCTCGCCGTAGCGGAGGCTCTGGGCCCGCTCGAGCGCGAGGTGGTAGGTCTCGGGCAACTCGGGCTTGTCGTCGCCCGTCGCCGTTCGGGTGGCGGTCTCGTTGAACCACGTGGCGATGGCGGCGTCGTAGGCCGCGGTGTGGGCGAACGCCTTGCGGGCCAGGCGGTGGCGGAGCCCGGGGCTCGTCCCGCCGTTGGCCAGCTCGTCGAGCACGTCGTCGTAGTCCGTTGGGTCGACCAGCACCGTCACGTACTCGTGGTTCTTGGCTGCGGCCCGCAGCAGCGTCGGCCCGCCGATGTCGATCAGGTCGATCGACGGATCGGTCCCGAAGGGGTAGAGGTTGCCGACCACGATGTCGATCAGGTCGAGGTTGTGGGCTTCCAGGTCGCGCAGGTGGGCCGGGTCGCGACGGTCGGCGAGGATCCCGCCGTGGACCCGGGGGTGCAGGGTCACCACCCGATGGCCGAGCATTGCCGGGAAGCCCGTGATGTCGGCCACGTCGGTCACCGGGATGTCAGCGTCGGCGATCGCTCTGGCCGTTCCCCCGGACGACACGAGGTCGATGCCCAATCCACGGAGCTGGCGGGCCAGGTCGACGATGCCGGTCTTGTCGTACACCGAAAGCAGCGCTCTCACCCCGCCGAACCTAGCGGTTGGTCGGCCGACCGCGGCGCAACCAACCGGAGTGAGCGGTCACGTCGGCCCGATCAGGTCGATGGCGTCCCCCTGGCCCAGACCTGCAGCTCGCCCCGGTACGGGAACGGGATCGGCTCCGGGACGTCGGCCACCGCGGCCCGGATCTCGGCCGCCACCTCAGCCTTGGCATCGGGCGCCATGGCGGCGATGTAGCTGGTCGACAGGGCCCGCCCGACCACGCCATCGACGTCGACCGGCTTCGTGTTGTCGACCCTCCACTCCCCAACGGGTTCGAGCCGGTCGTCGCCGTCGATGGCCCGCCGCCAGACCTGGTCACGGTGCCTCGGGGTGTCGCCGGCATGGCGATCGATCACCTCCATGTACCGCCGGTACCACGGGGCATCGCCCTCCTTGACGTTCCAGATCGTGGCCAGGAGGCCGCCGGGGGCGAGCACGCGGGTGATCTCATCCATGGCCGGGCCGTGGTCGAACCAGTGGAAGGCCTGGGCCACGACGACGCCACCGACCGAGCCGTCGTCGAACGGCAGGTCCTCGGCCGTGCCCGGCCTGGACTCGACCTCGGGCAGGGCCTCGGTCAGGGCGGCCCGCATCGCCTCCACCGGCTCGATCGCCACCGGCACCACCCCCCGCTCGACCAGCTGCGCGGTCAGGACCCCGGTACCGGCCCCGATCTCGACCACCGTCGATGCGGCGACGACCCCGGCGAGGAGGTCGACCAGTCGCCCGACCAGGTCCTCGTGGTACCGGGGCCGAGCGGACCGGTAGTGGGCGACGCCGCGCTCGAAGCCCTCGGCCGCGGCCCGGTGGACGCTCACGGGGCGGTCGGTCCGGCCGATCGGCCAGGCGGGCGGACCGCTGGCATCCAGCGGGGCCCGGCGGTGGCGTCGATGCGGGCCAGGAAGGCATCCTCGTGAGCCTCGACGGCGGCGCAGAACGCCTCGGTCTCGTCACGGCCGACGGCCTGCCAGGCCGGTGCCGTGAGCGCATCGGTCCGGCGCTCCAGGTCGACCCGGAAGCGGTGACCCGCCTCGGTGATGGCCGAGCGGCCGTCGTCGGTCGAGGCCAGGCCCTTGGCCTCCAGGCGGGCCCAACCGGCGGCGATGGCGGCGTCGTCACCGCCCCGGCTCCGGGCGATCCACTCCTCGCCGCCGTACTCGTCCGGGTCGATCATCGCCGAGTGGAGGAGCCCGACCTCGACGTCGTCGAGGTCGGCGGCGGCACAGAGCACCCAGTGGTTGTCGCCCCGCAGCTCCCGAAGGCAGTTGGCGGCGAGCCAGGCCGACAGTGCAGACGTGGCCGGCTCCGGACGGGGGTGGGCCCGATGGGCGGCGAACATCGGTCTGGCCCCGGCGTGGACCGCATCGACGCCCCGCCACAGCGCCGGCGCGAGCTCACCGAGCCGGGCGCCGAGTCCGGGGGCGATCTCGTCTAGGCCCGGCTCAACGGCGGCGTCGCGGACGGCGAGCACCTGCGCGGGCTCAGCCGCGCTGCGGGTCATGCCGAGCACCGCCTCGACGATCGTCGGGTGGATCGAATAGGCCGCCGCAGCGGCAGCGGAGGGGGCGACGTCGCCGAGCGAGGCCAGGCGCCACGACACGATCCACCCCCGACCCTCGGGTACGCCGAGGGCGGCGAAGCCATCGATGGCGGTCGGGTCCCACATCATCCAGCCGATCAGGTGGTGGCAGGCCACGCCCGTCCTCGCGGTCAGCGCCAGCCAGTCGGCGTCGACGCCACCGGTCGGGTCGGCTCCGGTGTCGGTCATGGTCCTCCTCGTCGTGGCGGCCCTCTACAGCTCGGGATCGACGCAGCCGTCGGTGCCGCCGGTGTCACCGCTCGGGTTGAAGATCCGCGGTGCGTCGACGAAACCCGAGCCGGTGTCGGTGGTGAGCAGGTAGCGCTCGATCCCATCGGCCAAGGCCGCCGCGGCGACGTCGAGGTACTCGCCGGTTGCCAGCAGCGCCGCCTCCTTCGGGTTGCCGAGGTAGGCCATCTCGACCAGCGCCGATGGGGTGGTCGGGTAGCGGGCGATGCCGTAGGCGTCGTCGCCGCTGTCGTCGAGGACGGTCAGGACCCCGGCGTCGGTCCTGGCGGTCCACTCGATGTCGAACTGCGACAGCTCGGCGACGACCGATTCATAGAGCAGGCCACCGAGCCGTCTGGACTCCTCGGAGCTCGACTGGACGAACACCTCGGTTCCGGGGATCGGCGACGGGGCCGAGGCCGGGGTGTTGTGGTGGATCGAGATGAAGATGTCGGGGCCGATGGCGTCGGCGAGGGCGGCCCGGCGGCTGATCGGGATCCGGTAGTCGTCGTTGCGGGTCAGGATGACAGCGATCGAGCGGCGGGCCAGTTCGGCTGCGGTGTGGCGGGCCAGGTCGAGGTTGATGGCCGCCTCGGTCAGCCCCGACTCGGCCACCGCGCCCTCCTCGTCACCGCCGTGACCGGGGTCGATCACCACCCGGATCGGCCCGACCGGCTGCCCCCAGGGGATCACCACGGGGCTGCCGCACGGCGACTCGACGAGGTAGCCGTCGTCGACCTCGCCGGTGACCCGGACCAGGACGCCACGGGGCGACAGGACGGCACCGACCCCAGGCGGTGCCGGGCCCGTCGAGTCTGGCGGCGCGCTGGTCTCGCCAGGCGCTGCCGTCGTCGACGTCGAGGCCGGCGATCCGGTCGAGGTGACCGTGCTGGACGCCGCACTGGTGGTCGATGCCCCGCCGGCCGCCTCGTCGTCGACCGAGCGGTCGACGTCGCGGTCGGCGGAGTCGGCGCCGGCGGTGCCGACCGCGGCCCCCTGGTCGATCAGTGTCGGCCGTTCGGCCCCCGAGCAACCGGCGGCGACCAGCGCCATCGCCACGAACGCGATGAACCCCGCCACCCGCCAC
>JBCCVL010000158.1:0-14653 GCA_039195375.1 Actinomycetota bacterium
AAGCGGTCAGTCGCTCGAAGTTGATCTCGACGTCGGACGGGAAGATCTCGATCCCGGGGTCATAGGCGCCCTCGGCGGCGAGGTAGTCGACCTCGCCGGGAATCCGTTGGCCGTAGGCGATGGGCCTCACGTCGAGGGCGAGCAGGGCGGCGAGTTCACCCTGGTCGGTCATGGCCACCACCCGCTCGGGTGCGGCGGGGACGGTGGTCGTGCCGAGGTCGTGCTCGATCGTGACCGGGTAGGCCCCGCCGGCCGCGTCATCGGTCGATTCATCGGCTGCGTCATCGTCGGTGTCGGCGGTGTCACCGGCGTCTCCACTCGACGCCGCATCGGGTTCGAGGGCGGACGCCGACGCCGTTGCCGGGCCCGATGCGGTCGGCGACCCGCTTGCGTTCGCCTCCGATGCATCGCCGTCGTCGCCACAGGCGGAGACGACGAGGAGGAATCCGGCGAGGAGCGGTAGCAGTCGGCGCAGCCCCGGTGCATCGGGCCGTTGACCGCGAGCTGCGTTACAGGCTGTAATCATGGTGGTGATGCCAGGCCAACGTTGTGAAGAATACCGACACTCTTTCCATTGGTCTGCCTAACATCACGGTATCGATGAGTGTCGGCCTGACCCGGGAGAAGATCGCCGAGGCCGCCGTTGCCAACGGGTTCGGCGACCTGTCCCTCTCGGCCGTCGCCCGCCGGCTCGGCGTCACCCACGTGGCGCTCTATCGGCACGTCCGGGACCGGGCCGACCTCGGGTACGTCGCCGTTGACCTCGTCGCCGCCAACCTCGCCTGGCCGAGCACCGACGGCGACTGGGCCACCCACCTCCGCGCCGTCGGCCGAATCCTCCACGACACCTTCGAGCGCCACCCCGGCCTGCACGACGAGGTCATCCGGCTCGGGACGGTGCCGAGCTTCAACCGCCACATCGAGCGGACGGCCACCCACCTCCTCGGCCAGGGCTTCCGCCCGGCCCAGGCCCGGCTCGCCCTCGAGATGGTGTTCCACGTCGTCGTCGACGCCGCCAGGACGGTCGCCGACGAGGAGCCACCAACCGCCCATCTCGAGGATGCGCCGACCATCGTCGAGTGGCTGGAGACCGCACCCGTCCCGTTCGACGCCAAGCTCGACGTCCTCTTCGCCGGGTTCACAGCCATGATCGACGACCCGACATGACCACTGCGGTCCGCCATCCGCCGCCATCGGCGCCGCCGACGACCGGTCCAGACGGGCTGATCCGATGGTTGCTCCGGGTCCAGTGGCGCTCGATCGCCGCCGGCTCGACGGCGGGGATCATCTGGATGGGTGGCTTCGCTGCGGCCCCGATCCTGGTCGGTGAGGCGATCGACGACGCCATCGAGCAGGCCGGCGCGGCCCGCATGGCGGTGTGGATCGCCGCCCTGGTCGGCGTGGTCGCGGCCAGCGCCTTCGCCGGTGCCATCCGGCACCGGTTTGCCATCTCGCTGTGGGTCGGCACCGGCCTGCTCGGCGAAGGACACCTCAGCAGACGGGTGCTCGACCGCCGGGGTGGCATCGACCGGGCTCCGGGGGAGCTGGTCTCGCTCGGCGTCGGCGATGCCAACAAGATCGGCAACATCGCCGACATCACCAACCGGGGGTCCGGCGCCGTCGTCGCCCTGGTCGGCACCGCGGTGTGGCTCCTGTCGACGTCGGTCTCGCTCGGCCTGCTCGTCCTGGTCGCCGTCCCGGCCACCGCCGCCGTGATCGTGCCGTTCCTGTCGGCCTACGACGCCAGGGCAACGGCCGAGCGTCGCGAGCTGGCCGAGGCAACGGCGGCTGCCGCCGACGGGATAACCGGCCTGCGCACGGCCAACGGTCTCGGCGGGGGTGCCCAGGTCCTGGCCTGGTTCGGCGAGCGCTCGGCCCGGATGCACGCCGCCGCCCTGGCCCTGGTCCGCTTCGAGGCCAGGCTGTTCGCCGCCGTCGGCATCCTGCCCTGGTTCACCCTCGTGCCGGTGCTGTGGTTCGGCGGCAACCAGGCGATCGACGGCACGATCACCCCCGGCACGCTGATCACCGTCGTCGGGCTGGCCCAGTTCCTGACCACCCCGATCGGCACCCTGGCCGAGGCCGCCCAGTACGTCACCGCCGGCCGGGCCTCCGCCCGTCGTATCACCGACGTCACCAGGACCGGAGCGGCGGTCGAGGAGGTCGACGGCTCCTCCGTGCCTCCCGTTGACGCCGATCGCGAGGTCGCAGCGGCGCTCGAGCTCCGCGACCTCGAGCTCGACGACCTCGGCCCGGTCGCCCTGACGGTGGCCGTCGGCGAGACGGTCGGCGTCGCCTGTCACCGTGACGGCGATGCCGCCGCCCTGGTCGCCCTCCTCGCCAGGCGCCGCGACCCCGCCGGCGGCGCAGTGCTCGTCTCCGGCCGTCCAATCGACACCCAGGCGCTCGATGACCTGCCGGCCACCCTGGCCGTCGTCGACACCGAGCGACCGTGGCTGCTGTCCGGCACGCTGCTCGACAACCTGCGCCTCGCCCGGCCGGACGCGACCCGCGACCAGGCCATCGAAGCTCTGCGTTCCGCCGGCGCCGACGACGTGATCCGGCACCCGGCGTCGCTCGATCGCCCGATCGGCGAGCGAGGCCTCCGGCTCAGCGGTGGTCAGCGCCAGCGGGTCGCCGTGGCCCAGGCGCTGCTGATGGTCACCGAGGTGCTGGTGGTCGTCGAGCCGACGAGCGCCCTCGATGCGGTCACCGAGGCGACCGTGGTCGAGCGGTTCGCCGCCGCCGACCGACCGGCCACGCTCGTCCTCAGCACCTCGCCGACGGTGCTGGCCGCCTGCGACCGCGTCGTCTTCGTCGAGGGGGGACGGGTCGAGTCGATCGCCGGCCATCGCCAGTTGGTGGCGGCCAACGACCGCTATCGCCGGCTCGTCGGGAGCGCATCGTGAGCGCGACGGCGGCGAGCGGAGCCCTGCCGGTCGCCGACCGGGCCGCGCTGCGCCGCTGGACCCGCGATCTCGTCGGCCGGCGGAAGCGGGGGATGGCGGTGGTCCTCGCCCTGCTCATCGTGGTCACGCTGGCGTTCAGCGCCGTCCCCGCCATCATCGGTGCCGCTGTCGATCTGGCCACGACCGGCGGCGAGCGGGGCGACCTCGCCTGGCTCGTGGCGGCCATGGTCGTCACCACCATCGTCGCCATCGCCGGGGTGGTCGTCGGGCGCTACGAGGCCGCCCGCTTCGGCGAGTCGATCCTCGACGAGCTGCGGACCCGGGTCTACGACGCCACCGTGTCGTTGCCGGCATCGATCGTCGAGTCGGTCGGCACCGGCGAGCTGGTGGCCCGAGCCACCGGCGACGTCGAGACGCTCTCGAATGCGACGAGGAGCTCGATTCCCGCCGTCCTGTTCTCGACCATCGCGTCGCTCGGCCTGACCGCAGCCCTGGCCGTCACCGATTGGCGCCTGGCGCTGGCGTCGATCGTCGTCGGGGTCGTCGTTTCCAGCGGCGGGATCCGCTGGTACCTCCGAAATGCCGCCGAGCGCTACCGCCGCGAGCGCCAGGCCGACGCCGCCAGGTCGGCTGCGCTGCTCGAGCACTACACCGGCCGACACACCCTGTGGAGCTTCGGCGCCGACGATCTGAGCCACACGGTCCTGCGGGACCGCGGGGCGGAGCGGCTGGCGTCGCAGCTGGCAACGGCCGCCGCCCGCAACGTGCTCCGACCCGCCCTCCGGCTCGGGCAGGCGGCGGCGCTGGCCACCGTCCTCGGACTCGGTGCGGCGCTGATCGAGGGTGGGTCGCTGTCGGCCGGTGCGCTCACGGCCGCCAGCCTGTACCTGCTCCGGCTCATCGATCCGATCAACACGCTGTTGGAGGAGCTCGACGAGTTGCAGCAGGCCAAGGCGTCGCTCGAGCGCATCGTCGGGCTGATCGAGCTCAGCGACGACCGGCAGCCGTCGGTGCCCTGGCCAACGGACGGGGCCACCGACGGGTCGGCGGGGGAGCGGGCGACCGACCGGACGAACGGTCGGGGCGGGGCGAGCTCGGGTGTCGGCGTCGAGATCGTCGGCCTGGCGTTCGGCTACGAGCCGGGGCGACCGGTACTGGAGATCGAGCGCCTCAGCATCGCGGCGGGGGAGCGGTTGCTCGTCGTCGGACCGTCCGGGGCCGGCAAGAGCACCCTCGCCGGCCTGCTCTGTGGAACCCACGAGCCATGGGAGGGAACGATCCGGCTCGGCGGTGTCCCGATCGCCGGGGTCCGGCGTGAGGACCTCCGGCGGCGCATCGCCCTCGTGGCCCAGGAGACCCACGTGTTCGCCCGATCGATCGCCGACAACGTGACCATCGGCCGCTCCGAGGCCACGCTCGACGAGGTCGTCGCCGCCCGCGAGGCGGCGGACGCCTGGCCCTGGGTCGCTGGGTTGCCGGACGGTCTCGACACCGTGGTGTCGACCGGCCACCCGGCCATCACCCCGGCCAGGGCCCAACAGCTGAACCTGGCCCGCATCCTCTGCCTCGACCCGCCGATCGTCGTGCTCGACGAGGCGATGGCCGACCTCGACCCGCAGAGCGCGGGCCGGACCGAAGGGCGTCTGCGTCGGGCTCTGGTCGGACGGACCGTGATCTCGATTGCCCACCGGCTCGACACGGCCCTGTCGGTCGACCGGATCCTGATGGTCGACGACGGTCGCATCGTGGCCGACGGTGACCACGCCTCACTCGTCGCCACTCCCGGACCCTTCGCCGACCTGTGGTCGGCCTGGCGGCAGGTCCGGGCCGGCCGCGAGTGACCGATGCGCCGCCAGGCGATCAGCCGCCGGCGGCCGCCAGCAACTCCTCGAACGCCGCGGTGGCGCCGTCGAGCCCGGTCACCTCACCCCGCTCGAAGACGATGGCCTCGATGTCGTTGAGGACGATCCAGGCGCCGAGTGCGGTGTTGTTGCTCCAGCCCTCGGCCACCTCGGCCACGGTCCGGCCCTCGGGGTCGATCAGCGGATCGTCGCCGACCGCCGTGCCACCGACGGCATCGGTGGTCACGATCGAGAAGACGTACGGCACCGACGTCTCTTCGGGGACCAGCTCCGGGCCGATCGGGATGAAGCCGAAGTTGTCGCTGCCCGACTGGGCCTCGGACCGGGTGAAGCCGAGATCGGCCAACATGGCGCCCGAGACCGTCGTCGGTCCGTAGAAGAAGTAGTCGCCGCCGAAGTTCTGGACGATGGCCGCCCCCGAACCGGCCAGCCCGGCCGCGTCGAGCTCGGCCGCCAGCTCGGCGGTCCTGGCCTCGACCGCAGCGATCACTGCGTCGGCCTCGGCCTCCCGGCCGACGACCTGGGCGGTCAGCCGGGTCTGATCCTTCCAGTCGGTCGTGAAGTCGGGCAGCACGACCGGGGCGATGCCGGCGAGCTCGGTCTCGATCTCCATCAGGTTGGGGTGGCCGATGCCGAGGATGATGTCCGGCCGCTCGACGGCGACCGACTCGACGGACCCGAAGGGCACGAGCTCGGCCCCAGCCTCGAGTACCGGAGCCAGCAGCGGGTCCTCGAAGAAGGCGGCCGTGGTCGACTCGATGCCGAGCGTCAGCAGCATGGTGCCCATGAACTCGTCGAGGGCGTAGATGTTCTCGTCGGTGATCGGCACCTCCTTCTCGCCGATCACGTCGGTCACCGTCACGGTCGCGCCGGCGTCGCCACCCGCGTCCTCGTCGTCCGCCGGCTCGGATGCGGAGGCCGACGCCGACCCGGACGACTCGTCGGCCGGCTCCGATGCCGATGCCGATGCCGAGCCCGATGCCGGCTCGGAGGCCGATGCCGATGCCGACGCCGATCCGGACGACGACGCCTCGGTGTCGCCGTCGTCGTCGCTGCCGCAGGCACCGGCGATCAGGGCCAGGGCCACGAGGGCCAGGAGGAAGGGACGCAGGACATGCTTGTTACCGCTCACGGTGCGTCAGTCAACCACCTCAGCAGTAGAAGGGCAACCTAACAACCCGTGACGTCCGCGCCGGGGCCCGCCGGGCGCGATGGGGTCAGTCGTGCTCGTGACGGTGGTGACTGTCAGCGGTGTGCCGGTGGGCGTGACGTACGGCGTCGTGCTCGTGCACGTGGGCGTGTGCCCCGACGAAGGGCGGGTGGTGGGCGTGCTCGTGGTGCCCGTCGCCGACCCGACCGCCGTCGTGATGCACGTGCAGGTGCTCGTGGCTCTGGGCCGGGTGCTCATGCTCGTGATCGTGGTCCAGCCGCAGCCGACCCCGGGCCAGGACCGGGTAGCCGACGAGCACGGCCGCCAGCAGGACGGCGGCGACGACGGACGCCACCGTGAGCCCGGACCCGAGCCCCTCGCCACCGGTCGCCGCCAGCACGAGCAGCGCACCGCCGTACAGCAGCCGCCCGCCGAGGCTGTTGAGCGAGAGCACGGTGGCCCGTCGCTCCTGCTCGACGTGACCGCCGACGACCGCCGGCACCAGCACCGACGTGGCGGCGCCCTGGACCCCACGAAGCGCCAGGAGGGGGAGCAGCCAGATCGCCGAGGTCAGCGCCATGGCCACCAGCAGCCCCGTCGGGATCAGGGCGACGCCAAGCAGCGTCGCCGCCAGTCCGACCCGACGGGACAGCACCGGGACCGCCGGGACGATCAGCGCACCGACCAGGGCGACGGCGGCCGCGGTGGCACCGGTGGCCAGCGCGGCCCGATCGGGCTCGGTCAGGCCGTCACCGAGGACGTCGGCCAGATAGGGCCCCGTCAGGTCGGCGGCCAGGTGCACCGTCACGACCTGAGCGACGACATACAGCCCGAGCCAGGCGATCGGCCGCTCGCCGAAATGACGGAGTGCGGCCACCAGATCGCGCCAGGCCCGGAGCCGTCGGCCCGACGGATGGCCGGCGTCGACCACCGGGGACCGGGGTGGCTCGATGAGCTGCCAGGCGATCGCCAACTGGGCCGCCGCGGCCACCAGCGACAGGGCGAACGGGAGCCGGAGGTCGACGAGGCCGACGGCGCCCCCGGCCAGCGCCGTGATCGCGGTGACGCCGAGGAGACCGCGACGGCTGCTGGCTTCCCGCTCGTCGAACTCGTCGGCCCGACCGATGGCCTCGAGGGTGTCGAAGTGCAGCATCACGTCGGTTCCCGATAGGAACGCATAGCCGGCGGCCAGGAAGATCTGGGCCAAGACGACGCCGACCAGCCCGACGGTGTCGGGCGACACGATGAACAGCAGGTGGGCCGTCAGCCACCACACGGCGACCAGTCGCAGGGTCAGCACTCGCCCGAGCCGGTCGCTGAGCCACCCGGACGGCACCTCCAGCACCACGACCGCGGCGTAGTAGACGGCCTGGACCCGCAGCGCGGTGGTCAGCCCGTACTGCTCGACCAGGTAGAGGAAGGCGGTCGGCATCCAGAACAGCGCACCGGCGAGCAGCTGGTGACGTCGGTACCACCCGAGGGAACCGGTCAGTTCGTTGCTGGGGATCACACCGCCATCATCGCACGATCACGGCGCCGGCTTCGATGTCGCCAGCGAGCGGGGTCGGGGAGGTGTTCACCATGTGCGTTAGGTGGCCTTGTCGGGGTGCGCCAGCACCGACTAGAGTCGGTCACGAAAGCAATCTTCATCAGTGACACGTGACCAGACCGGGGCCCGAGTTGGGCCTCGTCGTCGCGCCCGGGCACGCGCTAGGGTCGGGTGGCATGGAAGGCTCCCCCGCTGTCATCGAGTTCCTGAACGAGGCCCTCACGGCCGAGCTCACCGCCATCAACCAGTACTTCGCCCACTCGAAGTTGTGCGAGAACTGGGGGTGGGACCGGCTCGCCGCCAAGTACCGGGAGGAGTCGTTCGAGGAGATGCGGGATGCCGAGACGCTGATCGACCGCATCATCATGCTCGACGGGATGCCGAACCTGCAGCGGATCGGCAGCGTCCGGGTCGGCGAGACCGTCCCCGAGCAGTTCGACCTCGACCGCGAGCTCGAGATGTCGGCGATCGAGCGCTACCGGCGTGGCGTCGTCCTCACCCTCAAGGAGGGTGACCCGGGGACGAGGGAGATGCTCGAGAAGCTGGTGGTCGGCGAGGAAGAGCACCTCGACTGGATCGACACGCAGCTGTCGATGGTCGGCGACCTCGGGATCGAGCGCTACCTGCTGACCCAGGTCGACAACGGGGGCTGAACCGCGGTCTGGCCGGCCCCGGACCGGACCTTGTCCCAGGCCTGCCTCTCCCTCTACATTCACGAGATCGAAGCACACTCGGCAAGGTCACCTAACAGCCCGGCCGATCGGGCCGCGCCGGGTCGTCTCGGCCCCGAGACCTACGTGGTCCGGGTGTGCGCCGAGTGCTGTGAGGTCGATCCTGCGTTGATCAGCTCGGTGCCGGACGGTTGCTGGTCGTGTCGCTGGTGCGGCTGCCCGATCGCCGACGTCGTGCTCCTGCCCGCCAACTGAGGGCGCCGGGCGGCGGTGCCGGTCAGACGTCGGCTGCCGTGCCGTGGCGGAGGAAGTGCAGCGCAACGGGCCGGCCGTCGATCGCGGTCACCGGCAGCGCCAGGTCGTACAACACCCGGAGCCCCTCGGTCGTGATCACCTCATCCGGCTGACCGTCGAGCACGACCCGGCCATCGCGCAACGCAACGAGCCGGTCGGCGTGATGGGCGGCGATGTTGACGTCGTGCAGGACGATGACGACGGTCTTGTCGAAGTCGTCGGCCAGGCGCCGGATCTGTCTCGTCGTGCGGTCGGCCTGCTGGAGGTCGAGGTTGTTCAGCGGCTCGTCGAGCAGCACGTAGTCGGTCGACTGGGCCAACACCGCGGCGATGAACGCCCGCTGACGCTCACCACCGGACAGTTCGTCGAGCCGCTGGTGCTGGCGCTCCTCGAGATCGAACGCATCGATGGACGCGTCGACGACGTCGCGGTCGGCGATCGTGAGCTTGCCGCCGCTGTGGGGGAACCGGCCGAACTCGACGAGCTCTCGCACCGTGAGCCGCACTGCGACTCGATTGTCCTGGCGCAGGACGCTCACCGTTCTGGCGATCTCGGCCGACGGGGCGGTGCGAACGTCGAGACCGGCGATCGACACCGTGCCGGTGTCCGGCTCGAGCAGGCGGGCCGCCACCGACAGCAGCGTCGACTTGCCGGCGCCGTTCGGGCCGATCAGCGCCGTCACGCCACCCGGCTCGATCGTCAGCTCGTCGACGTCGAGCACGACCCGTTCGCCGTACCGCTTCGTCACGCCTCGGACCTCGATACTCACCGTTGCCCCGTCCTGTCCCTGCCGATGCCGCTCATCTGACCTCCCGGAGCACGAGCACGATGAAGACGACGCCACCGATGAACCCGACGATGATGCTCGGCCGGGTGGCGAAGTCGAACAGCTCCTCCAGCACGAACTGGGCCGCGATCAGCATCGTGGCTGCGGCGAGCGACGAGATCGGGACCGTCACGTGGTGACGGAAGCTCTTCGTCAGCTCATAGGTGGCGTTCGACGCAAGCAGGCCGAGGAACGTGACCGGGCCGACGAGCGCGGTCGGCACGGCGACCAGCACGGCGATGAGCATGATGAGCCGGCGATTGATCCGGTCGTAGTCGGCCCCGAGGGCGATGGCGGTCGGTCGGCCGAGGGCGATGACGTCGAGCGTGCGGCGCAGGCGGGCCACCACGAGCAGGCCGAGCGCGACGACGACGCACGAGATCACGAGCAGCTCCTCGTTCACCAGGGTGAACGAGGCGAACAACAGGTCCTCCAGGATGAGGAACTCGTTCGGGTCGAGCAGCCGGACGACCAGCGCGGTCAGGCTGGCGAACATCCCGCCGAGCACGATGCCGCCGAGCACGAGCAGCGGGAGGTCGGTCGTCGCCCGCCGGAGGAAGATGGCGTTGAGCAGGAAGACGAACGACACCATCACGGCGACGGCGACGGCGAAGCGGATCCGTTCGTCGAAGCTCACGAACGTGAGGGCACCGAAGAAGGCGACGGACAGGCTCTGGATGAGGATGTAGAGGGAGTCGAGTCCGATCAGCGCCGGCGTCAGGATGCGGTTGCCGGTCATCGTGTGGAACAGCACGGCGGCGGTGGCCAGGCCGGTGCCGACCAGGGTGATGGCCAGCAGCTTCTTGGCCCGCAGCTCGAGCGCGAACGACAGCGATCCCTGGATGTCGTAGGTCATGAACACGGCGACGGCGACGACATAGGCGAGGCCGACGACGACCAACGCCAGGCGGGCGGACCGGTTGTCCGGCGGCGCCGTCGGCTGGGGAACGTCGATCAGGACGGGATCGGTGCCCGACGGCGCCGTCATCGGGACCGGCTCCGGATCAGGATGAACAGGAAGGTCAGGCCACCGATGACGCCGACGATGGTCCCGACGGGAACCTCGGCCGGGTAGCGGATGGTCCTGGCCAGGATGTCGCCGGCCAGGAGACCGGCGGCGCCGACCGCGGCGACGATCGGCAGCAGTCGCCGCTGGTTGTCACCGACCAGGAGCGACACCAGGTTCGGCACGATGAGTCCCCAGAACGGAACGGCGCCGACCACGACCACCGTGATCCCGGCCACGATGCTGACCAGCACCATGCCGCCGAGGATCGTGCGGTCGTAGTTGAGGCCGACGTTGACCGAGAAGTCCCGTCCGACGCCGGCCAGGGTGAAGCGGTCGGCGAACAGATAGGCGATGAGCCCGATGGCGCCGACCACGTAGAGCAGCTCGTACCGGCCGGCGATCGTGCCGGAGAAGTCGCCGATCACCCAGGCGTAGAGCGACTGCAGGAGGTTGTAGCGCATGGCGATGAACCAGGCGATCGACTGCACCACCGCACCGAGCATGATGCCGATCAGTGGCACCACGATGATGTCGCGGCTCCGCAGTCGCTGGATGAGCGAAACGAAGAGCAGCGTGCCGGCCAGGGCGAAGGCGGTGGCGACGACCATCTTGTAGCCGACGGCGGCCGCCGGCGACACGACCGACACCACGACGACGCCGAGGATCGCCGACTCGGTCGTTCCCGCGGTCGATGGTGACACGAAGCGGTTCTGGGTCAAGGCCTGCATGATGGCCCCGGCCACCGCGATCGACGAGCCGGCGAGCACGATGGCGATCGTCCGCGGCAGCCGGCTCTCGAGGAAGATCGTGCGGGCGGCGCCGTCGTCGCGGAGCACGTCGGCCAGGGAGGCCGAGCTGGCGCCGACGAACACCGAGACGAAGAACAGCACAACGGCCAGCGCCGTCGCGGTTCCCAGCACGTGGGACCCTCGACGGCGCTCGGCCGATACGACGGTTGACATCAGGAGGAGAAGCGATGACCGCCGTCGAGGTGTCGGATCAGCCGGCGACGGCGGCCGAGAGGTCCTCGGCCACACCCTGGACGCCGAGGATGCCGTTGAAGACGATGTACCAGTCGAACGAGTCGACGTAGAAGATCTGGCCGTTCTCGGCCGCCGGGGTGGCGTCGACGAGGGCGTTGTCGAGGATGGCCTCGGCGCTCTCACCCTCCTCGCCGACCGCAGCGGCACGGTCGACCACGAACAGCACGTCGGGCTCGGCCTCGGCGATGAACTCGTAGGAGACGGGCTCGCCGTGGGTCTCGTCGCGGGCCAGGCTGTCGTCGGCAGCCGTGAAGCCGTAGGTGTCGTAGACCTGGCCGAAGCGGAAGGCACCCGGTCCGAAGGCGCCGACCTCGGCGCCGGTGGTCACGAGCACGAGGGCTTCGCCGACGTCGCCGGCGGCGGCGTTGATCGTGTCGATCTGGCCCTGGAGGTCGGCGATGACGGCCTCGACCTCGTCCTGCACGCAGAAGATCTCACCGATGTGTCGGTGGGTGCGGGCGAACTCGTCGAAGAAGTCGGTCTCCGGACCGTCGAACGACGTGAGGTCGACCACCGGGGCGATGTCGAGGTCGACCAGGTCGGGGTACAGCCGGCTCGACCGGGAGGCCACGACGATCAGGTCGGGCTCCATGGCATTGAGGGCCTCGAGATCGGGCTCGAAGGCCGTGCCGAGTGACTGCGGGATGCTGGCGACGGCCTCGATGTCGGCCGGTAGCGGTGTGCCGAGCGACGCGAAGCCGTCGTCGCCGTCGATCGGGATACCGAGCTCGTTGAACGAGGTCAGCATGCCGAGGTCGAACACGGCGATGTTCTCGGGGTTGCGGGGGATATCGGCGTCGCCGGAGTACGACTCGAACGCGTAGTTGCCGGAGCAGGCCGCGACGTCGTCGCCCTCGTCTTCCTCCATGGCGTCGTCCTCTTCCATGGCGTCGTCTTCTTCCATGGCGTCGTCCTCGGCTGGCTCGGAGGCCGAGGCCGAGGCCGAGGCGGACGCAGAAGCCGAGGCCGATCCGGACGCCGACGACGAGTCGGAGCCCGAGGCGGCGGTGTCGGTGTCGTCGTCGCTTCCGCAGGCGGCGGCGAGCAGGGCCAAGGAGGCCACGATGGCCACGAGAGCTCGGAGTTTCATGATGTGGGTTTCCTCTTCCCAGGGGCCGGCGACGGAGACGGTCGCACGAGACCACACACGTGTTGATGAACAGCGAACGATAATAGGCATGCCTATCACAAATTGAAAACGAGGTATGAGCTTCCCGGTGTGGTCCAGCTAGCGTGTCCGCCCATGATCACACTTCGTGGGCGGCTCGGCCGCCTCCTCGCACTCCTGATGGCCCTCAGCCTGCTGGCCGCCGCGTGCGGAAGCGACGACGACAGCGACGACGCCAGCGCCAGCGCGTCGGCCACAGACGAGGCGGAGGCCAGCTCCTCGGAGCCGGCCGAGGAGGAGAGCGACGACGAGGCGATGGAGGAGGAGCCGGAGGAGACCGGCCCGTACCCCGTCACGCTGACCCAGCAGATGGGCGAGGTCACGATCCCGGCCCAGCCCGAGACGATCGTGGCGGTCGACCTGTGGAGCGTCGACTTCCTGTCCGAGCTCGGCATCGTGCCAGCCCAGGCGTACACCTTCGGCCCGCCGCCTGGCTTCGTCGATACCCAGGGCGTCGAGGTGACGCCGGTCCAGGGCGATCTGCCGATCGAGACGATCGCCGCCGCCGGCCCCGACCTGATCACCGACATCTCCGGCTTCTTCACCACCCTCGACGCCGAGGTCGGCGAGACCCTGACCGGCGTTGCCCCGACGCTGTCGCCGCCGGGCGATGCCCTCGAGGACGGCTGGCAGGCCCGCTTCCGTCACCTGGCCGCAGCCCTCGATCGCTCGGACGACGCCGAAGCCATCATCGCCGAGGCGGAGGCCAAGGCGGCCAGCATCGCCACCGAGTTCCCGGAGCTCGACGGGGCCGCCATCACCTTCGCCCGCTACAACGGCGCCGAGCTCAGCACGATCGATCTCGTGATCGACGACTCGGACTTCACCAGGCGGTTCATGAACGAGGAGTTGGGGTTCACCACCCCGCCGGCCCAGCAGGAGGCGTTCGACGGCGGCGAGGGCGAGCCGATCGGTGGCGCCCTCGGCGTGTCGCTCGAGCGGGTCGATCTCGTCGGCGAGGGGGCCGACGCCGTGGTCATGTTCCTGGCTGCCGACGGCGCCGACTTCCTCGAGAACCCACTCTGGCTGGCCCAGGACATCGTGGCCGAGGACCGGGTCGTCTACGTCGACCTCGACGGGGTGTTCGCCGTCCGGACCCCGTCGCCGGCCGCCATCGACTACCTGTTCGAGAACGTCCTGCCCCCGCTGGCCGCGGCGGCCCGGGGTGACGGAGCGTCGTCGGTCGCCCCCGAGGGCGGTGGCGACGTCGTCGCCGCCGGGGTCCAGGGTGGCTCGACCCAGATCAGCGCCTTCGCCTCCTTCTCGCCGGCGTTCGCCGAGGCGGTCGGCGGGCCGGGGCCGGTGACGGCCTTCCTGCCGAGCGACGAGGCGCTGACCGGGCTCGATCCGTCGGTGCTCGGCGCTCTGCAGGCCGACTTCGACCTGCTCGACCAGGTGCTGCAGTACCACGCCGTGACCGAGGCGCTGACCGCCGAGGACCTGATCGCCGCCGGTGAGGTCCAGACACTCCTCGGTGAGCCGATCACGATCGCCGTCGACGGTGACACGGTGGTGCTCAACGACGGGCAGGCCACGGTGTCGGCGGCCGACCTCGAGGCAAGCAACGGCATCACCCACGTGATCGAGGGGCTGCTGATCCCGCCGTCGCTGATCGACCAGCTCGGCGGCTGATCCTGGGCCCACCGGTTGCGGTCTGACTCCGGTCGCAGCCGGTGGGTAACCATTGTGGAAGAGGTTAGGCACCCCTATCCTTGCCGAATGCTTACTTTCAAGTCACCCCGCCTGCTCGCAGTGCTGGCGGCATTCTTCCTCGTCCTCGCCGCCTGCGGCGGCGACGACGGCGCCGAGGTCCGCGATCTCGGCGCATCGGGTTCGGGCTCCGGATCCGGCTCGGGTAGCGGGTCCGGTTCGGGCAGCGGGTCCGGTTCGGGTAGCGGGTCCGGTTCGGCGTCGGGTTCCGGCTCGGCCAGTGCGTCGGCGTCCGGCTCGGGTTCGGCATCGGCCAGCGCCTCGGGTTCCGGTTCGGCCAGCGCGTCCGGCTCGGCCTCGGCCCCGGCCGACGGTGACGCCGCGGCGGCGACGCCGGGTGACGGCGGCTACGACTACGCCTCCAACGTCGACTCGCACCGCCTGGTGGTGGCCGACCTGTGCCCGATCGGCGACCTGCTCGACGCCGGCGACTTCGCCGCCGTCGAGACGATCTACCGCGAG
>JBCCVL010000159.1:0-14281 GCA_039195375.1 Actinomycetota bacterium
GACGTGCGCGACCGGCCGAACAACCCCATCACGGCGTTGATGCCGCTGATCACCGTGACCTGGAGGCCGTACTTGGCCTTGATCTTCTGCTTGACCGCTTCGGCCTCGGCCCCCGTGACCACCCGGGCGGTGCCAGACACGGTCTCGCCGCCATCGGTGAGACGGCCGCGGCTGTCGCTCGGCTGCAGCTCGACCCGGGAGTCGTTGGCCAGGCGCTTGGCCTTCCACGAGGTCGATGACGTGGTGAAGCCGGCCCGGCCGTCACCGAGGTCGGCGATCCACACCGGTGTGGTCTTGGCTGCGCCGGCCTTCGTGTAGGTGGTGAAGGCCACGTACTTCTCGTCGGTGATACCCATGCCGGAAGCCTAGGCCCCCGGCCCCGGGCCGGCTGCTCATCCCGCTCACGATTGGAGCCCGGACTGCTGCAGGTCCCACAGGCCGGCGAACAGGCCGCCAGCCGACAGCAGCTCGTCCTTCGTCCCCTCCTCGACGACCCGACCGTTGTCGAGCACGATGATCCGGTCGACGTGGTTGAGCGTGGCCAGGCGGTGGGCGATCACGATGGCGGCCCGGCCCTCCCACAGCTGGTCGAGGGCGTCCTGGATCCTGGCCTCGGTCTCGGAGTCGAGGGCGGAGGTGGCCTCGTCGAGGATGACGAGGTCGGCGTCGGCCAGGAAGGCTCGGGCGATGGCGATCCGCTGGCGCTGACCGAGGCTGAGCTTGATGCCCCGCTCACCGACCATCGTCTCGTAGCCGGCGGGCAGCGAGTCGATGAAGTCGGCGATGCTGGCCCGATCGGCCGCCTGCCGGATCCGGTCCGGGGTGGTCGGCTCGGGCACGGCGTAGCCGATGTTGTAGTCGATCGTCTCCTGGAACAGCGACGTGTCCTGGGGCACGTAGGCCTGGAGTCGGGTCAGCTCCGCCGGCTCGACCGGGCGCCCGTCGACCAGGATCTGGCCGCCGGTCGGTGCGTAGAACCCGAGCAGCAGCTTGATCAGCGTCGACTTGCCCTCGCCGCTTCGGCCGACGATCCCGAGCTTCTCGCCGCGGGCGACCCGGAAGTTGATCCCGTCGAGCACGAGCCGATCCGGCTCGTCCGGGTAGGCGAAGCTGAGGTCCCGGACGTCGAGGGCCTGGCGCAGGGCGACCGGAGCGGTTGCGGTGCCGACGGCGATCGTCGCCACCGTCGCCGCCGAGGCGCGGTCCCGTTCGCGGGGCGGGTCGGCGATGATGTCGCGGTCGCCGAACAGGTACCCGTAGGCCTCCCGGAACGACGCCGACTTGTCGAACCACTCGCCGAGGTTGTGGACCAGGCCCCAGTACTGGGTGGTGAAGTCGAGCAGCACCGTGATCGACACCACCATGGCCGTGAACGTGATGCGGCCCTGGTCGAACTGCCACCAGCTGAACGCCATCACCGCTCCCCACAGCCCGATGCGGATCAGGGCCGAGGCGACGCCCCAGTACGACGACAGGGCGTAGCTGAAGCGGACGTCGTCGGTGATGAGCCCGTCGAGCTCGCGATCGTTGCGACGGATCTCCTTTGCCTGGGCCCGGAACGAGAAGACGTTGACGAAGTTGGCGTAGGAGTCGAACACCCGGCCGGTGTTGTTGGCGGTGGTGTCGGTGAGGTGGCGCTGGCGGGCGTGGACCGGTGCGACCAGCAGCGAGAGGATCACCCCGGCACCGACGAGGAACAGCCCGTAGGTGATGGCGTTGCCCGGTGCGGTCTGCCACAGCAGCACGACGTAGATCGGGATGGCGGACAGCACCGGCAGGAACCCGTAGTGGGCGGCGTCCCAGAGCGACTCGGTGTGGTTGCGGAGGTCGTTGACGTAGCTGGCGACCTTGCCGGAGGGTCGGTCGACGAAGCGCCGGTAGTCCTCGGACCACACGGTGTCGAAGGCGGCGCGCTTGAACTCGTAGGTCAGGGGAATGATCCTGGCCGAGACGTAGAAGTCGGCGCCGGTCCACAGCAGGAAGTGGATCGCGCCGGTGCCGAACAGCAATGCGAGGAAGCGCAGCGCCCGGTCGGGGTCATCGGTCGAGGTGGCGAACTCGGCCAGGAAGTAGGGGTGCATCGCCAGCAGCGCAGCGGCGGTCGCTCGGGCGACGGTGACCAGCACGACCCGGCCCCGGTGGCGACGGGCCAGGGAGCGGAGGGCGGCGAAGGCCCGATCGGGGGTGCGGTCGGAGGTGCGGTCGGGGGCGGCCCCTTCGACCGGCGGGGTTCGGAGGTCGCTCACCGGACCACGTTAGCCTCGCCCCCGGCGCCGACCGGCCGGATTTCGGCGGCCAGGAGCTCGGCGGCGAAGTAGCGTCGGTCCATGGACCGTGCCGGCCCAGACGTCGACAGTCTCAACACGATCCGCTTCACCACCGAGCGGCTGATCGTCGACCCGCCCGAGCCGGCTGACGCCGACGAGCTGTTCCGCTTGATCGGAGGTCCCGACCGGGAGGCGATCTGCGCAACCCTGGCCTGGGACGGTCCAGACGACCGCTCCGACACCGAGTGGTGGGTCGAGCAGTGCCGCACTGCGACCTACGGCGACTGGGGCTACCACTGGGTGCTGCGGGACCGCACCGGTGACCTGGCCGGCACGGCGGGCCGGGCGCTCGGCGCCATCGGCACCCGCCCGACCGGGGTTCCCGGTCGGGGTGACGTCGGCTACTGGCTCGGCCGTGACTACTGGAGCCGTGGCATCGTCACCGAGGCGTTGACGGCGCTGGTCGAGCTCGGCCGCACCGACCTGGCCTACGCCAAGATGGAGGCGACCGTGTTCGCCGACAACGGCGGCGGCATCCGACTGGTGGAGAAGGTCGGGTTCGAGCGCGAGGGCCTGATCCGCCGCGGCCATCGCAAGGGAGGCCGCTGGGTCGACTGCGCGATCTACGGGTTGTTGCTGTAGGCGCCGGTCCGCCCGGCCCCTACAGGTTGTCGAGGGCGACCCGGAACGTGTCGACCGTCCGGTCGATGTCGGCGATCTTGTCGAGCCCGAACAGCCCGATGCGGAACGTCGAGAAGTCGTCCGGCTCGCCGACCATCAGCGGCACGCCGCCGGCCACCTGGAGACCGACCTCGGCGAACCGCTTGCCCGACTTCACCGCCGGATCGTCGGTGTAGGACACGACGACGCCAGGCGACTGGAAGCCCTCGGCCGCGACCGAGGCGAAGCCACGGTCGACCAGCAGCTCCCGGACCCGGCTGCCGAGGCGGGTCAGCGCCGTCTTCGACTCGGAGAAGCCGAACGCCTCGGTCTCCGCCATCACGTCACGGAACACCCGAAGCGAATCGGTTGGCATCGTGGCGTGGTAGGCGTGGCCGCCGCTCTCGTAGGCGGCCATGATGTCGTGCCACTTGCGGAGGTCGCAGGCGAAGCTGGAGCTGGTGGTCTGGCCGAGCCGCTCGACGGCCCGTGACGACAGCATCACCAGCCCGGCACACGGCGGACCGGACCAGCCCTTCTGGGGGGCCGAGCACAACACGTCGACACCCGTTGCCTCCATGTCGACCCACAGCGTGCCCGAGGCGATGCAGTCGAGCACGAACAGCCCGCCGGCGGCGTGGGTGGCGTCGGCCAGGGCCCGCAGGTACTCGTCCGGCAGCAGCATGCCGGCCGACGTCTCCACGTGGGGCGCGCAGACCACCGCCGGTCGCTCCTCGGCGATCGTGGCGGTGACCCGGTCGATGGGAGGTGGGGCGAACGGGGCGTTGGTCTCGTCACCGAGCGGTCCGGCGGTCAGGACGGTGTGTGAGCGGGGGATCGAGCCCATCTCGAAGATCTGGGACCACCGGTAGCTGAAGAAGCCGTTGCGGACGACGAGGGCGTGCTCACCGCTGGCGAACTGCCGGGCCACCGCCTCCATGCCGTAGGTGCCGCTCCCGGGCACGATCACGACGGCCTCGGCGTTGTAGACCCTTTTCAGCGTTGACGAGATGTTGCCCATCACCTGCTGGAAGGCAACCGACATGTGGTTGACGGCCCGGTCGGTGTAGACGACCGAGTATTCGAGGAGGCCGTCGGGGTCGACGTCGGGTAGCAGGCCGGGCATGGAATCTCCTTGGGTGTCCTACGGGGAGTAGCGTAACCAACCGTGATGGGCTCGGGCCGGCCGGGAGCCGGGCCGAGGGCCGGCATCGACGACAAGTGGCTGGCCTTCGCCGCCGTCGGCTCGTTCTTCGTGATCGCCGTGCTCGGCCTGACGATGGTCTTCGTCGCCCTGCCGGCCATGGCCGACGACTTCGGGGTCACCCTGAAGGCCGCCAGCTGGATCGTCATCGCCCCGTCGCTCACGATCAGCGCCCTGCTCCTCCCGTTCGGGCGGCTGGCCGATCTGGTCGGTCGCCGCCGGGTCCACCTGGCCGGGCTCGCCCTGTTCGCCGTCGGGGCGGCGATGACCGCCCTGTCGACCAGCTTCGCCATGTTGCTCGTTTCCCGGGTGGTGATGTCGATCGGCGGGGCGCTGGCCGAGTCGGTCGGCACCGGGATCCTGGTATCGGTGTTCCCGGCGGCCGAGCGGGGCAAGGCCATCGGGAGCCAGACGTCGGCCGTCGCCGTCGGGGCCGCCGCCGGTCCGCTTGCCGCCGGCATCGCCCTCGAGTTCCTGTCGTGGCGGGCGCTGTTCTGGTTGCTGGTCTGGCTGACCGCGATCTCGTTCGCGATCGGTGTGCGGGTGCTCGACGAGGAGCGGATCACCCCGGTCGAGCGGGAGCGTCAACCGTTTGATCTCACCGGCGCCTCGCTGTCGCTGGTGCTGGTGGTCGCCTTCGTGCTCACGGTCAACAACCCGATCGGGTTGGCCTGGTCGTCGGCGCCGATGGTGGCGGCGATCGTGCTGGTCGTCGCCACGCTGGCCGCGTTCGTCTGGTGGGAGCTGCGCTCGCCCCACCCGATGTTGGAGCTCCGGTTCTTCGCCGACCCGACGTTCGCCCGTGGCATCGTCGCCAGGACCCTCGGTTTCGTCGTCAACGCCGCCGTCTACATCCTGGTGCCGATCCTGCTGGTCAGCGTTGTCGGGGTGAGCGAGAGCCGGGCCGGGATCGCGGTGTTCCTCAACTCGGTCGGGCTCGGGGTGGCGGCCCAGATCGCCGGGCGGCTGTCCGATCGCTGGGGGGCGAAGCGGTTCATCGTGTTCGGGTTCGCCGCCTCGATCGTCATCATGAGCGTCTTCGCCTGGCTCGACCAGGGCTCGCCGCTGTGGCTGGTTGCGGCGGTGGCGCTGGCCGCCGGGCTCTCGACCGGGCTGTGGAACGTGCCGAACAACGCCGCCATCATCGGCACGGTCCCGCCGGCCAGCTACGGCGTCGTCGGTGCGTTCACGAACCTGGCCCGCAACGTCGGCAACGTGTTCGGTCAGGCTGCCGTGGCGGCGATCGTTGCCGGGACGATGGCCGCCCGCGGCTTCGACATCCCGCTCGGCGACATCGCCGACACGCCTGGCGCGGCCGAGGCCTTCGTCGACGGCTGGCGGTTGGCGTTCCTGGTCATGGCTGCGCTCGGTGTGTTGTCGACGGTGGCTGCGTTGCTGATGTCGCCGCCGCCGGGTCGTGCTCAGGAGGTGGCGCCGGCCCGGAGCTGACGGGGCTCGTAGATGGCCGTGTGCTCGACCCAGACCCTGGCCTCGCCATCGGTTCCCACCAGGACGACGTCGAGGTCGACGAAGCGATGTCCCTTGTGCTCCCGGTTGTCGGTGACGGCACCCCGTACCTCGATCGTCTCACCGATCTCGACCGGTCGCCGGTGGTGGATCGTCGAGCCGACGTGGATCCAGGGCCCGAGCCGAACGGTCTCGGACAGCACGGAGTTGGCCAACCGGAGCAGGGCGCCGGGATGGACGAGACCGAGCTCAGCGGTCCTGCTCCGCTCGTCGCGCACGTCGCCGAGGTAGGTGGCGTGGTCGGCGGCGTCGATCGACCAGTCGAAGCTGCCGAGCACCGTGTCGACGGCCAGGGACGCGGGTGAGGCCGGTGGTCGGTCCGCCGCGGCCGGCTGTTCGGCCCTGGCCACGCCGGGCGGGACGGTCGACTCGTCGCCCAGTCGGGCCTCGAGCGTGGCGCTGGCCGCCCGCCCCGGTCCGGTCGGGGTGTGGACTCCGGCCCGCAGCACGCCGTCGTCGTCGACCGAGGCCCGCACTTCGACCCGCTCTCCGTCGTACACCGGTGAGCCGAAGCGGGTGGTGACCAGGCTCCCGGCGAGGAAGTCGGCGCCCCAGTTGGCCACGGCGGGTTGGCACAGGTACGCGTAGACGTCGACCCCGGGCACCAGGCCGCCACCGAAGCCGAGTGTTGCGGCCACCGTGTCGTCGTGGATCTTGTTCTCGCTGCTGGTGGCGGTGTTGTAGGCGACGAGCGTGTGCACGGGTAGCTGCTTGGCCATGCTCGAAAGCCTGTCGGCGGGCTCGCTTGGGCGCCAATCGGATCCGCTATCTTGACCGGCCATGGCGACGCGTTCCCCCCTTGCCCCCGACGGTTTCCCCGATCTGCCGGTGGTTCCCGGCGTCCGCCTCGCCGCCATCGAGGCCGGCCTCCGCTACCAGGCCCGGGCCGACCTCATGTTGGCCGAGGTCCCTCCTGGCACCACCGTGGCCGGTGTGTTCACCCGCTCGCAGTGTCCGTCGGCCCCGGTCGACTGGTGTCGCCGCATCTTGGCGACCGGAGGGGCGAGGGCCATCGTCTGCAACGCCGGCAACGCCAATGCGTTCACCGGGCGGGCCGGTGAGACGGCGGCCGAGCTGACCGCCGTCACGATCGCCGGCGCCCTCGGTTGTCGGCCCGACGAGGTCTTCCTGGCCTCGACCGGGGTGATCGGTGAGACGCTCGACGAGCGCGCGCTGGCCGATGCGCTGCCGGTGCTGGCCCGGTCGGAGGCGGCGGGCTGGGAGTTGGCGGCCAACGCGATCCGGACGACCGACACGTTCCCGAAGGGCTCGGGTCGTGACGTCGCGGGGACCGGTGCCGTGGTGGCCGGCATCGCCAAGGGCAGCGGCATGATCGCCCCCGACATGGCCACGATGCTCGGCTTCGTGTTCACCGACCTGGCCGTCACCTCGGACGCCCTGCAGCAGGCGCTGTCGGCGTCGGTGGCCACCAGCTACAACCGGATCACCGTCGACTCGGACACCTCGACCAGCGACACCGTGTTGCTGTTCGCCACCGGCAAGGCGGACCACCCGACGATCGAGGGCCCCGGCTCGCCCGGCTGGGATGCGTTCGTGTCGGCGCTCGACGCCGTCAACCTCGACCTGGCCCAGCAGATCGTGCGCGACGGCGAGGGGGCGACGAAGTTCGTCGAGGTTGCGGTGCTCGGCGCCGTCGACGATGCGTCGGCCCGGACCATCGCCATGGCCATCGGCAACTCGCCGCTGGTCAAGACCGCCCTGGCGGCCGAAGACGCCAACTGGGGCCGGATCGTGATGGCCGTCGGCAAGGCCGGTGAACCGGCCGATCGAGACGGCCTTGCCATCTGGATCGGGTCCGAGCAGGTGACCGACGCCGGCGTCGCCCTCGAGGGGTACTCCGAGTCCAGGGCGACCGAGCACCTGCGCCAGTCGGAGGTGACGATCACGGTCGACGTCGGGGTCGGGGAGGGTCAGGCCTCGATCTGGACCTGTGACCTGACCCACGGCTACATCGAGATCAACGCCGGCTATCGCACCTGAGTCGACGGGCCCGAACCCGGTGCATCCCGAACCGGGCACACGCCGAACCGGGCGCACGCCGAGCCGACGCATCGAGTCGGTCCCGGCGGTGGCGGGCCCGTGCCAGCGCACCCGAGCTCGGTCGCAGCCCTCCAAGCGACGTCGTGGCTTCGGCCGCGTTGAACGCCGGCCTCGTCCGCTCCGTCGACGCAGCCGGCGAGCTCCAGTCGGATGACGCCGAGCGCGGTGACCAGGAGTGGTCGGGTGGCATCGGCTGGCTCGGTCGACAGCAGCGCTCGGTCGTCGATGGCCCGGGCCACCACCACCGTGGTCACGAGGCCGATCGCCTCGTAGCGTTGCTCGACACTCGTCGTCGACAGCGGCGGTGCGCCGATCGGTTCCGGTCACCGGACGTGGAACCAGCGTCCCACATCTGCGGAACCAACCCGCTGAGACAGATGGCCGGCGGCCCCGGCGGCTGCCGGCCGCCGGGAAGGTCAGGTGACGCCGAGGGGACGGCCACCGTCGACCGGGAGGGCAACGCCCGTCGTGAACGGCAGATGGTCGACGACGGCGACCACGGCAGCTCCGACGTCGGTCGGCGTGGCCAACCGGGCCAGCGGGGTTGCCGCGGCCTGGGCGGCGATCACCTCGGACGGCATCCGCTCGGCCCGCTCGCCAAACACCCAGCCGGGCGACACCGACACCACCCGCACGTCGGGGGCGAGGGCCCGACCGAGCGATCGACCGAGCGAGTCGAGCGCGGCCTTCGATGCGCAGTAGGCGACATTGGAGCCCTGACCGGTCACCGCCGCCACCGACGAGATGTTGACGATGGTCCCACCGCCGGCCCGCAGCGCCGGCGTCAGCGCCCGGATCGTGGCGAAGACGCCGCGGACGTTGACCGCCATGATCCGATCGAAGACCTCATCGGTCAGACCGTCGAGGTCGGCGTGGGCCACCGGCTCGGTGATGCCGGCGCAGTTCACGAGGACGTCGAGACGGCCGCGGGTCTCCGTCGCCAGTTCGGCCACCCGAGCGGTCAGGCCCGCGAGTGACGACGGATCGGTGACGTCGATCGGGACGGGCACCGCCTGTGCCGGCGCCAGGACACCGAGCTCGGCGGCGAGCCGCTCAGCCCCCTCGGCGTTGGCCCGATAGCCGATCACGACGGTTCGTCCGGTTGCGGCCAGCGCGGCGGCGATGGCCCGACCGATGTCGCTGGTGGCGCCGGTGACCACCGCCATCCGGGCGCCACCGGCGGCGTCGGTCACGCCGGGACCCGCCCGTAGCGCTCGACCCGGATGTCGGCCTGGGCCTGATGACCGGCGAAGTTCTCGATGGCGCACAACCGCGAGCAGTACTCGCCGATCTCGTGTGACGCCGTCGGGTCGGTCACCCGCTGGTAGGTGCAGGTCTTGATGAACTTCCCGACCCACAACCCACCGGTGTAGGTGGCGGCCCGCTGGGTCGGCAGCGTGTGGTTGGTGCCGATGACCTTGTCGCCATAGGCCACGTTGGTCATCGGGCCGAGGAAGAGCGCCCCGTAGTTGGTCATGTTGTCGAGGAAGTAGTCGTCGTCGGCTGTCATGACCTGGACGTGCTCGAACGCCAGCTCATCGGCGATGGCCAGCATCTCCGCGTGGTCGTCGCAGACGATCACCCGGCCGTAGTCGCGCCACGCCACCGAGGCGACGTCGGCGGTCGGCAGGGTCTCGAGCTGACGCTCGACGGCGGCGATCGTGTCGAGCCCCAGTTGGCGCGACGTGGTCAGCAGCACCGCCGGCGACGACGGTCCGTGCTCGGCCTGGCCGAGCAGGTCGGTGGCGCACAGCTCGCCGTCGACCGTGTCGTCGGTGATGAGCAGGGTCTCGGTCGGCCCGGCCGGGAGATCGATCCCGACCCGGCCGAAGAGCTGGCGCTTGGCCTCGGCGACGAAGGCGTTGCCCGGCCCGACCAGCATGTCGACCGGATCGACGAAGTCGGTTCCGAAGGCCATGGCGGCGATGGCCTGGACGCCGCCGAGGATGTAGATCTCGTCTGCCCCGGCCAGGTGCATCGCCGCGATCGTCTCGTTTGGCATGCCGCCGTTGATCGGCGGGGTGCAGGCCGCCACCCGCGCGCAGCCGGCGACCTTGGCCGTCAACACGCTCATGTGGGCCGAGGCCACCATCGGGTAGCGGCCGCCGGGCACGTAGGCGCCGACGTTCTGGATCGGCAGCAGCTTGTGACCGAGCACGACGCCTGGTCTGGTCTCGACCTCGACCGGTTGGATCGACGCCAGCTGATGCTCGGCGAAGGTGCGGATCTGGTTCTGGGCGAAGCGGATGTCGTCGATCGTGCGGGGCTCGACGGCGGCAATGGCGGCATCGATCTGCTCGGGTGTCAGCCGGAACTCCTCGGGCGACCAGTCGTCGAAGCGCTCGCTCAGCTCGCGGACAGCGGCGCTGCCCTCGCGTTCGACCCGGGCCAGGATGTCCGCCACGGTGGCCGAGAGGTCGGTGTCGGAGCCGTGGGCTCCCTTGACGGTTGCGGTCTTCAGCTCTTCGGCCACGATCTCGTCCTTTCGTTCGCCCTGGCGCGCCGCGGTGCTGGCTACGTAGCCAAGGGAGGGGGCCAACGTCGCACCCGCCCGCTGCGGTGTCAAGCCGATCGGCCGCTAGCGCGGCGTCGGTCCGTTCGTCGACGAGCGGGCCCGCAGGATGCCCGGCGTGGTGATCCGCAGCGGTGTGTCCACCTGGCCGGGCAGGACCAACCGCACGGTCTCGTCGATCAGGGAGTCGAGCGGCTGCTCGATCGTGGTCAGGTCGTAGGCCTGCCAGGACGCCTGGGCCAGACCGTCGAAACCGCTCACCTTGATGTCGTGGCCGATGGTCGCCCCGCCCGAGCGGAGCTCGTCGATGATGCCGAAGGCCAGCTCGTCGCTTGCGGCCATGGCCACATCGGGGAGGTCGCCGGTCAGCAACGCAGCCCCGGCCCGGCGGCCGCCGTCGTAGGTGAACGCCCGACCGTCGACCTCGTTCCAGGTCAGCCCGAGCGACTGGGCCCGGCGACGGGACGTCGAGCGGCGCAGCTTGTTGGTGGCGGCGGCCCGCAACCCGTTGACGAAGGTGATCGACCGGGCCCCGAGCTCGGCCACGTGGTCGACCAGGGCGGCGATGCCGGCCTCGTTGTCGACCGACACCGAGGGGATGCCCTCGTGCGGCGCCGGGTCGTTGAACGACACCAGCCGCCGGCCCTCACTGGCCCGCTCCAGCAGGTCGCCCGGCACGGTGGCCGAGGCCAGCACGAGCCCGTCGAGCTGATAGCCGCGGACGGCGGCGATCGTGTCGTCGACGTCGGCCGAGTCGAACGAGAACACCAGCAGTTGCTCACCGACCCTGGCCAACGCCCTGGCCAGCTGGCGTACCACCTCGTGGTAGTACTGCCCGCTGCTCGGCACGACGACACCGACGATGCCGGACCGCCTCGACTTGAGCGATCGGGCGATGGCGTTTGGCACGTACCCGAGCTCGGCCGCCGCCGCCTCGACCGCCCGCCGCGTGTCATCGGCCACCAACTCGGGGGAGGCGAAGACACGGGCCGCCGTTCGCTGCGACACGTTGGCCAGGTTGGCCACATCGACCGTGGTGATCCGGCGCTTCGTCACTGCGGTCACCGTACCGTCCGAGTGGGCCGGCGTCGTAGTTCCCGCAATCGGAGCAACGGCCGGCCCGCCCCGGGACCGGAGCCGAGCCCGGACGGTTGACCACGGCGGCGGTTCCGGGCGCCCGGCGGCGAACGCTCAGACGTGGAGGGCGTGGCCGAGCGCGGCCAGGGCCGACTCGGCCAGACTCTCGCCGACGGTCGGGTGGGCGTGGATCGTGTCGCCGACGTCCTCGAGCCTGGCCCCCATCTCGATGGCCAGACCGAACGCGGCCGACAACTCGGCCACCGAGCGACCGACCGCCTGCAGGCCGACGATCAGGTGGTCGTCGGCTCGGGCCACCGCCCGGACGAAGCCACGCTGGCCGCCACCCCCGGAGGCACCATCACCCAGGGTCATCGACCGGCTGTTGGCCGACAGCGGGAAGCGACCGACGACCACCTCCAGGTCTCTGGCCTTGGCCTGGTCGGGGTCGAGTCCGACGGTCACGATCTCGGGGTCGGTGAAGACGATCGCCGGGATCGCCTCGGGCTCGAAGGCGGTCGGCTTGCCGGCGATGGCCTCGGCCGCCACCTCACCCTGCTTCATCGCCCGATGGGCCAACATCGGCTCGCCGGTGACGTCACCGATGGCCCAGACGTTGCGCATCGACGTGTGGCCCCGCTCGTCGACGGCGATGAAGCCCCCGTCCATCGTGAGCCCGAGGTGGGCCAGGCCGAAGCCGGCCACCCGGGGCCGTCGACCGACCGTGACCAGCACCTTCTCGGCCGACACGACGCCAGGCCCGTCCGGCCCATCGACCGTGAGGCCGTCGTCGGTGAGGCCCGTTGCCCTGGTGCCGGTCAGCACCTCGATCCCGAGCCGACCGAGGTTGGTGGCCACCGGCGCGGTCAGGCCACGGTCGTACTGGGGCAGGATCCGGTCATCGGCCTCGACGACGGTGACCGACGAGCCCAGCTTGGCCAGCGCCGTGCCCAGCTCCAGCCCGATGTAGCCACCGCCGACCACGGCGAGATGCTCGGGGACCTCGGTCAGGTCGAGCGCCTCGGTCGACGACAGGATCCGGCCACCGCCGGCGTCCCCGAACGGCAGGCCGGGCAGCTCCACCGGGTCGGAGCCGGTGGCGATCACGAGGTGCTCGGTTGCGATCCGCTGGGTCGAGCCGTCGGCGGTGGTGACGTCGACGGTCTTGCCGTCGACCACCGAGGCCCAGCCCTCGACCACGTTGGTCCCGGCCTTGGTCAGCAGCCCGGCGACGCCGGCGTTGAGGCGGCCGACGATACCGTCCTTCCAGGCGACCACCCGGGCGAGGTCGACCCGGGGATCCGACACCGAGACCCCGAGTGGCGCCGAGGTGGCCTGCTCAACGGCGACCGCGTACTCGTCGGCGGCGTGGATCAGGGCCTTGGAGGGAATGCACCCGACGTTGAGGCAGGTGCCACCCATCGGTTGGCCGTCGACCACGACGGCATCGAGCCCGAGCTGGCCGGCCCGGATGCCGGCGACGTAGCCGCCTGGTCCGCCGCCGATGATCAACACCTGGACGTGACGGTCAGCGGCCACTCAGATCTCCTCCGGCCCGACGAACAGCAGGGCCGGCTGCTCGAGCAGCGCCTTGACGGCCCGGACGAAGTTGGCGGCGTCCCACCCGTCGACCACCCGGTGGTCGAACGACGACGAGAGATTCATCATCGACCGGGGCACGAACCGCTCGCCGTCCCACACCGGGCGGACCGCCAGCTTGTTGACGCCCACGATCGTGGTCTCCGGCTTGTTGATGACCGGGGTGGTGACCAGCCCGCCGAGCGCGCCGAGGCTGGTGATCGTGATCGTGGAGCCGGACAGGTCGGCCGCCGAGGCCCGACCGGTACGGGCGCTGTCGGCCAGCTCCGCCAGCCTGGCTGCGCTCGACCAGAGCGACTCGCTCTCGGCGTGGCGCAGCACCGGCACCACCAGCCCGTTGCCGGTCTGGGTGGCGATGCCGACGTGGACACCGCCGAAGGTCCGGAGCGTGTCGGGCCCGTCGGTGCCGTCGAGCAGGTGGGCGTTGCACTGCGGGAACTCGGGTAGGACCTGGACCAGCGCCCGCACGAGGAACGGGAGGATGGTGAGGCGGGTGCCCCCGGCGCTGGCGGCCCGGTCGTTGAGCGACGTCCGCAGTTCCTCGAGTGCGGTCATGTCGACCTCGTCGACGTAGGTGATGTGGGGGATCGTCGAGGTCGACGCCACCATCTGCTCGGCGATCCGCCGGCGGAGCCCGATGACCGGCTGATCGGTGACCGTCGGGTCGGCCGGTCGGCTCCCCCCGCCCCGGCGTCGATCCGGGCCGCCGGATCGACCGCCGCTGGGTTGCCGGAAGACCTGGTCGAGGTCGTCGTTGGTGATGCGGCCCGCCGGACCGGTGCCGGCCACCGTGCGCAGGTCGACCCCCGCCTCCCTGGCCCGGCGACGGACCGACGGCGCAGCCCGCGGTCGCTCGTGCTCCGCCCGGGGGGCCGCCGGCGACCAGCCGGTGATCGGGCGCGGGCCGCCAGCGGGTGTGGGGGCGGGCGCGGCGGCCGCGACCGACGGGGCCGTGGTCGTCGGCTCCGGCGTCGAGGTCGGTGCCGTGGCGGCGGCCGGCGGTGCGGCACCGGCGGCCGGTGGCGCAGCCGAAGCCGGTGCTGCGGCCTCGGCGCCACCGTCGGGGTCGGCGTCGACCTCGGTGTCGCCCTCACCATCGACCGCCAGGACGAACAGCGGCTCGCCGACCAGGAGCCGGTCGCCGGCGTCGCCGGACAGGGCGTCGACCACCCCGTCGACCGGGCTCGGCACCTCGACCGTGGCCTTGTCGGTCATGACCTCGGCGATGATCTGGTTGCGCTCGACCGGCTGGCCCGGTGTCACCGCCCAGGACACCAGCTCGACCTCGGCCACGCCCTCGCCGACGTCCGGCACCTTGACCGTCAGGCGTCCCATCGTCGCTCCTGCGGACCGGTTCTCTGTCGCTCCTGCGGA
>JBCCVL010000160.1:0-14265 GCA_039195375.1 Actinomycetota bacterium
CCGATCCGACCTGCTGCTGCTCACGATCGACCCGGCCGGCCTGACGTCGGATCTGATCTGGGAGGACACCAGCGGTCGGGGTGAGCGCTTCCCCCACATCTACGGCCCGATCGACCTGGCGGCCGTGACCGACGCGGCACCGATCGCCGGCCCCGCGACCGGGTAGCGGCCGGCCTGCGGCTGCGGACTGCGGCCGACCGCCATCGGATCGTCAGTGGCCGGCGCCGCCGCCGAGCAGGCGACGGAGATCGGCGGGTGAGAAGTCGGCCTGGCGGCTTGCTTCGATGAGGCGTGCCTCGGCGGTGGCGATCTCGGCCGCCGCTCCGGGCACGTCGGCGACGACGTCGAGGGGGACGACGACCGCCCCGTGCTGGTCGGCGTGGATCAGGTCGCCCGGTTGGACCGACATGCCGTGCACGGTGACCGGGCAGTCGTAGGCCTCGACCCGGACCCAGGCGTGCGACGGCGCCGTCATCCCCGCCAGCAGACCGAAGCCGGCGGCGGAGTCGTCGAGGTCGCGAATCGACCCGTTGGTGATGACGCCGAGCGAACCGAGCCCCTGGTGGATGCTCGTGTTGACCTCGCCCCACCAGGCCCCGTAGCCGGGGATCGGGTCGAGGTCCTCGATGACGGTGATCGTCGGGCCGGGGCCGGAACCGATGTGCTCGTAGTACGCGAGGCGCATCTCGGTCGATTCGGCGGCCGAGCGTTCCGACGGCTGCATCGACCGGATGGTGCCGGTGCGGGCGTAGCCGACCAGCGAGCCCAGCTCGGGTCGGGGGCACACGAACGGCCGCACCGAGTAGCCGTGGCCCCGGCGGTGGGGAGCGACCACCTCCAGGGCGTTGCAGACCGTCGGGGTGTCGAGGGCTCGGATGGCGTCGAGTTGGGCGTCCGTCGGGAGGTTGCTCATGGCCTCTGGTCTAGCAGGCCGGCTGGGGCCGATCTGTGGTGGCCGACCGACGGCGGCCGGCCGATCGTTCGTGGAGATGAGTCCATGGTTCGAGGAGAATGCAATTGAACCGTCACATTTTCGCAAAGGAGTAGGTAGGCTCACCCAGTGCCGTCCGTGCGGATCCTCGGCGGGTCGATCCTGGTGGTCGTGGTAGCCCTGATCGTGTCCGGCTTCGGCGCGGCCGAGCGTCCTGAGCTGGTCGAGACCACCGACGGTCCGGCCACCGCCTCACGCACGCTGACCCTCCAGGTGGTCGACGACGGCGACGGCCTCGCCCGGACCGGTGGGTTCGAGTCCCAGGCCTCGTCGGCCAGGGCCAGCGTCGACGACGCCGAGGGTGACGCCTCCTCGACCAGGGCCGAAGTGGCGTCGGCCGCCATACCGGTTGCCGATGGCGTGCCCCTCGTCGCGCTCGACACCGACATGGGCCCCGACATCGACGACGCCCTCGCCTTGGCCATGCTCCACACCTACCAGGCCAGGGGGCAGGCCGAGATCGCCGCCGTCACCCTCTCCCGCAACTCGGCCACCGGCGCCCGCTTCATCGACGCCTACAACACCTGGTCCGGCCACCCCGACATCCCGGTCGGCATCGACCGTCGCTCGCCCTACTCGTTCAACGATTCGACCAGCTACGTCGCCCTGGCCGGGCGCTGGCCGAACGACGTGGCCGACCGACCGATCGACGACGGCGTCACCGTCCTCCGGACGTTCCTGGCCCGGGCCATCGCCGAGGGCCGCCCCGCCGTGCTGATCCAGGTCGGCTTCTCCGGCAACACCGCCGCCCTGCTCGACAGCGGCCCGGACGATGTCTCACCCCTCTCCGGCCGCGAGCTCGTGCTGCAGAGCAACGTGCTGCTGTCGATGATGGCCGGCTCGATCCCCGACGACCGGGTCGAGTTCAACGTGGCCAATGACGTCGCCGCCGCCCGGCAGGTCATCAACGGCTGGCCCGGCGACCTGGTGCTCTCCCCCTTCGAGCTCGGCTACGACATCCACTATCCCTACTCGGCGATCGCCCAGCGCCTGCCGGGCGGCGGTTCGCACCTGCTGCGCGAGGCCTACCAGTTCCGTGACTACAGCTGGCACGTCGACGCCCCGCCCTACTACGACATGCGCACCTGGGACCTGACGTCGGTCATGCACGGCGTCGAGCGGGACGCCGGTTGGTATCCCCTGTCGGGTTGGGGTCGGGTGACCATCGACGAGCGCGGCCGGACCTTCTTCGTCGCCGGCGAGGGTCGCCACCGCTACCTCGACCGCTCGGCCATGTCGGGCGATGCGCTGTCGCGGGCCCGGTCGGAGATGATCGACCTCGTCAGCTCCGCCCCGACGCCCTGATCGGGGTCGCCGCGGCGTCGTTCCGACCCCCTCGACCGGGGCCGTTGGCGGTTTGACGGGTGGGCTACGGTGACCGCCATGTCGGCACCGCACGAGCCACCATCCACGTCCTGGCACAAGGCCCTCGACCTCGACGAGCTGCCCGACGGCCGGGTCACGACGGTGACGATCGGCCGCCGATCGCTGGCGCTGACCAACCACGACGGCCACTACGGCGCCCTCGACAACCGCTGCCCCCACCAGGGCGGTCCACTCGGCGAGGGCTCGATCGAGAAGGGCTGGCTTCGCTGCCCCTGGCACGGCTACGACTACTCGCCCCACGACGGCAAGCCGCCCGAGGGGTTCGACGACGCCCCGCCGTGCTTCGCCGTCGAGGTCCGCGACGACGGTGTCTACGTCGAGCTGCCGGCCGATCCTGACCGACCCCGGTCGGTGTCGGAGGTCATGGTCGAGACGATGGTCAACTGGGGTGTCGACTCGGTGTTCGGGATGGTCGGCCACTCCAACCTCGGGTTCGCCGACGCCATGCGCAAGGCCGAGGCCAGGGGCGACCTCCGCTACTTCGGCATCCGCCACGAGGGGGCGGCCGCCTTCGCCGCCACCGCATACGGCAAGCTGACCGGCCGGCTCGCCGGCTGCTTCGGCATCGCCGGCCCCGGCTCGACCAACCTGCTCACCGGCCTCTACGACGCCAAGGTCGATCGCGCCCCCGTGCTGGCCCTGTCCGGCCAGGTGCCGTCGAAGGTCATCGGGCGAGGCGCGTTCCAGGACCTCGACCTCGGCGGGGCGTTCGCCGACGTGGCCCGCTACTCCGAGACCGTGCACGCCGGGTCGGACCACGCCGAGCTGATGACGCTGGCCTGCAAGACCGCGCTCATCGAGCGCGACGTCGCCCACCTCATCTTCCCGGACGAGGTCCAGGACCTCCCCTCCGACGCCCCGGCCGGGGGCCCGGACGGTCGCACCGGCTCGCGGGCGATCGCTCCGCCGGCCGATGTGCTGGCTGCCGCAGCCGAGCGCATCGCCACGTCCGAGCGTCCGCTGTTGATCGTCGGCGCCGGCGCCCGTCACGAGATGCCGGCCGTCGTCGCCCTGGCCGAGCAGCTCGGCGCGCCGGTCGTCACCACGTTCAAGGGCAAGGGCCTGATCGCCGACGCCCACCCGCTCGGGTGCGGCGTGCTCGGCCGCAGCGGCACCCCGATCGCCAGCTGGTTCATGAACGAGAGCGACGTGATCGTGGCCTTCGGCGTGTCGTTCTCGAACCACACCGGCGTCGCCGAGTACAAGCCGATCATCCAGGTCGACGACGACCCGATGGCCCTCGGCCGCTTCCACCCGGTCGAGATCCCGATGCAGGCCAACGTCGCCGTCGCCGCCACCGCCATCGGTGAGGCGATCGATCGGATCGAGGTCGACGGCGGGGTCCGCTGTCTCGACCACCGGCCCGAGGTGGCCGAGCGGTGGGCGATCTGGCGGGCCGAGAAGGCGGCCCGCGTCACCGACGATCACGGCCACGGCGTCAACGCCGCCGCCGTCTTCGACGCCATGGGCCGCCACGTCCCCGACGACGCGGTGCTCTGCGTCGACGTCGGCAACAACACCTACAGCTTCGGCCGCTACTTCGAGTCGACCGGCCAGCGGGTGCTGATGTCGGGCTACCTCGGCTCGATCGGGTTCGGGTTCCCGGCGGCGATGGGGGCCTGGGCCGCCGTCGGTCACGAGCGCAAGGTGGTCAGCGTCTCCGGCGACGGCGGCTTCGGCCAGTATGCGATGGAGCTGACCACCGCGGTGAAGTACGGCATGGACGTCACCCACGTGCTGCTCAACAACTCCGAGCTCGGCAAGATCTCGAAGGAGCAGCGCTCGGCCGAGCTCGACGTGTGGCAGACCTCGCTGCACAACCCGAGCTTCGCCCGGTTCGCCACCGAGGTCGGCGCCCTCGGGATCCAGGTCACCGAGGCAGCCCAGCTCGACGAGGCCCTGGCCCGTGCCATCACCGACGACGGTCCGGCACTGGTCGAGATCATCACCGACGTGGCCCTCGTCTAGCCGCCCCGGCCGGCGATGGTCGAGGCTGCACCAGGCCGGTCGGCCGTGGCTCTACGCTTCGAGGGTGACCGCCGCCGCCCCGGTCGCCCGCCGCCGCAACCGTCAGCGATTCCGCCACCGCCCCGAGAGCCCCCGGGCTCGGCCGACGACCCTGGTGGTCGTCGCCGTCTCGGCGCTGCTGGCCGCGGCCTGCAGCGGCTCGTCCGGCGGTGCGCGCCCGACGCTCGGCCTCGTCGACGACGAGCCGCAGCCACCCCTCGTCGTGTTCGACACCGACCTCGGGCCCGACATCGACGACGCCCTGGCCCTGGTCATCGTCCATCACCTGGCCGACCTCGGCCGGGGTGAACTGGCCGCGGTCACGATCTCCCGCAACTCCGAGCAGGCGGTCCGCTACGCCAGGGCGGTCAACGCCATCGAGGGTCGCGGTGAGCTCCCGATCGGGCTCGACCGTCAGGCCCCCTACCGCTTCGACGATGCCACGAGTTACGTCTCGCTCGCCGACGATCTCGCCGACGATCTCGCCGGTGACGTCCCCGCTCGTCCGGCCGTCGAGCGAGGCTCGGGGCCGGACGGCGCCGCCCCGGATGCGGTCGCCGTGCTCCGGGAGGTGCTGGCCGGGGCGGCCGACGAGGGCCGGTCCGTCGTCGTGATCCAGGTCGGGTTCTCCGGCAACCTCGACGCACTGCTGCGCAGCGGGCCGGACGACCGGTCCGATCTCGACGGGGTCGAGCTCGCGGCGGCGGCCGACGCCACGCTGTCGATCATGGCCGGCTCGTTCGCGCCGCTTCCGCCCGGCGCCGACCCGATGACGGCCGTTCGCCGTCCGCAGCACGTCGAGTTCAACGTGGCCCAGGACATCGAGGCCGCCCGGCGCCTGATCGCCACGTGGCCTGGTCCCGTCCTGCTGTCGCCATGGGAGGTCGGCGGCGAGCTGCTGTTCCCCTATACCGCCATCCGCAACGGCCTCGCCCCGGACCACCACCTCCGCCGGGCCTATGAGTTCGCCGACCTCGACTGGCACGTCGACGCCCCACCGTTCTACGACATGCGGACCTGGGACCTGACGTCGGTGCTGGCGGCCCTCGAACCCGAGCGGGACCACGTGCCGCTCTCGCCGGCCGGCACGGTCACGATCGACGACGAGGGCCGGACCACCTTCACCCCCGGCCCTGGCGCACACCACGTCCTGGACGTCGAGCGGTTCGGGCCGGCGCAGCGGCGAACCGCGGTCGACCGGATGATCGAGTTGGCCACCTCGGGGTGACCTCAGGGTCGGATCAGGGAAGGTCCCGATTGGCGTCGCCGCCCCGGGCCGGGAGACTGACCACATGGACCGACTGCTCGCCCCTCCGAACGGGCCCCGCCTCGTCATCGTGGCCGTTGCCCTCATCGCCCGAGCGGCCCTCGGCTGGCTGCCCCTGATCGGCGGCCTGATCGCCTTCGCGCTGCTGCTCGTCGTGCTCTACCAGGTCGCCATGATCGCCATGAACATGATCCGCACCACCCCCGCCCGCTCCTGACCGCTCGACGACCGACCGGCCCGCCGCCGTGGCGGCGCGGCCGGCCCTGCTCCCCCGACCGTCCGGCCGCCCGACGGCCTCCGGCACCTGCGGTCCTCCGTCGGGCGGTCGGGTAGGGGACCCGGCCTGGCCTGGCCGCCGGGCCGGGCCGGGTCGAATCGGGCCGGGTCGGGTGGACCCGTTGGAGTAGGGTCGCTGTCGGAGGAGCCTCATGCAGGTCGCCGACAGCTGGTACCGCACCACGCCACATGCCGACGGCGTCACGCTCGTGTGGGAGCACCACGTCGACCCCGGCACCCGCTGCAACATCTGGCACGTGGGTGGCCGCGACCGTGACCTGCTCGTCGACACCGGCCTCGGCGTCGCCCCGCTCGCGCCGGCGATCGCCGAGCTGACCGACCGGCCCGTCCTGGCCGTCGCCTCCCACACCCACTTCGACCACGCGGGTGGCCTGCACGAGTTCGAGCATCGGTTGTGCCACCCGGCCGAACGCCACATCCTCGATGCGCCCGACGCCGACAACACGGTCTGGACCGCGTTCCGTTCCTTCGTCGATCCTGCCGGCATGCTCGACGCCGTCCCCCACGACGGCTTCACCATCGACGAGTACGCGGTCACCCCGGCGCCGCCGACTCGGCTGATCGACGAGGGCGACGTGCTCGATCTCGGCGACCGGCACTTCGCCGTGTTCCACCTGCCCGGTCACTCGCCCGGGTCGGTCTGCCTGTACGAGGCGGCCACCCGCACCCTGTTCACCGGCGACGTGCTCTACGACGGTCAGCTGCTCGACGGGCTCTACCACTCCGACGTCGAGGTCTACCTGGAGACGCTGGCCCGGTTACGGGAGATCCCGGCCGACACCTTCCACTGCGGGCACTACGCCAGCTTCGGCCGTCGGCGGGCCAACGAGCTGATCGACGCCCACGTGGCGGCCCGTCGTCGGGTCCCCTGATTGCCTGATTGCCTGAGTGCCTCAGCGCCGTTCCGTCGGTCGTGTGCTCAGGAACGGGCAGCACCACCGTCAGAGCGGGGTGGCGGGCCGGTGGTGCCACGGACGATCAGCTCGGGGCGGAGGAACACCTCGTCGGCCCGGCCCGGCTCGTCGATGGCGGCGAGCAGCAGGGTGATCAGTTCCCGCCCGATCGCGCCGTCGTGATGGCGGAGCGTGGTCAGCGGCGGCGTCGAGAAGCTGGCGGCGGAGATGTCGTCGAAGCCCACGACGCTCAGCTCGCCCGGGACCTCGAGCCCACGAGCCGCCGCCGCCCGCATCGCCCCGAGGGCCAACAGGTCATTTGCCGCCAACAGCGCCGTCGGCGGATCGGGTCCGTCGAGCAGCTTGCCGGCGGCGGCGAACCCCGTGTCGTCGCGGAAGCCGCTCGGTACGAGGTGGTGCTCCGCCGGGGTCAGTCCCGCCGCCGTCATCGCCCGCACGAACGACTCGGACCGTCCCGACCCGATGCTGAACTCGCGGGGCTCCATGAGGTAGCCGATGCGGCGATGGCCGAGCTCGACGAGGTGGTCGACCGCCGGACCGAGGCCGTCCGGTGCCTCGGCCACGGTCGGGGAGGCCAGGCCACCCTCGACCCGCCCGAACGTCACGAAGGGCACCGATCGGTCGGCCAGGTAGTGGGCCCGGGGATCGTTGCGGGCGGTCCGCAGGAGCACGAACCCGTCGACCCGCTTGGTCAGGATGGCCCGACGGTACGACTCGGTCGGGTCCTCGTCGGCCAGCGGGGCCGACAGTTGGAGCTCGTAACCCCGGGCCGTCGCCTCGTCGACCATCGTGGTCAGCAGGGAGCCGAAGAACGGGTCGGAGAACCGCTGGCTGGAGACGAGGACGAGGCCGATCGAGTGGGAGCGGGTGTCTGGCATCTTCAATCGCCTGGCCTCGAGGTTGGGCACGTAGCCAAGCTCCCTCGCCGCCTCCCTGGCCCGGTCGCGGGTGGCGACAGCGACATCGGAGTGCCCGTTGAGCGCCCGCGACGTCTGGGTCACCGACAGGCCGGCCAGGCGGGCCACATCTCGCAGGGTTGGTCGCTGGCCCCGTGCCACGAGTTCTCCCTTCGGTCGTGGTGGACCCTAGCGGCGCCACTCCGGCACATCGGCCGATCGTGGACGCCGGCGCATCGGTTGACAGGTTCCCAGGCTGGGAGTAGCGTCCCGCTCATCCTATCCGAAACGTTTCGGAACTGGGATTCGGATACTCAAGGGGAGAACACATCCATGCTTCAACGACGCACATCCGAGGGGGTGTCGGCAGCGAGGCTGCTCCGCCTGCTCGCCGTCCTCCTCGGGCTGGCGCTGATCGCCGCCGCGTGCGGTGACAGCGACGACGACAGCACCGCAGACAGCGAGGCCGACACCGCAGCCGAGGCCAGCGACGCCGAGACCGACGAAGCGGCCGACGACGCCATGGACGAGGACGAGGCCGCAGACGAGGCCATGGACGAGGACGAGGACGAGGCGATGGAGGAGGAGGGTGACGTCACCGCCGCCGCCTCGTTCGTCAGCACCCAGTTCGCCCCGATCGAGGAGGCCGAGAAGCTCCGCTCGATCCTCGAACCGGGCGGCATCGACTTCACCGGCGCCGAGGAGGGTCCGACCATCGACCAGATCCTGGCCGGCTCGGGCTCGATCGACGTCGTCGGCGCCCTGCACGGCACCTTCCCGCCGCTCGTCGGCGAGGACTCGATGACCAACATGATCGACATCCTCGACGACCTCAGCGCCGACCGGACCTTCGCCCCGAGCTTCGTCAGCTCGGGCCTGCTCGGGTCCGACGACTACCTGGCCTACGTGCCCTGGGCCCAGGCCACCTACATCATGGCCGCCAACAACGAGGCCCTGGCCTACCTGCCGGACGGGGCCGACGTCGACAACCTGACCTGGGAGCAGTTCTCGGCCTGGTGCGCCGCCATCAACGACGGCGAGGGTCGTCCGCTCTGCGGCCTGCCCCACGCCGGACTGTTCCACCGCTTCCTCGAGGGGTACCTCTGGCCCTCGTTCACCGGTGGCATGGTGTCGGAGTTCCGCAGCGCTGAGGCCGAGGGCATGCTGACCTGGGCCAGCCAGGAGCTGTGGCCGAACGTCAACCCCGAGTCGGTGAACTACGAGTTCATGCAGGAGCCGCTGCTGGCCGGCGAGGTCTGGGTCGCCTTCGACCACGTCGCCCGTCTCATCGACGCCTTCAGCACCGAGCCGGACACCTTCGTCGCCTTCCCGACGCCGTCCGGCCCGTCCGGTCGGGGCTTCATGCCGGTCATCGTCGGCCTCGGCATCCCGGCCGATGCCCCCAACCCCGAGGCCGGCGCCGCGGTCATCGAGTACCTGACCCGGCCCGAGATCCAGGCCCAGGTCCTCTCCGAGTTGGCCTTCTTCCCGGTGGTCGAGGGTGTCGACACCACCGCTCTGCCCGCCGGTGTCGCCCTGGAGGCCGAGGCGGTCGAGAAGCTGGCCAACGCAGACGACGCCCTCCCGGCGCTGCTGCCGGTCGGCCTCGGCGAGCGGGGCGGTGAGATCAACCAGATCTTCCGCAACGCCTTCGACCGCGTGGTCTTCGACGGTGAGGACATCGCCACCGTGCTCAACGAGGAGGGCGATGCGCTCCAGTCCCTCCTCGACGAGACCGGCGCCCCCTGCTGGGCACCGGATCCGGCCAGCGACGGTCCCTGCGTGGTGAACCCCGCCGGCTGATCACCGGGCGACAGCATCGGAACCGGTCGATCGATCGACTGGTCCCGATCGTCGCCTCGACCGCCGCACCACGGTCGGCTCCCGCCCCATGGGCGATTGGGCGGGGACCGACCGTCGGTGTGGACTGGGACAACGGACGCTGAACGAGGGTCACCGAGGGGGTGGTGCCGTGAGTGAGCAGATCGATGGCGATGCGCCGATCGAGGGTGACCTGGGGGTTGGCGCGTCCCACCCACCGTCCCGCAATCGCAGCTGGCGCCGCCGGGCGGTGCCCTACCTGCTGATCGCCCCGGCGCTGTTGTACCTGGCGCTGTTCTTCGCCTACCCGATGTACGAGGGCCTGGTCCTCGCCGTCTACGACGACGACGCCACCCTCCCGCTGCTCGACGAGCCCCGCTCCGGGGCGAGCGAGGCCACCCGGCTCGACCAGGGCACCACGCTGACGATCCTCGATCGGCGGGGCCGTCTCGTCGAGGGAGGCATCGACGGTGACGGCGCCGGCGGGGCCGGGGATGCCCTGACCGAACAGTGGTTCCGGGTGACCGGAGACGGGGTCGCCGGCCCGGTCGACGGTTGGGTGCCCGAGACCCGGATCCGGGTCCGGGACGAAGCCGCCGACGGCACACCGGTCGGCGGCACCGTGCGGCCGATCCTGTCCGAGACCGCCGACCCGCTCACCCCGGTGCGGGACCAGCCGGACGAGGAGGCGGCGACGATCGGCCAGCTCGATCAGCGGGCCGCGGTGGTCATCGCCGATGTGGCGGTGCTGGAGGTCTGGTTCCTCGTCCAGGCCGCCCCCGGCGACACCGCAGACGAAGGGGCCGACGGAGGAGCCGACGGCGGCGCCGGGTCGGCCGCCGTCGACCGGACGAGCGGCTGGGCTCCGTCCCGGTTCCTCCAGATCTTCGACGACGGCGAGCGGGGGCGGGTCGACGAAGGCACCGCCGGCGAGCTGACCGGTCGCTTCATCGACAAGATGACCAACGACCGCTTCTTCGGACCGGCGCTGCGGACCACGCTGCTGCTGATGGTGCTGATCATCCCGGCCCAGTTCGTCCTGGCGATGGCCATGGCGCTGGTGATCCATGCCCGGGTGCGGTTCAGTTCGGGTTTCCTCTACGTGTTCTCGCTCCCGATCGGCATGAGCGACCTCGCCGTCGGCATCCTCTTCTTCTCGATCTTCACCGGCAACGGGATGTTGAACTCGATCCTCGACGGGCTCGGCATCATCGACGGGCCCCAGGCCTTCCTCACCGCCGAGACCCGCAACTGGATCATCTTCGCCATCGTCCTGGCCGAGCTGTGGCGGGCCACGTCGATCGTGATGGTCATCCTCGTGTCCGGCCTGCAGGCGATCCCCGACGAGACCCTCGAGGCGGCCGAGCTGTTCGGGGCCAGTTACTGGCAACGGATCCGCCACATCATGTTGCCGCTGCTCCGCCCGAGCATCCAGGTGGCACTGATCCTGCGGACCATCCTGGCCTTCCAGGTCTTCGCCGTCGTCGTCGCCCTCAGCGGTGGCGACGTGGTCACCGTGCTGGCCAACGAGACCTACCGGCAGTACTTCGAGTTCCGTGACGACAACGTCGCCTCGGCCTACGCCCTCTTCATCCTGCTGCTGTCGATCGCCAGCGCCATCTTCTACCTCCGGTCCGTGAGGACCCAGGAACAGGTGAGGCCGTCATGACCGAGACGCATCTGTCGCCGACGGCGACCGAATCGACCAACGGCGCCCCGCCGCCGCTGCCCCCGCTCGACTCACCGGAGGTCACGGCGGCCCACGCCAAGATGCGGCGCAGGGCGGGCCGCCGCCGGCGGCTCACCACCGTCGGCGCCGTCGTCATCGCTCTCTGGATCCTGCTGCCGATCCTGTTCCTGTTCTCGATGGCGTTCACCACCCAGGAGACCGTCCGGTCCTACCCGAAGAACGTCCTGCCCTTCGTGCCGTTCTCCACCGAGACCATGCGGTTCTTCCTCGAGTCCGATGGCGTCCTGCGTGGCCTGTGGAACAGCATCCTCGTCGCCGTCATCACCTTGCTGCTGTCGACGCTGATCTCGGTGCCGGCCGGGTACGCCATCGCTCGGTACGTGTTCCGGGGCCGCGACCTGTTCCGGCTCTCGGTGCTGGCCGTTCGGGCCTTCCCGATCGTCGTGCTGTCGATCCCGCTCGCCGTGCTGTTCCTCCGGGCCGGGGTGTTCGACAGCGTCTACAGCCTGGCTCTGATGCACACCGCCCTGGCCCTGCCGACGTCGATCCTCGTCATCTCGTCGGTGTTCGCCAGCGTGCCGTACGAGTTGGAGGAGGCCGGCCAGGTCTTCGGGGCGACGCCGCTGCAGTCGTTCCGCCACATCGTGGTACCGCTCGTGCTCCCCGGCATCGCCGCCTCCGGGCTGTTCACGTTCGTGCTCTCGTGGAACGAGGTGTTCGCCGCCGCTGTGCTGACGCTCGAGAACCGGACGCTGCCGGCGCTGCTGCTGACGTCGCTCGACGAGTCGCCGGAGGCCTTCCAGTTCGCCGGGAGTTTCTTCCTGATGGTCCCGTCGATCGTGTTCATGCTGTTCGTGCGCCGGTACCTGTTCAACATGTGGGGCCAGGTCAGCAAGTAGATGAAAGGTGCCAGGAATCATGGCTGAGATCCGCATCGAGAGGGTCTTCAAGACCTTCGGCGACAAGGTCGCCGTCAACGACGCCAACCTGGTCATCGAGGACCGGGAGTTCCTCGTCCTGCTCGGTCCGTCTGGGTGCGGGAAGACCACGCTGCTGCGGGCCATCGCCGGTCTCGGCATGGCCGACTCCGGTCGTATCAGCATCGGCGGCCGGGACGTGACCTATCTTCCTCCGGGACAGCGGAAGATCTCGATGGTCTTCCAGAGCTACGCGATCTTTCCCCACATGACGGTGCGCGACAACATCGGCTTCGGCCTCAAGATGAACAAGGTCGACGCACACGAGATCAGCCGCCGGGTCGATCAGGCGGCCGAGCTGCTGCACATCGAGGAACTGCTCGACCGCCGCCCGAGCGACATGAGCGGCGGGCAGCGCCAGCGGGTGGTCGTCGCCAGGGCCCTGGCCATGGAGGCCGAGGTGGTGCTCATGGACGAGCCGCTGTCCAATCTCGATGCCCTGCTTCGCCTGGAGATGCGGGCCGAGTTGAAGAAGCTGCTGGCCGACATCGGGGCCACCACCGTCTACGTGACCCACGACCAGATCGAGGCGCTGTCGATGGGCGACCGGGTCGCGGTGATGAAGGACGGGGTGCTGCAGCAGGTCGACGCCCCGAGCACGGTCTACGAGTCGCCGGCCAACCGCTTCGTCGGCAGCTTCATCGGCAACCCGCCGATGAACTTCCTCGACGGCACGATCAACCGGCGCGACGGCAGGATCACCGTCGAGGTCGGGGGCCACGAGCTGCAGCCGGACGTGACCGTCGAGCCGGCGCTCGCCGCATTGTCGAGCGACCGCGTATTGCTCGGCATCCGGGCCGAGAACATGGAGACCGTTGCCGCCGCCGGCGCCGACACCGTGCCGGTGCACGTCGAGGTCGTCGAACCGCTCGGGGCCCAGAACCTGCTGACCGTTGGCATGGGGACCCACCGCCTCAAGGTCTCGACCCATCCGACGTTCCCGGCCAAGGCCGATGACGAGTTGCACCTCCGCTTCCCCGCCGACCAGATCCGGTGGATCGATCCCGCCACCGAGCTCGTGCTGTCCGGCTGACCTCGACGCCGGGTGACCGCCCCGGGCGACCGACCTCCAACCGATAGGTGACACATGCCCCCGACCCCTGCCGACCCCGCACGTCCCGACCGCGAACACCGGGGCGCCGCCGACCCGGCGGCCGACGACCGGTTGACCGAGGAGGCCCGTCAGATCCTCGTCGAGAACGACCGCGGCGGGTACACGGTGCCGTCGGCCCGGCTCTACCCGTTCCAGTGGAACTGGGACTCGTTGTTCGTCGCCCTCGGGTGGGCCACGTTCGACCGGGAGCGGGCGTGGCAGGAGATCGACACCCTGTTCAAGGCCCAGTGGCCGTCCGGCATGGTGCCCCACATCGTGTTCTGGGCCGACTCGTCGTCGTACTTCCCGGGTCCGGACGTGTGGCGCGGCTTCCGTGGCGGGACGGCCAGCTCGGGGATCTCGCAGCCGCCGGTGGCGGCGACGGTGGTCCGCCGGCTGGTCGAGGGCGGGGGCGAGCTGTCGGAGGGCCGCTACGACGCCATCGACCGCTGGCACCGGTGGTGGCACGCCGCCCGCGATCCCGAGCGGCGGGGGGTGATGGCGGTCGTGCACCCGTGGGAGTCGGGCCGCGACAACCTGCCGGACTGGGACGGGCCGCTTGCCGCGGTCGACACCTCGGCCGTCGGCTCGTACGTGCGCCGTGACACCGAGGTCGTCGACCCGTCGATGCGCCCCCACAAGTCCGACTACGACCGGTACCTGGCCCTGGTCGAGTTCGGGGTCCGGCACGACTGGGAGGACGAGCCGATCGCCACCGGCAGCCCGTTCCGGGTGGCCGACCCGGGGGTGACCGCCATCCTGTTGCGGGCCGAGCGGGACCTGGTCTGGCTCGGCGAGCGGCTCGGCCGGGACACGACGGCCATCCACGCCCGTATCGATCGGATGACCGCCGGGTTCGAGCAGTTCTGGAACCCCGATGCCGGCACCTACTGCTCGTTCGACCTCATCACCGGGAACCACGCCGA
>JBCCVL010000161.1:0-14136 GCA_039195375.1 Actinomycetota bacterium
ACCGACCCCGCCCCCTCACGGCGACCGGGGTCATCGACGATCCCGGCATCGTCGTCGTCCCCGCCGCGCTCGGCCTCGTCGCCGGCCTGACGCTCCACCGGATCCTGCCCGTCCTCATGCGTCTGGTCGCCGGGCTGCTCGGGCGGACCCGCAGCACCGCCCTCTACCTGGCGGCCAAGCGGTCGAGTCGAGCGACGGCATCGTTCCGATGGCCGTTGCTGCTGGTCGTCGTGGCCACGTCGCTCGCGGCGTTCCTGGCGTCGTTGTCGCTGTCGCTCGAGCGGCAGCTCGTCGACGACACCTACCTGACCGTCGGCGCCGACCACGCCGCCGAGCAGTTCGTCCGCCCAGGCGCCACCCTGGCGACCGCCGCCGACTACGAGGCCCTCCCCGGCGTGGCGGCGGCCACGACCACGCTCGAGCTCGACGGCCAGCTCGACGGTGCTGGAGGGGAGCCGGTCCGGGTGCTCGCCGTCGACGTCGCCACCTACGGCACCGCCGTCCATTGGCAGTCGTGGTACGACGACGAGACGCTCGGCGACCTGCTGACCGTCCTGCAGGGCGCACCGGACCACGTGATCGTGTCCGAGTCACTCATCGAGCGGTCGGGGCTGCGGGTCGGCGACGACCTGACGTATGCCGTCGGGGTCGGCTTCACCCCCGACTTCCGGACCCGCCTGCTCACCACCACCGGAAGCGTCGTCGCCACCACCCGCCACTTCCCCCGCTGGGCCGGGGCCGAGCGGGCGCCACTGCTCGTGGCCAACGTCGAGTACCTCGCGGCCCAGGCCGACGTCGAGGCGACGACAACGCTGCTCCGGTCGGTCGAGCCGGGAGCGGTCGTCGAGCCACCGTTTCGGGCCAGGGACACGTCGGCCGGCGGGCAGCTCGCCGCGGTGCGCGACCAGCCCGAGCGACAGGGCGTGTTCGGGATCCTGACCGCCTCGTTCCTCGCCTCGACCGCGCTGGCCGGTCTCGCCCTCGTGCTGCACAGCGTGTTCTCGTACCGGGAGCGGTCGGTCGAGGTCGGCATCCTTCGGGCCGGCGGACTCGGCTCGGGCGAGCTCGGGCGGCTCGTCGGGTTCGACGCCGTCGTCACCGGTGCCGTCGGGGTCGGTGTCGGCGCCGCCACCGGCATCGCCGCCAGCCGGTGGTTGGTGACCGACGTGGTCGCCACGATCGAGAGCACGGCCCCGGCCGAGGCCAGGATCGCCTGGGGGCCGACGCTCTCGGTTGCGGGGGCCTTCGTGCTCACGCTGGTGGTGATCGCCGTCGTGACCACGCCGCTGCTGACCCGACTGCGGGTGTTCCAGGCCATCAAGCTCGGGGAGCAGCTGTGAGCGACGGCACGGCCGGCGAGCGGCCGATGATCGAGTGCAGCGACCTGCTCAAGGTGTACCCGGTCGACGGTGCCGACGTCATCGCCCTCCAAGGGCTGGAGCTCCGCGTTCGGGCCGGGGAGCGGGTCGGTGTCGTCGGGGCGAGCGGGAGCGGCAAGACCACGCTCCTCAACATCCTCGGCGGGCTCGATCGTCCGACCGCCGGCGTCGCCGCCGTGGCCGGGATCGACCTCGGGACCCTGCCCGCTGGCCGACGGAGCGCCTACCGGCAGGCCACGATCGGGTTCGTGTGGCAGCAGTCGAGTCGTAACCTCCTGCCGCAGCTGAGCGCCTGCGACAACGTGGCCCTCCCGAGTCGGCGCCGACGTCGGGCCGCCCGCCGCCGGGCGGACGAACTGCTCGATCTCGTCGGGCTCGCCCACCGGGCCGACCATCGACCGGTCGAGCTGTCGGGCGGCGAGCAACAGCGGGTGGCGATTGCGGTCGCCCTGGTCAACGAGCCACCGCTCCTCCTCGCCGACGAACCGACCGGCGAGCTCGACACCACCACCTCGGCCCGCATCAACGAGCTCCTGGCCGACGTCAGCGCCCGCACCGGCATGACGCAGCTGATCGTCAGTCACGACCCGTCGCTGGCCGAGCACGTCGACCGGGTGGTCGACGTCCGTGACGGTCGCATCGCCGCCGAGCGAGACGCCAGCCATCGGACCGACGACGGCGACTACGAGGAGTTCCTGACCGTCGACCGATTTGGCCGGATCCAGCTCGCCCCCGAGCAGCGCCAGTTGCTCGCGTCATCCGATCGGGTCCGGGTCACGCTCGACGGCACGACGATCCGCCTCGACCCCGCCCGACCGTTACACGGCGACGGCAACCGGCGCGGCGCCGACGAGGCCGCCGACCCCGGCGCCGTTGGTGCAGACGACGGGGACGACGGGCCGGCCGGGGGTGCGACGTGATCCGGGCGACCGACCTGCACCGCAGCTACCCGACGACCGCCGGCCCGGTCCCGGCCCTGCGCGGGATCGACCTGACGATTCCGTCCGGCACGCTCGCTGCGGTCTTCGGCCCGTCCGGCAGTGGCAAGACCACACTGCTCAACTGCCTCGGCGCCCTCGATCGGCCCGACCGAGGTCGGATCACGGCGCTCGACACCGAGGTGTCGGCGCTCGGCGAGGCGGCGGCCACCCGGTGGCGGCGCCAGCACCTCGGCTTCGTCTACCAGGCCAGCGGGCTGTTGCCGTGGCTGACGGCGGTCGAGAACGTCGAGGTCGCCCTCCGCCTCCGGCGCCGGTCCCGCCGCCAGCGTCGGGCCGAGGCGCTGGCCGCGCTCGACCTGGTCGGCCTCGCCGATCGGGCCGACCACCACCCGGACGAGCTCTCCGGCGGCCAGCAACAACGAACGGCGCTGGCCCGGGCGCTGGCCCCGAGGCCGCCGATCCTGCTGGCCGACGAGCCGACGGCGGCGCTCGACCGGGAGACCGGCGAACGGATCCTGGAGGTGCTGGCCGACACCGCCCGGTCCGGGCGCATCGTCGTGGTGGCCACCCATGATCCGGCGATTCGATCCGTGGCCGACCGGACCGTCACGATCACCGACGGCACGATCATCGACGGCTTGCCTACCGACGCCAGCGCCATCGACGGCTCGCCGACCGACGGTGAGCCCGAGCCGGATGGCGATGGCGGCGAACGCTCGCAACGGTGAGTTCGGGTCGAGCGGTGCCAGGCCGATCGGGGTCACGGGCGAGCCGGGGTCAGGTCGAACCGAGCCGCTCCTCGACGAGCGCAGCGAGGTCACCGGCAACGACCGCTGGCGTCGGTTCGACCGGGAGATCAGCCGACGAGGTGACGCCGCTCAGCACCAGCCCGAAGTCGTAGCCGAGCTCGACGGCGAAGAGACCGTCGGAGTCGGGCCGGTCGCCGACCATCAGGCCACGGCCACCGAGCCGCTCCCGGACCAGCGCCGCCGCGGTCGCGTGCGGCTTGCCGGCGAACGTCGGGCTGACCTCGGCGGCAGCGGCGATGGCGGCCACGATGGCGCCGCCGCCTGGCTTCAGGCCATCGGCGGTCGGGTAGGTCGGGTCGTGGTTGGTGCCGACGAGCCGGGCGCCACCACGGACGGCGAGCATGGCTCGGGTGAGCTCGTCGTAGTCGAAGCCCGGGTCGATGCCGACGACGACCAGCTCGGCCGGCCCGTCGGCGACCACCCGCCCGCCTCGCTTCTCGACCGCCTCGTCGATGCCGGGCCCGCCGACGACCACCACCCGATCGCCGGGGGAGACCAGACCGCCGGCGGCCATCGCCGAGGTCATCACGGCGCCGGTGGCGTCGATGCCGTGGCTGGCCAGTTTGGCCTCCTGCTCGCCCTCGGTCAGGCGGGACATGTTGGTCACGAACACCACGTCGGCTCCGGCCGACTGCAACCGCTCGACGGCGGACGCAGCCCCGGGGATCGGCTCGTTGCCCAACCAGATGACGCCGTCGAGATCCAGGACCCAGGGTTCGATCACGGGCACAGGTTAGCGACGAGGCCTCGGTGCCGGCCCCGACGGTCTGGCCGTCAGCGGTACCGGGCGATGGCCTCGGCGGTGGCCGCCCGGTAGCCGCCGCCGAACTTGATGGCGTGGACCGCGAGCGGGGCGAGCTGGTGCAGCGCCACCCGCTCCTCCCAGCCGTCGGCCAGCGGGAACGCCTCGTGGTAGGCGGCGAAGCAGTCCGGGCCGAACCCACCGAACAGCCGCATCATCGCCAGGTCGAACTCGCGGTGTCCGCCGTGGGCCGCCGGGTCGATCAACCAGCTCCTCCCCTCGCCGTCGACGATCCGGTTGCCGGCCCACAGGTCGCCGTGCAGTCGAGCCGGAGGCTCCGGCGGACCACCGACGGCGTCGAGGCGCCCGGCCAGGTCGTCGATGGCGGCGACGTCGTCGGGGGTGAGCGCCCCGCCGTCGGCCGCCAACCGGGCGAGCGGGCGCAGGCGGCGCTCGGCGTAGAACTCCGACCAGGTGTCACACGGGTCGTTCGGCAGGCCCCGGCTCCCGGTCGTCCGTCGATCCTCCCGGCCGAACGATGGCGAACCGACCCGGTGGAGCTCGGCCAGAGCCCGCCCGACCGCCGCCTCGTCGGCCGGCGGCCCCCGCCGCTCGTCGACCCAGGCCAGCACCAGCAGCGGCGGCTCGTCCGAGCAGCCGAGCACCTCCGGCACCGACAGGCCGTCACCCCCGGCGCCGGCGCCGGCTGCGGCCAGGCCGTCGCCCAACCAGGCCAGACCGGCCGCCTCGGTGGAGAAGAAGTGGGGCGGCGGGTTGCGGTGGGTCTTGGCGAACACGGTCCGGCCGTCGTCGAGCTCGACCCGGAACGACTCGGCCACATCGCCGCCGCCGAGTCGGTCGGCCCGGTCGACGGCCGAGCCGACGAGCGCTGCGACCGTCGCCCGATCGATCACACGGCGGCGCCCCGAACGACGACCGCAACGATCACGACGACCGCAACGAGCACGACGACCGCAACGACCCCTGCGGTCACTCGACGCCGTCCGGGCCCCAGATGTGTACCGGGTCCGACTGCTCGGTCGCCCTGGCCGCACCGGTGCCGCGGTCGACGTTGAGGTTGACGCCGTTGAGGTAGCTCGACGAGCGTTCGTCGGCCAGGAACAACATGGCCGGCGCCATCTCGTCCGGGCGGGCGATGCGCCCCGCCACCGCCTGCGCATGGTCGATCACGTCGGTGCCCATGCCACGGCGGAAGTCGTCGATGATCGACGTGTCGGTGATGCCGGGGCACACGCTGTTCATGCGGATGTCGTTGGGCAGGAGCTGCACCGATCGCCAGAGCGTGTAGTACTGAACGGCCTCCTTCGACAGCGTGTAGCCGTCGCCGACGACGTCGGCGTTGGCGTCGATCCAGGCCAGGCCCTCGCCGTAGGTCGTGGCCGCCATCAGCTCCCGGTGGGCCCGCTCGCGGTCTGCCCAGTTCCGGCCGGCCGTCGAGGCGACGTGCACGACCGACCCGCCGCCCTGCAGCCTCGGCAGCAGGAGTTCGGTGAGGTAACGGAGACCGAGCCAGTTGACCCGCATCACCTGCTCGCCGGTGAAGCGGCCGCCGTTCGGCACGCCGGCGCAGTTCACGAGCACGTCGACCCGTCGGGGCAGCCGAGCGACCGTCGTGTCGATCGAGACCGGATCGGCGAGGTCGCAGAAGTGGCGGGCGGTCGGGCGCGCGTCGACCGGCGTGGCGTCGGCCACGTCGAGGGCGTGCACCGCGGCGCCGGCCCGGACGAACAGTCGGAGCGCCTCGGCCCCCATGCCCGACGACGTGCCCGTGATCACCACGGTCCGGCCGGTGAAGTCGAGGAGCCCGGTCGCGGTGGTGGAGGTCGCCGAGGCCATCGGGCCACCCTACTGGGAGCGCCCGGTCCGGGGTCGGCTCACTGGCTCGCCGTCTGCGTCGTCGGGTACTGTCCCTGAACCATGGCCGACCCGAGCAAGCCCCGCAGCCCGTTCGCCCCCTGGGATCGGCGCGAGCTGCCCGGCCGCTTCTCGGTCGAGGAGACGGCCAAGCGGGTCGGGCACTACAAGTGGCTGGAGATGCGGATCTTCGAGCTGATGGGCGGCTGGGTGGCCACGGTCCCCGAGCTCGACATCAAGCTGCGCCTCGGCACCCACTGCTACCACCACGCCTTCCACTCGGAGCTGTGGCACAAGCGGCTGCCCGAACTGCGGGAGATGAACCCCGATCGGCTCACCCTGCCACCGAACGAGGAGATGGAGGCGTTCGTCGAGGCCCTCGGCCGGCCCGAGACACCGGGTGAGACGATCGAGAAACTGGTCGGCCTGTACCGGGTCCTGCTGCCCCACCTGATCTCGGCCTACACCTACCACCTCAACAACACGAGCCAGATCACCGACGCCCCCACCATCCGCTCCCTCAACTTCTGCCTGCAGGACGACATGGAGGAATGGCGCGAGGGCGAGATGATCATCCAGTCACTGATCGACACGCCCGAGGAGGTCGAGCGGGCCGCGGCCCGCCAGGGTGAGCTGACGAAGCTGATGGTGGCCGCCGGCGGGGTGGTCGGGCCCGGCTCGATCGGCTCGTTCGATCTCGACGAGAACGAGGACGCGGCCGGCGCGGCCGCAGTACCGGCGGCGGACTGAGCCGGTGATCGTCGTCCGACCCGAGACCTACACCAAGGTCGATTTCGACGTCGAGCACATCGCCACCCTGGCCCAGCGCTCGCTCGAGGGGGTGGCCGAGCTACCGGACGACCTGGAGGTCGTCGTCGACGTCGACGAGGATCAGGCCACGAACCGGGTGCGGGTGGCCGAGTTGGACCCGGCGCGGTTGGAGGTCGACGGTGGCGCCATCGAGCACTACCGCCAGCCTCGGACGCTCGGCGACCTCGAGAGCCTGATCACGTTCACCCGACTGTTCCTCGAACTGGCCGACCGTCGGTCGTCGACGTTTGGAGCCCCGGCCATCGGGTCCGACGTGACACACGCCAACCGGATGGCGTGGGACATCAACCTCTACGGTCGCACCGCCCGCCACGGGCTGCGGATCCACCAGCCCCGGTACCGCTACAACTTCCGGAACCGGCACGGGTTCAGCGACCGGGCCGATCGGGTCTTCGACCAGCTGTGGGCGGCCGAGGAGCTGACGTGGGCCCGGATCGTCGAGCTGTCCGACTCGGCGGTCGGCCCGGTCGACGCCTGACCGGCCTCCCCCACGGGCCGCCCGGCGCTCAGGCCAGATCGTGCATCGACACGCCCTCGAGCAGGTCGATGTCGGGCTCGGCCAACAGCATCGGAACCGCAGCGGAGGCCATCGCCACCATCTCGTCGGAGTCGAAGTGTTCGCGCTGGGCCGCGGCCGAGTCCCACTTCTCGACGACGACCAGCCGTCCGGGGTCGGTCGCGGACACCGTGAGGTCGATGTTCCGACACGCCGGGCGACCCCGGCTGAGCACGACGTATCGGGCCAACACATCGAGCAGCGGGCCCGGTTGCTCGGTCCGAAAGCTCATCAGGACCATCACCGGCTCGACCTCGGACGGGTCGAGCGATCGGTCCTCCATGACGTTCTCCTCCCCCTCATCGCTCATTGCGATCCGCCGACCTCCATCCATCCTCAAGCTGGTCGAGCCGGTTGCCGACACTCTCAGCACGGTCTCAGCGCAACCCCCGGCCAGGCAAATCTGCCGGGTTTTCGAGGCTGCAAGGCGTCCTCCGACGAATACACTTGGATAACGCATCATCGGCCGGCAGTTGTTAGCCTCGCTCTAGCACGTCGGTCGGACTGGGGAGGTTGACCCCTCCCCGGGAGACGAGAGGTAGGGATTCCTTGGCTAAGGAGCGCGTCGAGCGGGACGAGGAAGATCTCGTCAGGCTGTACCTCACCGATATCGGTCAGTACCCGCTGCTGACCAAGGAAGACGAAGTTCGCCTCGCCCAGGCCATCGAGCGTGGCAAGGAGGCCTCCGAGGAACTGGAGGCCGACGAGGACGTTCCGGTCGCTCGCAAGCGCGAGCTTCGCCGAGTCGTGCGCAAGGGCCGTGAGGCCGAGCGCACGTTCGTCCAGTCCAACCTGCGGCTGGTCGTGTCGATCGCCAAGAAGTACCAGGCCTCGGGCCTGCCCCTGCTCGACCTGATCCAGGAGGGCAACCTCGGCCTGATGCACGCCGTCGAGAAGTTCGACTGGCGCAAGGGCTTCAAGTTCTCCACCTACGCCACCTGGTGGATCCGTCAGGCCATCACCCGCGGCATCGCCAACACGGGCCGGACCATCCGGCTCCCCGTGCACGCCGGTGACACGCTGGCCCGGCTGCAGAAGGCCAGGGCCCGGCTCGAGCTCAAGTACGGCCGCCCGGCCACGCTCACCGAGCTGGCCACCGAGGTCGAGATGCCGGAAGACAAGGTGACCGAGGCGCTCCGCTTCGCCGCCGAGCCGCTCTCGCTGTCGGAGCCCCTGCGGGAAGACGGCGACGCCGAACTCGGCGACGTCGTCGAGGACCGTTCGGCCGATTCGCCGTTCGAGGTTGCGGCCACTGCGCTGCTGCCAGACGAGATCTCCCGGCTGCTCGCCCCGCTCGACGAGCGCGAGCGTGAGATCCTGAAGCTCCGCTTCGGTCTCGACCGGGGCGAGCCCCGCACGCTTGAAGAGGTCGGCGAGTACTTCAACCTCACCCGTGAGCGGATCCGTCAGATCGAGGCACGGGCGATGTCGAAGCTCCGGCACCCCTCGTCCGACACCGGCGCCCGCGACCTGCTGGCCGTCTGACCTCTCGGCCTCCGGCCGGGCCGATCAGGCGATGCTGACGTCGAGCACGTAGGTGGCGTTGCCGCGTACGGAGCCGACACAGATCTCGTAGACCCCGTCCTCCGGGAGGGGGATGCGGAAATCGGACACCTCGTCGACGAGGATCTCGCCGGACGGCGACCGCAGGTCGAACACGGCGTTGGCCTCGGCCGAGACCAGGAACAGGTCGATGTCCTGGCCCTCGCCGGCCTCGATCGTGTAGAGGTCCCGTTCGGCCGACAGGACCGCCCCGTCGACGGTGCCCGAGAAGCTGCCGGCGGCGAACCGGATCGCCCCACGATCGTTGACCGTGTCGCCGCACCAGGGGGCGTCGACCCGGGTCGGGATGTTGTCGTCGATCACGGTGACGGTCAGGCGGTAGTCGGCGCCGGTTGGTCCGGCGGTCACGCAGATGGCGTAGCTGCCGGCCTCGGTCGGGGCGATGATCTGCTCGGTGAAGACGTCCGACTCGGCTCCAGCCGGGGGCACGACGGTGGCTCCGGCCTCGGCGTCGGACGAGTCGAGCACGACGGTGAGGATCTGGTCGTCGCCGACGGCGAGCTGGAAGAGGTCCCGCTGGTCGGCCGACGCCGGGTTGTCGAGCACGGCCGACGTGCCGCCCGGTTGGAACCGGATCTCGGTCGATGCCGCCCCGTCGCAGAACCCGGGTGGGGTGGCGGTGCCGGCCGAGCTGGTCAGGTCGCCGCCGTCGCCATCGCCGTCGGCGTCACCATCAGCGCCGTCGCCGTCGCCGTCGATGGTGGCTTGAAGGGTCTCCGGTGTCGACGGGTCGGTCGAGGTGGTGCGATCGGTGTCCTGGGGTGCGGCGTCACCCGGCCCCGGGTCGTCGGACGAGAGGCTGCAGGCCGACGCCAGGAGGCCGAGCCCGGCCACGACGGCGACCGCCGACCGCCGGCAGACGGCGTTGGGTCGGAACGGTCCGTCGGTGCGGGAGCGACGACGCCGGTGGCCGGTCGGCGGGACGTGCGGAGCCATCGGCCGATGCTAGTGCCGCCGCCCGGTTGGACCGGGCGACCCTGGATGGTCGGTCCGTCTGCCGGTCGACGTCGGAGCGATCGCCACTCCCGGGCGGTGGCCCGTCCGTCAGGAGCCGGGTGGTGCGCCGCTCGGTGCGGGGAGCTGGAGATCCAGCTCCCCCGTGTCGCCACCGTCGTCGGCGAGCCGATCCCAGTCGGGCTGTGGGCGCGTCCGGTCGTAGCGGGCGAGGCGGTCCTCGAGCTCGCGGTTCCGGCGGCTGGCCTGCACGGCGATCGTCGTCGCCGTGCCGAGCGCGACGCCGATGGCACCGATGGCGAGCGCGGCGGGCCAACCGAGGCCGCCGCCCGTCGCGCCCGCTGCCGTGACCGTCGCCGGCTCGGCTCCGTCGGCGGCCACCGGCAGCGGGGTGTCACCACCGCCGGTCGTGGCCGCAGCGGAGGCCAGGGCGGCGTTGGCATCGGCCGTGGCCGCAGGCTCGCCGGTCGGGGAGGCCTGCGGGTCGATGGCACCGTCGATGCCGACGGCCGCCGAGCCGTCCGTCGGGATCGCCTCACCGGTCGCCGGGTCGGTCATCGCCGCTGCGTTCGGGCCCGACCCGTCTGCGGGCATGCCGCCGTCGGACATGCCGCCGTCGGTCATCTCGCCGTCGGTCATCTCGCCGGCTGGGGGGATGGCGCCGTCGCCGGTCGACGCTGCTGGCGTCGGTGCGGTGGTCGTCGCCGTGGTCGCACCGCTCGGGGCGCCGACGACGGTCGCTCCGGGGCCGACCCCGAAGACCTCGCCGGATCCGCCGTCGAAGCGAATGTCGGAGCACCCGTAGAAGGTCTCCTGGCTGTCCGAGCGCTCCCACACGGAGTAGATGATGTGGGTGCCCGACTTCTGGGGCAGCGTGACCGGCCACTGGTAGTCGGGGGTGTTGTTGGCCTCGTCGTTGCCGTTCGGCGTTGTCTGGTCGTAGACCGAGAACGGCTCGGCCTCGAGGTCGTCCCAGGCCAGCGGTTTCGTCGGGTCGTAGCCGTCCTTGGTGATGTAGAGCCGGAACTGGCCGGGGTGGTGGGCCCAGGCGTTGTAGCGCACGGTCAGCTCGGCGCCCCCGGTGAGGCTGGTGTACGGCCAGTCGGCCCTGGCCAGGTCGTAGCCGGCGTACTTGGGGTCGCCGCCGCTGCAGAGCTGCCCGTCCGGGATGAAGCCACGGGTCCGGCCGGCACCGTCGCCCCGAAGCACGCCGAACCAGTCCCACAATGGCTGCTTGCCGCCGATGGCGACCGCCTCGGCGCACGCCGGGTTGCTCGGCTGGATGTCACCCGAGTTGTGGGTGCCGTCGACCCGGCACAGGTAGGTCCGGCTGCCGGGGCGGGTGGCCGCCCCGTGGGCGTCAGCGACTGCGATCAGCCCAACCAACGACCAACCGGCGACGAGCAGTGACACCGTCACCACCGCCGCGAAACGTCGCGTTCGTGCCCCGCCAGAGGCCGTGACCACGTCGGACATGGTCGCTCCTTTTGTTGGCCCGCCTGCCAACTCGCCACCATAGCCGCTCGGGCGAGCCGCAACGCCAGCCTCCCTCGAGCCGGTGCGGCTGGCTCCGCCCCGGGGGCTCGCCCCGGGGCTCGCTGGTAGGTTGCCGCCATGTTGGTCTGGTACGCCGCCTACGGATCGAACCTGCTGCGGGCCCGGTTCCTCACCTACCTGCGTGGCGGCCCGGTACCGGGCTCGGGCCGGACCCAGCACGGGGCCAGGGACCCCGCCGACCCGCTCGACGATCGTGCGTATCGGCTTTCCCGGGAGCTGCTGTTCGCCGGTCGGGCATCGGGCTGGGGCGACGGCGGGGTGTGTTTCGTCGAGCCGGCCACGGTCGATCCCGACGGGTGCCTCGGGCGGGCGTGGCTGATCACCGACGAGCAACTGGCCGACGTGTGGGCCCAGGAGAACGGCAAGACCTCGGGGCCGGCGGTCGACGTCGAGGCGCTGGCCGCCGGCGAGACCGGCGACTTCGGGAGCGGGTGGTATCGGTACCTCGAGCCGATCGGGGAGCTCGACGGGCACCCCGTCGCCACCTTCACCTTCGCCCCAGACGAGGGCGGCCCGCCAGGGAATGCCGCCGACGTGAGCTATCTGACCATCATGGGGCTCGGGCTGGCCGAGGCGTGGCAGCTCGGTTCCGTCGAGGCCGCCGAGTACCTGGCCGGGCGGCGTGGCAACGTCGGTGCGGTCGATGTCGGGGCGCTGGCCGAGGCCATCGCCGGGGCTGGCGACGCCGCCGGGTAGCGCCGTGCCGTCGGCGCTGCGTCGCCCGGTGTCGACTCTGCCGGAGTCGCAGCGTGTCGACGGTGGCGGGGCTGGCGACGGTGTCGGGTCGGACAGTGTCGACGGTCCCGGAGTCGCACCACGTCGACGGTGGCGGGGGCTGGCGACGGTGCCGGGTCGCGGGTGTCCACGGTGCCGTGTGGTGCGGCGCCGGCGGGGCGGTGCGGACCGTAGCCCGGCTGCGCCTGCTCGGCCGCTCCCGCCGGGCGCCGCTCCCGATGGTGTGGCGCTGGTCACATGTTGTACCGTGGCGCCAGGTGTCGGCGGCGACGCCACCCGTCCCGACCGGCGGGCGACGCAGTTCCGAAGGGGAGAGCATGGTTGACAAGTGGCTGGTGGCGACCGACCTGAGCGAGGAGTGGGACTTCTACACACGAGCCAATGTCGGCGAGGTGTTTCCCGATCCGGTTGCGCCGCTGTCGTTCTTCTACTTCCAGAACGAGCATGGGCTCGGCGGTTCCGAGCACGGGTTCCGGGACGCCTACTACCGCATCGGGGTGATGACGCCAGACGAGCTGCCGGACGACGAATGTGTGTTCCTCGGTGTGACCGGCGGGTACGCGTACCTGAACGCCTCGGCGTTGCGGATGCTCGGTCACCGGGCGCCGGGCATGACCGCCTCCGACATCGACGATTCGTTCTTCGGTGATGCGCCAGGCGTGCCCGAGTTCGTCGTCAAGGAGGGGTTCGACCGGCCGGAGCTGACGGCGAAGATCGGCGAGACGTTCCAATGGGTGCTGACCACACCGGATCTGCCCGACGTCCGAGGCCACGAGGAGCTGGTCAATGGACTCCGGGCGGCCCGGCCGGACTTCTCCGGTATGTCCAATGCGGAGCTGGCCGACCACACCATGAAACTGGCCGACGATCACTTCCGGATGCTGTTCGGGGAACACATCTACGTGACGTTCCTGGCCACGGTGCCGGTGGGGATCATCACCGCGGTGTGCAACGCCGTCGGGCGGCCGACCGATGTGTTGAAGCTGATCGCCGGGTTGGGTGACGTCGAGTCGGCGGCGCCGTCCATGGTGATGTGGGACCTCGGTCGGCTGGCGGCCGGGTCGGCGGAGCTCGGGTCGATGTTCGATGCGGGTACCGACGGGCTCGACGACCGGTTGCGTGGGTCCGACCATGCCGATGCGGCGGCCTTCGTCGAGGCGTTCGACACGTTCCTCTACTCCTATGGCTGCCGTGGTCCGAACGAGTGGGAGTCGCGCTCGCCGACGTGGGAGACCGAGCCGGACCTGGCGCTGGCGGCCATCGACCGGATGCGGCTGTCAGACGATTCCCAGGCGCCGGCGCTGAACAACGCAGCGAGGGCGGCCGAGCGGGAGCGGCTCGGGGCGGAGATCGCGGCGATGGTCGAGGGTGACCCGGAGACCCACGGGCAGTTCCTGGCGGCGTTGAACTCGGCGACGGTGTTCATGCCGGGGCGTGAGCGGACCAAGACGAACTGCATCAAGCTGGTGCACGAGTTCCGGGTGGCGCTCCACGAGATCGGGCGCCGGTGCGTGGCCGATGGGACGATGAACGATCACCGTGACTTCGGGCTGATGACCCGGCCCGAGCTGCTCGACTTCGCTCACGGGCGGGCCGCCGTGCCGACCGAGGAGCTGCAGCGCCGGGCCGAGTTGATGGCCGAGGTGGCCGGGCTGCAGGAGCCGTTCCTGTTCCACGGGGGTCGGCCGGAGATGTCGACGTATCCGAGGCGTGACGCCGTCGAGACGGTTGCGGTCGAGGCCGGCGAGGTGATGCAGGGCGTGCCGGGATGTCCGGGGACCTACCGGGGCACGGCCAGGGTGGTGCTCGATTCACACGACCCGACGGCGCTGTCGCCCGGTGACATCCTGGTCGCTCCGATCACCGATCCGTCGTGGACGCCGTTGTTCGTGCCGGCCGGGGCCGTGGTCGTCGATGTCGGGGCGCCGCTCAGCCATGCGATCATCGTGAGTCGGGAGCTGGGCATCCCGTGTGTCGTGTCGGCGACCGATGCGACCAAGCGCATCCCCGACGGGGCCACAATCGAGGTCGACGGCGACACGGGCAAGGTCAGCATCGTCGAACTGCCCTAGCCGGCGGTCTTTGGCGGAGGTGGACGGGAATCGAACCCGCCTACGAGGGATCGCCCCGTACACCCGCTTTGAAGGCGGGGGAGCCCACCAGGTACTCAGACACCTCCACCAGGGACTATAGG
>JBCCVL010000162.1:0-14104 GCA_039195375.1 Actinomycetota bacterium
CGAACCGGTCGCCTTGGGCGACGTCGGACGCCTGGCCCTCGGCTGAGCATCGCAGTCGAACGACGGGCCGGTCTCGGACCGTACCGGTCGGTGTCGGCTCCGAGCAGCGGCGAGCGGGCGACGATGGACGACGGTACGGGCACAAACCACGCTCCGGGCCGTCGGCACCCCGCGCGGCCACGACGAACTCCACGCCCTCGTCGGCGACGACCACGAAGCGGCCGGCATCGACGACACCGTGCTCGTCCAGACCGCCGAGGAGTGCGGCCGGACCGCCGACAACCTCGCCCTGTGCGTCGTCCTGTTCGACGAACCTCGGGCCGGTGACCTGACCGAGCTCGCCGATGGGGGTTGGCGCCTCGGCGGCGTCTCGCCAACCGCTCGGGACTCAGGCCGCCGCCGGCGTGTAGCGAACCGGCAGCGACTTCATCCCGTTGATGAAGTTGGTCCTGACCCGTTCCCCTGGCCCGACCGCCTGCAGGTCGGGCATCCGCTCGACGAGTGCCCGCAGCACCACATCGATCTCCAACCGGGCGAGGTGGGCGCCGAGGCAGAAGTGGGTGCCGAGCCCGAAGGCAACATGGGGATTCGTGGTCCGACCGAGATCGAGCCGATGCGGGTCGGTGAAGACCGCCGGGTCGCGGTTGGCCGCCGTCAGCCAGGCGACCACCGGATCGCCGGCGGCGATCCGCACGCCACCGAGCTCGGCGTCCTCCGTCGCCGTGCGCCGCAGGTAGTTGACCGGGCTGACGTAGCGCAGGAGCTCCTCGATCGCGGTGTCGATGGCCGGGTCACCCTGGTCGGCCCCGACGGCCAGACCACGCAGGCGCTCCCACTGGTCGGGGTGTTCGGCGAAGGCGACCATGGCGTTCGAGAGCGCGTTCCTCGTCGTCTCGTTGCCTGCGATCAGCAGGAGGTACCAGAACATGAGCAGTCGCTCGCCGGTCAGGACACCGTCGTCGCTCTTGGCCGTGGCCAGGATCGACAGGATGTCGTCGCCCGGCTGCTCACCCTTGCGCTTCAGCACCCCACGCCCGTAGTCGATCAGCTCCCCCATCGCCATGGCGGCGTCAGCGGGGCTGGTGGCCAGGTCGGGGTCGTCTGCGGAGATGATCGTGTCGCTCCACCGGCGGAACCGGGGCCGGTCGGCCTTCTCGACGCCGAGCAGGTCGGCGATGACCAGCAGGGGGATCTCGACGGCGATGTCGTCGACGAAGTTGCATTCGCCGTCGGCCGCCACCCGGTCGAGGACCTCGGCCGTGATCTCCTCGATGCTGTGACGGAGCCGGCTCACCATGCGCGGCAGGAACCGCTTGTTCACCGTCAGCCGGAGCCGGGTGTGGTCGGGCGGGTCGAGCATGATCAGCATCCGCCGCTCGATGGCGAGGCTCTCGGCCCCGTGTTCCTCCATGCGGATGCCGGCCTCCCACGAGCTGAAGAGCTGGGCCTGGCGCAGCACCTCCGACACCTCGGCGTGCCCGGTCACCGACCAGACCCCGCGACCGTCTCGCATTCCGTGGCGCGGGGTCGGATCGAGCCAGCCGACCGGACCGTCGGCCCGATGGCGGTCGAAGGTCGGATGGGGAACGGAATCGACGAAGGCGTCGGGTGAGGAGAGATCGACGTCCATGGGGCCAACGCTATGGAGCGGTTGCGCAGCGATGCAAGTGGGCTCGCTCCGTCCGGGAGCGGAGGCTATCGTCCGCCCGACACCGGGGACCGGAGGACCGCCGACGATGACAACCGTCAGCCTGAGCCAACCGACCGACATCCTGATCATGGAGGGCCTGACCCTGCCGTCGGTCGACGACCGGATGGTCGCCGACGTCGGGCTCGCCGCTCCGGACGGCAGCACCATCCGGGTCGTCCGCGGCTTGAAGGAGGCGGCCGACGTGATCGGCGAGGCGGAGGTCATCCTCGGGATCGTCAACGACCGGTTGTTCGCGGATGCCGAGCGACTCCGCTGGGTCCACGCCACCGCCTCCGGGGTCGACATGTTCATGTTCGACCGCTTCATCGCGTCCGATGTCGTCCTGACCGGCGAGAAGGGGTTGGTCGGCGGCCACCTGGCCGACACCGGCATGGGTCTCCTGTTGGCCCTGACCCGTCAGATCCACACGGCGATCAAGCTCGGGCCGGAGGCATGGGCAAGCCGGGTCGACATGCGGGCCCGCGAGATCGAGCTCGATGGGCTCACGATGGGGATCCTCGGCTTCGGCGGGACCGGGCGAGCGATGGCCAAGCGGGCGGTCGCCTTCGGGATGCGCACGATTGCGGTCGACCAGTACCCGCTGCCGAGCGAGCAGATCCCCGACGACACCGGCGTCGGTGAGGTCTGGGCCCTCGACCGGCTGGCCGAGTTCCTCGCTGCCTCCGACGTGGTCGCCGTCTGCTGCCCGCTCACGCCCGAGACCGACGGCATGTTCGACGAGGCGACGCTGGCATCGATGAAGCCCGGGAGCTACCTGGTCAACGTGACGAGAGGCGAGATCCTGGTCGACGAGCCGCTCGTCGCTGCGCTCGAGTCCGGCCACCTCGCCGGCGCCGCGCTCGACGTGGCTCCGGGTGAGCCGCTGCCGCCCGACCATCGCCTGTTCCAGCTCGACAACGTGGCGATGACGCCCCACACCGCCGGGGCGAGCCAGCTCCGGGCGCCGAGGAACGTGGCCCGGTTCGTGCGGAACCTCACCCTGGCCCAGCGGGGCGAACCGCTCGAGGGCGTGGTCGACAAGCAACTCGGCTACTGACGGCGGCGCCGGACGCCCGTTCGTTCACGGTGCTCGGCACCGGGAGACTCAGACGGCCTCGCCGTCTTCCGAGCGTCCGAGGATCTCCCCCTTGCCGAAGACGGTGACCGGGCCGTCCTCGCTGACGGCGATCACCACCGAGCCGGGGGCGTCGTGGCTGTAGCGGCGGGCGTTGGTGTGGCGGGTCCCGCCGATCGGGGGCACCGCCTCCTCGGCCTGCCTGGTCGGCACGAGCCGGACCCCGAGGGCGAGCAGTGTGCCCTCGCTGTCGAACAGCGTGGCCCCGTCGAGCTGGCTCAGCACGTGCTGCAGCGGGGCCAGGTTGACCGCCTGGCGAACGTCGAGCGCCGGCGGGGACGGCAGGCGCGCTTCGTAGCGTGCGGGATCGGGCTCGTCGAGGTGGTGGATCAGGATGGCACCGATGCGGCGAGAGCCGAGATCGTGGACTGCGAAGCGGAGCAGCCGCCACAGCACCTTGCGCTGGCTCGGGGTCGACGACAGCCGGACGGCGTCGAGCCACCGCCCCACCGGTGGCTGATGCTGCCAGCCTCCCGGCGTGGCCCGGACCACACCGAAGGAACCGACGAGGCGGACCACGCCGCTCGGATGGCGTTGGACGATGACCGCACCGGCGGTCTCGGCGATGACGACCAGATCGCGTTCGGAGGCGGCCGGGCGGTCGAACACGACCAACTCGGTCTTGGCCCCGCCCGGCTTGCTGTCACTCGTCTCACACTCGCCGCTGCGGATCACCCAGCTGGAGATGCCGTCGGCGAAGCGTCTGGTGGCGGCGTTGCTCAGCGAGCGGGCCATCCGGTAGTGGACCTGCAGCCCCGTTCCCTCGGTCCAGGCCTCCGGGTCGGAGTCGGCGTCGATCATGACGCCGAAGGTGGCGACCCGCCCCTCGTGGATCGGCGGGTGCAGCGCATAGGACAGCTCCTCCCAGACGCCGGGTGAATCCCGCAGGCCGGCGGCGACCTCGGGCACCTCCTCCTCGAACTCCTCCTGCAGCCGGCGGAGGCGACCGGGGGTCATCGGATCGAAGCGCTTCACCCCTCCAGGCTACCGAGGCCGGACCGAGCCGTCGGCCGGCCCCGTCAGCCGTAGCCGAGGAAGTTCGGGTGCTCCCAGATGCGCTCGTTCTTCCAGCGCCGGACCTCGTCGATGTAGGGGATCGCCCGGTCGATGTACCAGCGGCCGGTGAACCAGACGCCGAGGCAGCCCTCGAGGTCGCCTGGGGTGTACTGGCGGCCGCGCTCGACGTTGTTGAGCCAGGTCAGCTCGCCCTCGAAACAGGCCCGCCACACGGCGTAGGTGTAGTCGACGTTGTAGGCGGTCGACCGGATGGCGTTGGCGTCCTCGAATGCCTCGCGGTGGTAGATGTACCGGACCTGGCCGAGGCCCATCGACTCGGGACACGGGCCGGACGACGTCCGGACCTGTGGGTGGCACGCGCTCTGGTCGTCGTTGCGGTCGCCGCCGCTCGACATGTCCCACCAGGACTCCTTGGCCATCTGGGCCCTGGCCCAGTCCTCGTCGATCCCCCACTTGCAGGCGGCCCACTGGATGATCTCGTCGGTCGTGCCGGTGAAGTTGCCGTCGACCCTCGGATAGCGGTCGTTCGTGCCCGTTCCCCTGGTGCCGTTGTAACCGGCGTTTCCGGCCCGGACCTCGGGCGCCGGACGGACCCGGGCCGCACAGGCGTCGCCGCTCGGCAGCGCCGATCCCGGCGGCAGCGTTGCGAATCGGACGCCGCCACCACCGGTCGGCCGGGTCGTCGGGGGCGCGGTCGTCGGCGGTCGGCTGGTGGTTGGACGGGACGTGGTCGGTGGCGCAGCGGTCGTGACCGTCGACGGGGCCGACGTGCTTGCGTTGCCATGGCCCGTCGTCGCCGCGGTGCTCGACGGCGTCACCCCGGCTGACGCGGTGCTCGATGGCGTCACCCCGGCTGGTGCGGTGCTCGATGGCGTCACCCCGGCCGACGCGGTGCTCGACGAACCGGCGTCGCCCGACGCCGGTGCGGTCGTGGTCGACGGATCGGACGACGCCGCCGGGTCCCGAGCGGTGGTGCCCAGCGGCGATGGCGAACCCGTCGCCGTCACGACCAGCGCCGCACCTGCGGTCGACCCGTCTGGCCCGTCGGAGTCGACCGTCCCGGCGCCGGCGACCGACTGGTCCGTCACGGTTGCCGCCGTCGCCGACCGCGGTTCGCTCCGCACCGCCGGCGCCTCGGGGTCCGGGCCGGCATCGGTGGCACCGTCGGCCGAGCCACAGGCCGCCGCCAGCAGCGCGGCCACCACGGCCAGGGCACTCCAGTGGATTCGAGCCTTCACCAGCTGCACCTCACTTCGGTCGGTTGCAGCCCACGCCGGGTGGTCAGCGTTCCCGACCCGCCAGGGTGGACGCCGGTCGGTGTCGTAACGGGAACGCAACCCGAGCGTAGCCGATCGGTCACACGAGGCCACCGCCCCAACCCGTCCGCTCCGCACCACCTCGAAGGTCGTCGGCGCGACCACTACGGTGCGGCGATGGTCAGCACAACCGGGACGACGGTGGCCGTGGTCCCCGGCGACGACGCCGCACCCGAGGCGATGGCGGCGACCCTCGGGGTCCTCGCCGTGCTCGACCTCGACGTGAACTTCGACGTGCTCCCCGACGGCCGCGAGCTCGGCCGGCTCGATGCCGAGGAACGGTCGGCCGTCGTGGTCGACCGCCTCGACCGGGCCGACACGGTCCTGTTCGGGTCCTCGAACGGGACGACGCCTGGCATCGCCCACCTGCGATGGGGTCGCAACACCTACGCCAACGTCCGGCCGATCCAATGGCGGCCCGGCTACCGGTCGCCGCTGGCCGATCCGTCGGTACTCGACTACGTGATCGTCCGGGAGAACCTCGAGGACGCCTACGTCGGCATCATGGGCGACGCCGACGAGCTCCGCTCGTCCGGCCTGATCGGACCCCGGGCCCGCCTGGCCAACGACGGCGAGGCTCGATACGCGGCGAAGATCATCACCCGGGCCGGCACCGAGCGGGTCGCCCGCTTCGCCTTCGAGCTGGCCAGGACCCGGGCCGAGTCCTCGGGGCGCCAACCGAGCCTGACCGTGTCGGCCAAGACCAACATGCTGCCGGCCACCGACCGGTGGTTCTGCGACCTGGTCGAGGAGGTCGGCGCCGGCTACCCCGAGGTGCCCGTCCGCCGCTACATCGTCGACGACATGGCCCAGCGCCTGGTCACCAGTCCAGACGCGCTCGACGTCGTGCTCCTCCCGAACCTGTGCGGCGACGTGCTGTCCGACCTCGGCGCCGGCACGATCGGCGGCATGGGGTTGGCCCCGTCCGGCTGCTACGGCGACGACTTCGCCTACTTCGAATCGGCCCACGGGACCGCCCCCGACCTGACCGGCCAGCAGCGGATCAACCCGACCGCCACCCTCCTGTCGGCGGCCATGTTGCTCCGGTGGCTCGGCCTCGACGGACCCGCCGATCGACTCGATCGTGCGGTCGGCGACGTCTACGCCGCCGGCCGGGTCGTTCCGGTCGACCAGGGCGGAACGGCCACGACCGGTGAGTTCGCATCCGCCGTCGCCGATCTGCTGAGCTAGGACACGATCGCACGCTTCGAGGGGAACGAGATCATGCGCTACTACTCCTGTGACTCGCACGTCGTCGAGGGCCGGGAGGCCTTCGACGGATTGCACGAGCGGTTCGGTGCCGATGCCCCGCACATCGTCCGTGACCCGGGCGACAAGCGGGGCGACTTCCTGATCGTCGCCGGTCGCCCGGTCCCGGTCGGCCGCCTCGGCATCGCCGGTAGCCGCCTCGACGACCCGGCGACCGACGAGCGCATCGCCCGCGGCTACGACGGACTCAACCCCGGCGTGCTCGACCCCGAGAAACGGCTGGAGGAGCAGGAGGTCGACGGGATCTGTGGCGAGGTCATGTACCCGAGCCTGTCGATGTTCACCTTCGCGGTGCAGGACGCGGCGATCAAGGCCGCGGCCTTCGAGCGCCACAACGACTGGGTGTTCGACTACTGCAGCCCCAACCCCGACCGCCTCATCGGTATCGGATGCCTGCCCGTCCCCGACGTCGACGCCTGCGTCCGCGAGATCGAGCGGGCCGGGACCAAGGGGGTCCGTGGCTTCGCCATCCCGTCGCACGCCCCGGTCGACCAGAGCTACGCCGATCCGATCTACGACCCGATGTGGGCCCGCCTGCAGGAGATGGACCTACCGGTCACCATGCACATTTTCACCGGGACCTCGTTCGACTGCGGCCTGCCGGCCCACTGGGGAACACCGGGCGGCACCGTCAAGGGCTACACGCTCTCCCACACCACGGTGGTGAACTCGACGATCGACCTGATCATCAGCGGTGTGGTCGAGCGGTTCCCCCGGCTCAAGTTCGTGCTCGCCGAGTTCGAGACCGGGTGGGTGGCCCACTTCAAGCAGCGCTTCGAGCACGCCTGCTACCGCACCCCGTGGGAGCTGTCGGACGAGCTGACCCTCAAGCCGGTCGAGTACTTCGACCGGAACTTCTGGGTGACGTTCGAGGACGACGTGCACGGCATCCGGACCCGTCACGACATCGGCATCGACAACCTCCTGTGGGGCAACGACTACCCCCACCACGACTCGATCTGGCCCCACTCGATGAAAGTCCTCGACGACGTGCTCGACGGGGTGCCGGACGACGAGCGGGAGAAGATGGTGTGGTCGAACGTGATCGACCTCTACAACATCGACACCTCGAAGCTTCCGGCGGACGCGGCCTCCTAGGTCAGCGACGGGCCCAGGCAACGACCTCGGTGGCGAGGTCCTCGGCCGGGCACCCGGCGTCGAGCCAGAGATCGGCCACCTCCTGGTAGGCCGGGCGTCGGCGAACGGCGAGCGCCTCGACTTCGTCGCGGTCGATCGTTCGCCGGTGGTTCTCGTCAGCCGCCCGGAGTCGTTCGACGAGGGCGTCGGTGGCCAGGTCGAGCACCACGACGGTGGCCCGGCGGCCGAGGGCCTCCCGGCACCGCCGGTCCTCGACCACCCAGCCGGCGGCACCGATCACCATCGGGGCCGAGTCGGCGAGCGCCCCGAGCAGGACCGCCGCCTCCAGGTCGTGCAGCGCGTCGACGCCGTCGGCGGCGGCGATGTCGCCGCCGGTCCGGCCGAACAACCGCTCGATGTCGCGATCGGAGTCCCGGACCGGGCGGCCGAGCGCGTCGCCGACGAGGTGGGCAAGCGTCGACTTGCCGACGCCCATCGGGCCCATGATCACGAGGTGCGGGTCGGTCAACCGGCGTCTCCGAATCGAAGCTGGACCTCGAGGCTACCGGCACCGACCGCAGCCTCGAAGGCCTCCTCGAGGGCGGGAGCCGGTTCCGGGCGCTCCTCGGACGGGATGTCGCCGGGGCCATGGATGACGACCGCGTGATCGTCGGGGCCGTCATGCGACGAGGCCATGTCAGACGACCGCGTGATCGTCGGGGCCGTCATGCGACGAGGCCATGTCAGACGACCGCCGTCATGCCGCCGTCGACGAACAGGACCTGCCCGTTGACGAAGCTGGAGGCGTCGGATGCGAGGAACACCGCGGCGCCGCCGAGCTCGTCGATCCGACCCCACCGCCCGGCCGGCGTCCGGTCGGCCACCCAGGCCGAGAAGTCCGGGTCGTCGACGAGTGCGCTGGTCAGCTCGGTGGCGAAGTAGCCGGGGGCCAGGCAGTTGACCTGGATGCCGAGGGGCCCGAGGTCGGCGCACAACCCACGGGTCAGCAGGGCCAGACCACCCTTGGTGGCGGTGTAGGGGGCGATGCTCGGGCGACCGAGCTTGGACTGGACCGAACCGATGTTGACGATCTTGCCCCGACGACGGACGGCCATGGCTCGGCCAGCGGCCTGGGCGACGCGGAACGGCGCGACCAGGTTCAGGTCGATGAGCCGGGTGAAATCGTCAACCGGGAACTCGAGGAACGGTGCCCGCTGCTGGGCCCCGGCGTTGTTGACGAGGATCTCGAGCGGCCCGACGTCGGCCTCGATGTCGTCGACGAGCTCGTCGACGGCCTCGCCGTCGGTCACGTCGGCGGTTCGCTCGTGGACCACCAGGCCGACGCTCCGGAGCTCGTCGGCCGCAACCGACAGCCCTGCCCCGTCGCGGCCGTTGATGACGACCTCCGCTCCCGCTCGACCGAGGGCCTCGGCGATGGCGAGGCCGATACCGCGGCTCGATCCCGTCACGAGGGCCACCCGGCCCCGGAGGTCGAACGGTCCGTTCGACTGCGGTTCCGTGTCACCCATGGCTCAGCCCCGCCCAACGAACGGCATGTCGTTGGCCATCAAGGTCATCCGCAGCACGTTGGCGTCGGCCGGCAGGTCCGCCATGAGCCGGATGGCGTCGACCACCGGGTCCACTGCGATCGTCGGCTCCGCCCGGACCGAGCCGTCCGGCTGCAGGACCCCGGCCGCCATCTGGTCACCCATGTCCGAGCTGATGTTGCCGAGGTCGATCTGCGAGCAGGCGATGCCGAAGCGCCGACCGTCGAGCGACAGCGACTTGGTGAGCCCGGTGATGGCGTGCTTGGTCGAGGTGTAGGGGGCGGAGAACGGCCGGGGGGTCTCGGACGACACCGAGCCGTTGTTGATGATGCGCCCGCCGACCGGGTCCTGTCGCCGCATCTGGGCGAAGGCGGCCCTGGCGCAGAGGAACGAGCCGGTCAGGTTGGCGGCGACGACGTCGTTCCACACGTCGAGTTCGAGCTCGTCGATCGGGACCGCAGGGGCGGCCAGACCGGCGTTGTTGAACAGCAGATCGACCCGACCGAACCGCTCGACCGTCGCCGCGAAGAGCGCATCGACCTGGGCGGCCTGGCCGACATCGGTCGCCTGCGCCAGTACGGGGCGCTGGATGGCGGCGGCCGTCTCGTCGAGCGAGGCCTGCGAGCGGCCGGCGATGGCCACCGACCAACCGTCGGCGGCCAGCCCGATGGCGACGGCGCGACCGATGCCACGGCCCCCGCCGGTGATGACGGCCACTCGGGCCGACCCGTTCGTGCTCATGTCGTTGCTCCCTGGTCGTTCGGTCGGTCGTGTCGCTGCGCCGGCGGACAGGCGGCCAGCCAGCCGAGGCCGGGATGGCCGACCCCTCGCGTGACGACGTCATCCGCCACCTCGTCGGCAGCTGAGCGACGAGATCGCGCTCGGGCCGGGCGGCGCTCAGGCCCGGGCGGAGCCGGCGCCGTCGACCCGCGCCGCGGCAACGGCGTCGCACTCACCGCGGATGTTGAACTCCAGCCGGACCTTGTTCGGATCGCGAACGAAGACCTGCAGCAGGTCGATCTCCGGGAGCTCGTTGGTGGCGTAGCGAATGCCGTGCTCGTCGAGCCGCTGACACAACTCGAGGTAGCCCTCCGCCTCGAAGGCGATGTGGTTGAACGCCCCGGTCGGGCCCGTCCGGTCCTCGTCGATGAAGTTCAGGTGGATGACCGGGTGGTCGTCGAGGAAGAGCCAGGCCCCGGGGAAGCCGAAGTCGGGGCGGCGCGAGGGGTCGTTGACGGCCCCGAGCACATCGCAGTAAAAGGTGACCGTCTCCTCCGGCTTGGCGGTGTCGATGTTGTAGTGGTCCAGCCGTCTGACCCGCATGCTCGCCGTCATGGAGACCATGGTGACCGGCGGGCCCCGTCCTGACAAGACTGCCGCCCCCGACGGGTCTGCGGCCCTGACAAGACGGTTGCGGTCGGCGTATGGTCGGCCCATGGCAAGCCCCCTCGGTCAACAGGGCCGGCCGGTCGACGACGTGATCGCCGACCTGGCGGCCAAGCGGGAACACGACGTCCGTTGGGAGGACGGCAAGGCCTTCGGCATGATCTACGACGGTGGGCCCGGCGTGCACGAGGCCGCGGAGCGGGCCGCCCGGCTCTACCTGCACGAGAACGCCCTCAACACCAAGGCGTTCCCCTCGCTCGGCGCCATCCAGTCCGAGGTGGTCGGCTGGACGGCGAACCTGCTGAACGGGCCCGACAGCACCTCGGGGTTCCTGACCAGCGGCGGTACCGAGTCGATCCTCTGCGGGGTGAAGGCGGCCAGGGAGCGTGGCCGCATCGAGCGTGGCATCGACCACCCGGAGATGGTGGTGGCCGAGAGCGCCCACGCCGCGTTCCACAAGGGCGCCCACCTGTTCGGCATCGAGCTGCACAAGGTCCCGGTCCGCGACGACTGGACCGCCGACGTCGACGCCATGGCCGCCAAGGTCACCGACAACACCGTGCTGGTGGTCGGCTCGGCCCCGCAGTACCCGCAGGGGGTCGTCGACGACATCCCCGCCATCGCCGCCCTGGCCGCCGGCGTCGGCGCCAACTGCCATGTCGACGGCTGTATGGGCGGGTTCGTCCTGCCCTTCGCCGAGCGGCTCGGCCGCCACGTGCCGCCGTGGGACTTCCGGGTCGACGGGGTGACCTCGATCTCGGCCGACATCCACAAGCTCGGCTACGCCCCCAAGGGGGTCTCGGTCATCCTCCATCGGACCAAGGAGCTGCGGCGCTATCAGACGTTCGTGTTCGACGACTGGCTCGGCGGCTTCTACGCCTCGCCGAACCTGCAGGGCACCCGCTCGGGCCTGCCGATGGCGGCGGCGTGGGCGGTCATGCAGCACCTCGGGATCGACGGCTACGAGGAGCTGACCCGCATCATGCTCGACAACGCCGATCGCATGCGAGCCGGCATCGCTGAGGTCGACGGGGTCCGGGTGCTCGGCGACGGCACCTACCAGCTGATCGCCATGGCCGCCGACCCCGGCGCCGACGGCGAGCCGATCGACATCTTCGCCCTCGGCGACGCCCTTCAGCGCCGGGGTTGGTTCCACGACCGGCAGGGCCCGCCCGACTCGCTGCACTCGACGGTGTCGAACTCCAACACCGGGGTCATCGACGACTACCTGGAGGCCCTCGCGGCCTCCGTCGATGAGGTCCGAGGCACATCGACCGACGACCGGTCGACCAACTACGCCACCCTCGAATAGCCCGCCGCCCCGCAGCGAGACCCCGCTCCGAACCGAAAGGAACCCATGCCCCGCACCCGCGAGGTCCGCAAGGACGAGGCCCACGATCGGGCCAAGCGCTACTACGAGCTGCTGTTCGGTGACCGTGATCCGGTCGACGAGCCCGGCACGGCCACCGGAACGCCGGGCGACTGGTGGACGACGACGGCGCTCGTGCCCGACCTCTTCGACCACATCGCCGACGGCTTCGCCTTCTACCGCAACCCGAACCGGGCTCTCGACCCCAAGCTGCGGGAGCTGGCCCAGACCCGCACCGGCTGGGTCAGGGAGAGCCAGTTCGTCTACTCCCAGCACGTGAAGGCCTCCCGGTCGGTCGGGTTGTCCGACGAGAAGATCGAGGCGGTCCGGGCCTGGGGCGTGGCCGACTGCTACTCGCCGGTCGAGCGGGCCGTGTTGGCCTTCACCGACGCCATCTGCCTCCAGGGCGGACGGGTGCCGGACGAGATCGTCGACGCCCTCCGGGCCGGTGGCCTCGGCGACGTCGAGCTGCTGGAGCTGACCTACGTGGTCTGCACCTACAACATGCACGCCATCATCTCGCGGACCTTGCGCCTCGAGTACGACGACGTCGACGACCGGATCGTCGAGGTGCCGGCCCCGAGCGGCGACCGAGGCCTGACGATCTCCTCCCAGGATGCGATGGCGGTGGTCGACGACGAGACCGGCGGATCAGACGAGGAGGAGTGACCGGTCCGGCCGCCGACGGCCCCGATGACCCGCCCGGGCGTTGGCTGGTCGACGGCAACAACGTCATGGGCTCGCGACCGGACGGATGGTGGCGCGACCGGACCGCGGCCAAGGTCCGCCTGACCGGCGACCTGTCCCGCTTGGCGGTCGTGGTCGGCCAGCCGACGATTCTCGTCTTCGACGGTCACCCGATCCGGGCGGCGACGGCCGCCGCCGACGGCATCGAGGTCCGGTTCGCCGGCTCCGGTCGCGCCGACGCCGCCGACGACGAGATCGTCGCCATCGCCCGCGCCGGGGACACGGTGGTGACCGCCGACCGTGGTCTGATCGAGCGGCTCCCCGACGGCGTCGACGTCGTCGGACCGATCACCCTGCTCACCGCCCTGCTCGGCTCCTCAGACGGCGGCTGCTCGACCGGGCGGCAGCGACTAGAGAGCGCGGAGGGCGGCGAGTAGCATCGGTCGAGCTCGACCGATCGGCGGCCAGCCGAGGGCCGGTCCGGGCCGCATGAGCAGACGCCGACACGCAGAGGAGCGGGGCCAATGGACACCTTCGACGGTCGACTGGCGGTGGTCACGGGAGGTGGCACCGGGATGGGCCGCGAGCTGGTCCGCCAGCTCGCGGCGGCGGGGTGCGATGTGGCGATGTGCGACGTCAGCGAGGGCCCGATGGCCGAGACCACCCGGCTCGTCTCCGAGGACGGCTCACCCGGTCGGGTCTCCTCCCACCTCTGCGACGTGTCCGACGAGGAGCAGGTGATCACGTTCCGCGACACGGTGGCGGCGGCCCATGCGACCGAGTGCATCAACCTGCTGTTCAACAACGCCGGCATCGGTGGGGCCGGCAGCTTCCTGGCCAACGACCGGGCCGAATGGGAGCGGACCTTCGATGTGTGCTGGGGCGGCGTCTACCACTGCTGCCGGGCGTTCCTGCCGATGCTGGCCAACTGCGACCGCGGCGCCGTGGTCAACACCTCCAGCGTCAACGGGTTCTGGGCCTCGATCGGCCCGGACACCCCCCACACCGCCTACTCGGCGGCCAAGTTCGCGGTGAAGGGCCTGACCGAGGCGCTCATCGCGGACTTCCGAGTCAACGCCCCCCACCTGTCGGCCCACGTCGTCATGCCCGGCCACATCGGCACCTCGATCGCCATCAACTCGACGGCGGCCCACGGCGGCGTCGACGTGGCCGAGGTCCGCAAGATGCTGGCCCGCCAGGACATCCCGACCGACCAGCTGACCGACGACCAGATCGAGGAACTGGTGGCCGAGCGGGGTCGCCAGTTCCGGGACAACGCCCCGACCTCGGCCGGCCGGGCCGCCACCGTGATCCTCGACGGCGTCCTCGCCGGCGAGTGGCGCATCCTGGTCGGCGAGGACGCCAACGTGCTGGACGCGCTGGTCCGCGACGACCCGTGGTCGGCCTACGAGCCCGAGTTCATGGATCGGCTGGCCGAGGGCGGACACCTCGGCGTGTTCCGGGACTAGCTGTATTGACCACGGACGTTGTTAGCGCGGGTCCACCGATGAGTTGAGCCTCCTGGGGAGGCTGTGGTTCTTCTACCAACTACAGCTGCCGGGAGGCTCGTTGTGCACGCTAATGCCCGTTTGACTCATTGGGCTCGACAAG
>JBCCVL010000163.1:0-14041 GCA_039195375.1 Actinomycetota bacterium
CCAGCTCGCACCCATCCGCCACCACGTCTCGAACGCGGTGACCTGGGTCGATCGCGGCGGTCGGAACAACGATCAGGCGGTCATGCTGGCCCCCGCCGGGACCGAGCGGGTGGTCACCAGCGCGGTTCACCTGGTCGGCGACGGGGCGGGGTCCGAGAGCGTGACGAGGATGGTCTCCGACGGCGGGGTGATCGTGAACCACGCCACCCTGCTCGGCGAGGCAGCGGACACGCACGGCTTCGTCGGCTGCGATGGACTCAAACTGACCGGAGACGGCCACATCGAGGCCGTCCCGGCGCTGCGGGCCGTCGACCCGACCGCCCAGCTCTCCCACGAGGCCTCGGTCGGGCGGATCGCGATCGAGAAGCTCGAGTACCTGATGGCAACCGGTCTCGACGAGGACGCGGCCCGCGACCTCATCGTGCAGGGCTTCGTGAGCCTCGAGCTCGACGCCGTTCCCGATGCCGTTGCCCGGCTGGTGGCCGACACCATCAGCTCGGCCAAGACCGGCGGGATGTAACGTCCGCCACTCCCCTTCCCGGACGGCTGGCGACGGATCGACGCTCAGTCGGCCGCCGCCGGCGTCGCCCGGTTGAGGAGCTCGTCGCCCGCGAGCCAGCGGCGCAGGTTCTCGAAGAACAGGTCGGTGACCCGCTCGGGCGCATCGGTGCTGGCGCCGGCGTTGTGGGGGGTGATGATCACGTTCGGCAGCACCCAGAGGGGGTCCTCGGGGTCGAGCGGCTCGGTCTCGAACACGTCGAGGCCGGCGCCGGCCAGCCGGCCATCCCGCAGCGCCTCGGTCAGGGCCGGCTGGTCGACCAGGGCACCGCGGCCGACGTTGACCACCAGGCAATCGGCTGCCAGCGCCTCGATGATCGGTCGGCTCAGGATGCCGGCGGTGTCGTCGGTGAGCGGGAGGGCGAGGACGACGACGTCGCTCTCGGCACAGACCGCGGGCAGCTCGTCGAGGGTCCGGACCGGGCACGTCTCGTCGCCCCTGACGGCCCGCCGGACACACGTGACGTCCATGCCGAGCCATCGCAGCGCCTGCTCGATCCGACGCCCGACCGGCCCGTAACCGACGACCGCAACCCGCCGGCCGGCCAGCGGTCGCCACCGGTGCCACTCCCAGGGACCCGACGGCTGACGACGAATGTGCTCGGGCAGCCCACGTGACAGCGCGGTCAGGTACAGCACGACGGTCTCGGCGATCGCTGGGGCGCTGGCCCCCTGCGACGTCGTCAGCGAGACGCCTCGCCGCATCAGCTGCTGGAAGACCCGATGGTCGACGCCGGCGAACATCACATGCAGCCAGGCCAGCTCCGACGCTCGGGTGAGCGCCCTGAAGAAGCCGGCGGCGCCGTCTGGCCAGACGTCGTTGGACAGGAACGCGATCGTCGCATCGGCGATGACGTCTGCATCCGGACCGGTCTCGTCGGTCGGGTCGATGGCGAGGATGCCGAGGTCGGGAGCGGCGGCCCGCAGCCGGTCGCCGTTCGCCTCGACGAACGCCTCGCTGACCAGGATCGTGTCCCCCATCGGCGGCATCGTACCGAGGTGCGCCGGTCGGGCGGTCCGTCGGGCGGTCCGTCCGCCGTCAGCCGGACGACCGGAGGGCGGCGGCGACGTCGGCTGCGGCGGCGACGACGGAGGAGCCGAACGACCGCTCGTGCTCGGCGTCGAGGCGATCGACGGTGGTGCTGACCGACAGGGCGCCGACGGCGATCCCGTCGGCGACGATGGCTGCGGCCACCGCGCCGATCGAGGGATGCCACTCGCCCCGGTTGGTGGCCCAGCCCCGCGTCCGGATCTGCTCCAGCTCGTCGGCGAGCCGCCGTCGGTCGGTGATCGTCGCCGGGGTGAGCCGGGGCAGGCGCTCGGGCATCGGCACGCCGGCGGCCAGCAGGGCCTTGCCGGTGGCGCCGCCCCCGATCGGCACCCGTCGACCGAGCGGCAGGACGACCTGGACCGGATTCGACCCCTCGACCCGGTGGATCAGCTCGACCTGGTCGTCGACGGCGACGACGAGGTGGACCGACTCGCCGGTCTCGGCCGCCAGCCGTTCCATCGCCAGCTCGGCCGCGGCCCGCAGCCGGGTCGGCCCGACCGCCCCGAGCAGCGACCGGAGCCGGGTGCTCACCCGCCACGAACCGCCGTCCGGTCCCGACTCGATCCACCTCCGGTCCCGAAGCGTCATCAGCGACCGGTGGACCGTGCTCTTGGCGATGCCGGTTCGACGGACCAGCTCACGGAGGCCGACGCCACCCTCGTCGGCGGCGGCGATCGCCTCGACGATCCGCAGGGTGTTGTCGGCCGACTTCACGGCGTTGGCTCCGGCGTCGACGCCGGTTCGCTCGGCCGGTCACTCGCTGCGGAGCGATCGAGCGGCGCCCGGGTCGGCCAGGGCGCGGCCCGCTCGATCTCACCGGCGAGGCCGAGCAGCACGTCCTCCCGTCCCCAGGCGCCGACCAGCTGCACGCCGATCGGGACCCCGTTCCGGTCGAGACCGGCGGGTACGCTCAGCGCCGGTTGCCCCGTGAGGTTGAACGGGTAGGTGAACCAGGCCATCGGGAAGCCGGCGACGGCCCCGGCGAACGGCTCGTCGTCGGTCTCCTTCAGCTCGCCGATCGCCGGGGTCGAGCGGCCGAGGGTCGGGGTGAGCAGTACGTCGGTCGGCTCGGTCCACCAGCGGCGGACCGCAGCGGCCCAACGCTGCTCGTTGCCGAGCTCAGCCAGCACCTGGGGGCCGGTGGCGTTGGCCGCCAATTCGAACATGGCCCAGGTCCGGGGCTCCACGTCGTCGCGCTCGAGCGGCCGGCCGAGCTGCTCCTCGATCGTGGCTCGCAGCGCCGCCCGCTCGGCCGCGTAGAGGTTCGGGGTGCCGAGGCGCTCGTCGAGCCCGTCCGGACCGACGCCCTCCTCGACGTGGTGGCCGGCCGCCTCCAGCACCCGGGCGATGTGGTGAACCGAGGCGATGTGCTCGTCGTCGACACACGAGGTGTCGTGGCCCCGGGACATGGCGAGCGGCGGGGTGGTCCGCACCACGATCCGGCGACGGGCCCCGCCGGCCGCCCCCGCAAGCGAGCGGGCGAAGCCGTCTGATGGCCGGGGCGGCGTCCCGATCGCGCCGACCAGCGGGCCGCTGGTCAGATCCAGGGTGATGGCGAGGTCACGGACCGACGTGGCCAGGGTGCCCTCGACCTTGATGTTGCGCCCGTCGGCGTGGGGCGCGTTGGGGATGCGGCCGGACGACACCTTCAGCCCGAGCACGCCGCAGCAGGCGGCGGGGATCCGCAGCGACCCGCCGCCGTCCGAGGCGTTGGCGACCGGCACGATCCCGGCCGCCACCGCCGCCGCCGACCCACCGCTGGAGCCGCCGACCGAGTAGCCGGTGGCCCAGGGGTTGCGGCAGGGGCCGTGGGCGTCCGGCTCCGTTGTCGGTGGGCCGAAGGCCAACTCGGGCAGGTTGGTCCGCCCGATCGAGACCAGCCCGGCCGCCTCGTAGCGGCGGGCCAGCTCGGTCGAGAACTCGGCCCGCAGCTCCAGCTCGTCGAGGACCCGCATCGACCACGACCACCGCTCCCCCGCCTGGAGGCACTTCCAGTCCTTGACCGCCATCGGCACCCCGGCGAGGGGCGGCCCGTCGACCGGGATCATCGCCGCCTGCTCGACCGCCCGCTCGTCGCGGGGGTAGACGATGGAGTTGATGGTCCCGTCGACCGCGGCGGCTCGCTCGATGGCGGCCTCGACCAGCTCGGTCGGCCCGACCGAACCCCGTCGCCGCAGGTCGGCCTGGGCGACGGCGTCCTGGCCGGTGAGTTCGCTCCGATCCGTCATCGTCGGTGATACCTCCCCGGACGCTTCTCGAAGAAGGCCCGCAGCGCCTCGGCGTGGTCCTCGGTCCGGAACAACCGGCTGAACTCCTCACCCTGCAGCCGGGTGGCGGCCCGGCGGTCGAGGTCGGGCAGCGCCCGCAACATCGACTTCGTCGCCTCGACCGACAGCGGAGCCCGGGACGCGATCCGATCGGCGAGCCGTTCGGCCGCCGGCAGCAGCTCGCCCGGCTCGTGCAGCGCGGTCAGCAGGCCCCAGGTGAGGGCCTGCTCGGCCCGGCAGGTGAGGCCGGTGGTCAGCAGGTGGGCGGCCCTGGCCGTGCCGATCAACTCCCGGAGCTGGGCCACGTTGGCAACCAGGCCGACGTTGACCCCAGCCGCCCCGAAGCTGGCCTCGGTCGATCCGATCCGGATGTCGCACGACAGCGCCAGCTCGAGACCCCCACCGTGGGCCGGGCCGTTGACGGCGGCGATGATGGGCACCCGGTGGGTCCTGACGGTGGCCAGGAGCCGGCCGATGTCGCCGAGGAGGTCGCCGACCTCGTCACGCTCGATCGACTGCTCCTCCCGCAGGTCGGCACCGGCGCAGAACATCGACCCGCCGCCGGTCAGCACGATCGCCCGCACCTCGAGATCGTCCTCGGCCTCGGTGAGGGCGGCCGCCAACTCACGCTGATGGACCCGGTCGATGGCGTTGGCCGGAGGACGGTCGATCGTGACGACGACGACGTGCTCAGACGGTCGCTCGGTGGTGATCATGTCTCCTCCGTCACCGGTTCGCCGATGGCGATCGCCTCGGCGCCGGCCAGCTCGTCGATCGTGGCCCGGTCGTAGCCGGCCTCGGTCAGGACCTCGACCGTGTGCTCGCCGAGGACCGGACTCGGCCGGCGGACCGACATCGGGGTGGCCGACAGCTTCACCGCGTGGCCGAGCCGCCGATCCCGGCCATCGCCGACCACCATCTCGGTGGCCAGGATCTGGGGGTCGGCGAACACCTCGTCCATCGAGTTGACGGGGGCGACGGCGATGTTGGCCTCGTCGATCACCCGGTCCCACTCGGCCGTCGTCCTCGTACGCAGCACGACACCGAGCTCGTCGGCCAGGGCGGCGCGGTTGGCCAGCCGGTCGGCGCCCCTGGCGAACCGGGGGTCGGTCGCCAGCTCGTCACGCCCGAGCAGATGGCAGAGGGACCGGAAGTCGTCGCGGGCGTGGGCGGCGATGGCGATGAACCCGTCGGCGGTCGGGAAGGCCTCGTAGGGGGCGGCCAGGCGGTGGGCCGAGCCGCCCCGCCCCGGCGTCTCCCCGGCCTGGAACACCAGCATCGACTCCCACACCATCGTGGCCACCGCCGTCTCCAGCAACGACGTCGTGACCCGCTGGCCCAGACCGTCGATGCCACGACGGACGAGGGCGGCCAGGATCCCGACGGTGCCGTGGATGCCGGCGCTCAGGTCGGCGATCGGCACGCCGACCTTGACCGGGTCGCGGTCTGGCTCGCCGGTCACCGCCATCAAGCCCGACATGGCCTGGGCCATCAGGTCGAATCCCTTGCGGTCGGCACGGGGTCCGACCTGGCCGAACCCCGAGATCGAGCAGTAGACGAGCCGGCGGTTACGGGCCGCCAGATCGTCGTAGCCGAGACCGTGGCGCTCGAGGGAGCCCGGTCGCTGGTTCTCGACGAGCACGTCGGCGTCGTCGGCCAACCGGCGCAGCACGTCCGCCCCCTGGGGCGTGGTGTGGTCGACGGCGATCGAGCGCTTGTTGCGGTTGAGCGGGGCGAAGGCGTCGACGCCGGCCCCGCCGAGCCGGGTCACGTCGCCGATCCCCGGTCGCTCGACCTTGATCACGTCTGCCCCGAGGTCGGCCAGCAGCAGCCCGCAGTACGAGCCGGCCATCACCTGGGTCACGTCGAGGACCCGCAGGCCGTCGAGGGCGGTCGGTTGGTCGGTCTCCATCGATGTGGCTCCTCGGCGGAATCGGCTCAGGGGTCGAACGAGAAGGGGGTGCGGTTGGCGGCGTCGACGCAGGCGGTGTCGACGTCGGCCCCGTCGGTCCAGTAGTCGACGACGACCTGGCGGGCGCACTGGTCGGTCCTGACCGGCACGTGGCCCTCGGAGGCGAACTCGATCACGGTCGCCGCACTCAGCGTGTCGGCCGCCAGGCGGCCGTCGGCCGGCGGAGTGGCGTCATCGAGCAGCCCGATGACGACCAGCACCGGCACGTCGGACACGACCGGTTCGAGGAACTCGACCGGCGCCGGGGTGATGCCGGCGATCTCACAGGGCATGTTCGAGATGTAGCCGAGCTGACGCCACGGCTCGGGAGCTGCCAGCACGCTGGCGACGTCGCCCATCACCAGGTCCGGGTCGGCACCGAAGTCGTGGCAGACCGTGGCTGCGCTGAGCCCGAGCCCCCCATCGGCGATGCCGAGCAGCTGCCCGGCCTGGGAGCCGAGTAGCCCGGTGTTGCCGGCCGCCACCGAGGCCACGATGGCCGGCAGCCCGGGCAGGGCGTCCGGGGTGAGCAGCTCGCCGACGGCGAAGGCGGCGTCGGTCCCGTCGAGCGACAGCGTGGCCGGCGCCCCGGTCAGGGGGTGGGTGATCTCGGCCTCGAGCGGGGTCTCGTCGAGCAGCCGCCTGACCTCGGTCAACTCGGCGTCGACGTCGGGAACGAGGCCAGCGCAGCGCTCGGCCGCCGCGCACCCGTCGACCAGGAGCCGGTAGACCGCGTCGACCGCCTGGCCGACGCCGGCCGGGCTCCAGGCGCTGGCCCGTGGCGGGGTCACCGAGTCGAGCACCGCCGATCGGACCGACGTTGGGTGGGCGTCGAGGTAGTGGAGCATGTAGCGGGTCGAGTACGACTCGCCGTAGATGTTCCACTCGTCGTAGCCGAGCTCGGTCCGCAGCAGCTCCAGGTCACCGATGATCCGGGGCGTGTTGTACTGGTCGAGGTCCCAACCGTCGCCCCGGAGTCGGTCGAGGCAGGCCGCCCAGCCGTCCAGGAGCCGGCGGTACTCCGCCTCGACCGACTCGTTGACGGAGAAGATCTCGATGGCGGTGTCGTACAGCTCGGGGCATCCGCTGGCGACCAGGCCACGGTCGTCGCCCGGGATCGGCGAGTTGCCACGGGTGTCGACGAGGATCAGGTCCCGGTCGCCCTGGATGTTGGTTGTCGTGAACGGGATGAGCGAGTTGAAGGCGCTGCCCCGCGGGCCGCCGGGGAGGTAGACGATCGGGTCGGCCTGGCGGAGCTCGGGGTCGCGACCGGACCAGATATAGAAGGTGACATCGATCGGTCGGCTGTCGGGGTCGGCGGGATCCTCGGTGGTCGGGAGGGCCCAGCACGTCAGTCGCTCGCCGGTGGCGCCACCTGGGAGGCGGTCCTCGACATAGGCCGGCAGCTGGGTCGGGCAGTCGAGCGGGGTGACGCCATCGGCGCCGGCGGCCCGCTCGGCCGCGCCGGGTCCGGGGGCACCGGTCGATGCCGATGCGGCGTCGTCCGCGGCCGACGCCGGCCCGGTGCTCGGCGCCGAGGACGACGTCGAGGATGGCGAGGATGCGGTGGCCTCCGTCGTCGGCGGCGCGGCGTCCGACGCGGCGTCGTCGCCGTCCGCCGACCCGCCGGTCGACGAGCAGCCGGCGGCGATGATCAGCGCGACCAACGCGGCCAGCACGGCGATCGGCGACGATGGGGCGTCGCCGATCGGCCGGGAGCATCGGAGCCAAGCGGACCACATGACGGGATCAGCGTCCCACCTCATGGTCCGGCTGGCAACCCGTCCGCGTTCCAGCGGGCCACCGTGTGTGATCCAACGGGGTCACCTGCGCCACCGCTAGGGTGCCGCCATGGCGACGACGTACCAGCCCGATCGGCGCCGCGTCGCTGCGCTGACCGCCCTCGTCGGTTCGCTGGTGATCACGACGATGGCCGAGCGGGCCGCGGCCCACGTGAAGTGGTTCAGCGACTTCGACTTCCGTGACCCACCCCGTTCCTTCGGCGAGATCGTCGATACCGGCTTCGTCGTCGCCCTCGTGATCGCCGCCGTGGTCATCGGTGCCCTCCCGGCCCTCGACCGCTGGCTGGAGACCAACGCCGCCTACCAGCGGGTCAACGGCTGGCTGGTCGAGCGCCGGCACTACTCGATCGACGTGGTCCGCTACTCGATGGCCGCCGTGCTCGTCATCACCTGGGCCAGCCGGGCGCTGCTCACACCGGAACTGGCCGAACCGGCCGACTGGGTCGGTTGGATCGAGCTCGGGCTCGCGATCCTGTTGCTGACCGGCGTCGGCAACCGCATCGCCGGCGCCGGCCTCATCGCGTTGTGGCTGATCGGCGTGTTCGAGTACGGCGCTTTCCACATGCTCGACTACGTCCACATCATCGGCATCGGCGGGTTCCTGATCCTGCGGACGGAGGACCGGGACGACGTGCGGGGCCTGGCCCTCCCCGTGCTCTACGTCGCCGTCGGGTTCTCCCTGATGTGGCTCGGCTTCGAGAAGCTCGTCTACCCCGACTGGTCGTTTGCCATCCTCGACACCCGGCCCATCCTCCGGCTCGGCCTACCGGCCGAGCTGTTCCTCGACGCCGCCGCCTTCGTCGAGATCGGACTCGGGTTCCTGCTGATCATCGGGCTGCTCGGCCGGCCGCTCGCCCTCACGATCACCGGGGTCTTCATCGTGACCACCCTGGTCTTCGGGCGGACCGAGGTGATCGGACACACGCCGGTCCACGCCGCCCTGGTCGTCTTCCTGTTGCACGGGCCGGGCTCGACGTATCCGGCCCCGATTGCCATCCATCGGGACCTGCAGGCCAGGACGGCGTTCGCCGCCGTCAACTTCGCCCTGCTCACATTGCTCACCGGCGTGCTCTACACGGCCGCGGCCAGGGTCCAGTTCGACGACGCCGTGGCCGAGCAGGGCCCGAAGCCGGCCCCGATCGACGCCGGACCGGCGGCGCCGACGGTGCGCTCGGTCGAGCGCGAGACCACACCTACCGGGACCGACGTGGTCGTCGAGCTCGACGGCTGGCGGTTCGTCGCGCCGACCACCGACGGGGCGGCGGTGGTCACTGCGCCCGACCCGGACGAGGGTCCGCCGACCGAGGGCTACGGGGTCATCACCGTCGACGGCCGCACGGTGGCCCGACTCGACGACGACCGCTCACCGTTGTGGGAGGACGTCGACGGCGACGCGTTCCTGCACCTCTTCACCGTCGACGGTCGGGAGGTACAGGTCGACGGTGAACCGCTCCGGCTCCCGATCGACCTGTCCGAGTGAGACCGGGGGATCGCCGGCCGGGCGACGAGCACGCGGCCGAGCTGCTGGCCGAGACCCTCACCGCCCGGCTCGACGGCGCCGACGGGCTCCTGGCCGCCACCGGCACCCCCGGGGTCGCCGTCGTCGTTGTCGACGGTGGCGAGACGGTGGTGGCCCGTGGCTGGGGTCGGGCTCCCGACGGGCCCGCAGTCGACGTCGACACCGTCTTCCAGGTCGGTTCGGTGTCGAAGCCGGTGGCGGCGATGACCACGATCCTGGCCGCCGATGCCGGACTCGTCGACCTCGACCGCCCGATCGAGGCGATCCTCCGACCGGTCGTGTCGATCGAGCCGGGGGTCGGTCCCGTGAGCCTGCGGGACCTGGTCACCCACACGGCCGGGGCGTCGGTCCACGGGTTCCTCGGCTACGGCGCCGACGAGCCCGTTCCCGACCTGCTCGGCGTGCTCGGGGGCGATGGCAACAGCGAACCGGTCGTGCTCGACGCCGACCGGTCGTTCCGCTACTCGGGCGGTGGCTACACCGCCATGGAGTACGTCCTCGTCGAGTCCACCGGTGAGTCGCTCGCCGACCTTGCGGCCCGGCTGCTGCTCCGACCACTCGGACTCGATCGGACCGGGTTCTCGATCGAGCGGCCGGCGTGGCCGGCCGGGCCGACGATCAGCCCCGGCTCGGTCGACGGCGAGCCACTCGACGGCGGTTGGCGACGCCACCCCGAGGCGGCCGCCGCCGGACTGTGGTCGACGGCGGGTGACCTGGCCAGACTCATCGGCGAACTGACCAGCGGCCGCCTGACCTCGCTACTGGCCAGCATGCTCCGGCACTCCCCGTCCGCAGCCACCGACGACGGGAGCGACCGCCACGTCGGGACCGGCTGGTTCCTCGATCGGCCGGACGACCCGCGGTGGTTCTGGCACAACGGCCGCAACCTCGGCTTCTCCGCCGAGGTCGTCGCCTCGGTCGACGGCGAACGGGTGGCGGTCGTGTGCACCAACGCCCTGGAGGGTCCGGAGGTGATCGCCTCGATCGTGGGCACCGTCGCCGACGACCTCGACTGGGGCGACGGGCACCGCTGGTGACCAGACCATCGGCCGCTGCCCCGCCGGCGGCGCCACGAACCGGCGCGGCAAGAGACTCGCAGCATGACAGACTGACCGCATGGCCGACGACGACGGGGCCGATGACGGGGAGGGCGATCACCCGGACCGCACCGTCGAGGTGGTCCCCTCGTCGCCGGCCTGGCCGGAACGCTTCCGGGTCGAGCGGGAGGCGCTGTCCGGTGCGCTCGACGGCGTCGCCGCCTCGATCGAACACGTCGGGAGCACCGCCGTGCCCGGGCTGGCGGCCAAGCCGACCATCGACATCCTGATCGTCGTCGAGTCGATCGAGGCGTTCCTGGAGCGCCTGCACGCCGTCGAGGATCTCGGGTACCGGTATCGCCCGTTCAGCCCGGTCGGCAGTGAGACCCACCACTTCCTCAGACGGGTCGAGGACGGCAGGCGGACCCACCACCTCCACGTGCTGGCCGCCGGGTCACCGGAGGTCGACCGGTTCCGAGGCTTTCGCGATGCGCTCCGCCGCAACGCCGACCTCGCAGCCGAGTACGAGCGGCTGAAGCTCGACCTCGCCACCCGTCACGCCGACGATCGAGATCGCTACGTCGCCGAGAAGTCGGCCTGGGTCGACGGCGCGCTCACCCGGCTCGGTCTCGGCTCCGACCGGCGCTGACCACCGTCGGTCGACGATCAGCCGTCCTCGGCCCGCAGGAGCACGGCACCGCTCACGGCGGCCGGCGGGATCGTCTCCGCCAGTCCCCGCAGCGTCACCGAGCGGACACCGGACTCGTCATGGCGCACGGTCAGCCAGGGGTCGTCGGCATCGACGAGCTGGCTCCAGTGACCCATGGCCCCTGGTTCGATGCCGACGTCGATCGACTCGACGGCGACGGCGCCGTTCGGGTGCTCGATGCTGGTCGGGCGCGGCTCGGGCCGGTAGGCACCCATGAAGAACGGGAGCCTGGCGTCGTTCGGGAACGAGGTCCGGGTGGTGATGGTGACGCCGTCCGGCGGGGTGCGCTGGTTCTCGAACGGTCCGGCCACCTCGATGCCGGCGGCTCTGGCCGCCTCGGTCTCGGGGTCGGCGTTCGAGTCGGTCTCCAGGCAGACGTCACACCAGCCCGGCGGTTGATCCCGCCAGCGGTCGAACCGCTCGATCCAGGGGACCGGGACCGGTGGGCGAGCCCCGGCGGCGTCGATCAGCTCGAGGAACGGCCCACGCTCGAACCAGATCAGGGCGTTGATCGAGATCTCGGGATCGCTTCCCCACTGGACGACAAAGCCGGCCGCCCGATAGGCCTCGACGGCCGTCGCCAGGTCCTCGACCTTGCACAAGACGTGACTGGCTCGCATGACGTTGGTGCTCCTCTCAGGCGGCCGCCGTTCGGGCTGTGGCGTTGGCCACCGCCGGGCCGAAGTTGGTCATGATCGTCTCCATCGCCTGCTGCACCTCCGGCTCGTCGAGGTGGTCGGCCACCGATCGACCCGGGTTCAACCGGGCCGCTGCGTTCCACCCGGCCAGGTCGGCGTTGGCCCGCCGGTCGGGCTCGATCCCGAGCCCGATGGCCAGTGCGCCGAGCTGGCCGGCGACGAGGCCGGCTCGGGGGATCGGCGGACACAGCCGGTTCCGCTCGTCATCCGGTAGGTCGAGGGTCTCGATGAAGCCGAGCAACGCTGCACTCCACGGCGACACGCCGAGTGTGGTCATCTGCACCCGGATCGTGTCGCCGGCGAAGATCGGCTGCGGCTTGGCGTTGGCCAGGCCGGGGGCCGTGCAGTCGACGTGCACGACGTCGGGCCCGGTCGCCAGCTCGCCGGCGGTCATCTCGATCCGATCGGCGCCGATGGCCTGGACGTTGCCCTGACGGACGACGCGCTCGATGCTGCGGAGCAGGTCGAGCTCGTACCGGGAGACCGTCGCCCCCCGGGAGACCTCGGGCTCGACGGTCGGGTCGAGGCGGAACATCATGCCCCGCTCCTCCATCCGCAACGCCAGGTCGAGTCCTGACTCGGCGCTGGCGGCCGACTCCATCATCGCCGCCTGGTAGCCGATCATGTTGGCGGCGAGGTCGAGCGGCTGGGTGTAGGTGCGGTCGACGAACCACCCGTCGCGGGGCCGGATCCAGCGGATCCGATCTGGTTCGATGCCCTGTTCCAGCAGCCACACACACGTGTCCATCGCCGTCTTGCCAGCCCCGATGATCGTGAAGTCGTCGCTCCCGTCGGCGTAGTGCACGAGCTGGTTCGGCGTGAGCAGGCGAGCGGCGGGGTCGATGGCGAACGATGGCGTGTGCCTGGACGGGATGACCGACTCGACGTAGGTGGCGTCGACGAGCCGGCGCCGGACCCGGATCGGCGTCGGCCGACCGCTGAGCTGGGAGACCACCAGGTGGTCCTCGCCGTCGCGGCCCCGGTAGTCGTGCATGCCGAGGAAGGTGACCCGGCCGGAGTCGAGGAACCGCTCGTCGAGCACCCGCTGGTAGTAGTCGCAGATCTCGTCGGCCGACGCCCGCTCGTAGAAGCCGGCGTTCGGCCCGGAGGTGTCGATGCGGTCGTGGCCGAGCTTGCGGGAGTTCACCCCGTAGTAGACCGACGGCTGGTGCAGCCGGACGAAGGGGTAGGCGTCCTGCCAGTGCCCGCCGGGGCGGTGGCGGCGATCGACGAGGACGACGTCGAGGTCGGGGTCGCCGTTGGTCAACAACTCGTCGACGATGGACATGCCAGCGGCGCCGGCCCCGACGACGAGATAGTCCGTTTCGATCGGCGTGCTCATGGATCCCCACCCTATTAGGCTTCCCTTACACGTGCGAGGACGGGGGCGAGAAGGAGTCGGGATGTGATGTCGGTCGAACTGATCAGCGATGTTGATGCGCTCGAGTCCTGCGTCGGCAGCCGGCCGGCCGGGTTCCACCTGAAGTCGATCTCGTACCTCGACGAGCACTGCCACCGCCTGCTGGCGGTCTCGCCGTTCGCCGTCGTCGGAGTGGTCGCCGACGACGGTTCGATCCGCTCGACCGCCGTTGGCGGCGAGCCGGGTGTGCTGCGGCCGACCGGTCGAACCGAGCTGGCATTGCCGGCATCGGCCGGCCTCGACGCGGCGGACGGGGCCGCCGTCGGCATCCTGTCGTTCGTCCCCGGCTACCGCGAGACCCTGCGGTTGAACGGTCGGCTCGACCTCTCGGCCACCCCGACCCTGCAGCTCGAGGAGGCGTTCCTCCACTGCGCCAAGGCGCTGATCCGCTCGACGTTCTGGGCCGAACCCGAGCTCGGGGCCGCCGGAGCCGAGGGCGACGTCACCGGCGATCGGGCGGAGGCGGACACCGCCGGCCTCGCCGAGCCGGGTGTCGTCGGGTTCTTCGAGGCGTGCCCGTTCGTCACGCTGTCGTCGGTCGATGCCGGCGGCCACGCCGACGTCAGCCCGAAGGGTGATCCCGCCGGTCTCGTCGCCCGGGTGGTCGACGAGCGCACCCTCGCCATCGCCGACCGGCCGGGCAACCGCCGGACCGACACGATGCACAACCTGATCGAGTGCGATGCGATCAGCGTGCTGGCGATGATCCCCGGGCGTGACGATGTCGTCGAGGTGCGCGGTCGGGCCGGTGTGACCACGGACGAGGCGGTGCGAGCGTCGCTCACGGTCAACGGCAAGGTCCCGACGTCGGCGGTCGTGGTCACCGCCGACCACGTCGAGATCCGACACGAACCGGCGATCGGCGCCGCCGGCCTGTGGGACGTCACTCGCCACGCCGACCCAGCCGAGCTGCCGAAGGCGACAAGGGTGTGGGTCGACCACGTCAAGCGAAACGACGATCCGGGGCTGGCGGCCAAGGCGGCCCGCAAGGCCATCAGCGCCAGGGCGCTGGAGCGCGGCATCGACAAG
>JBCCVL010000164.1:0-14039 GCA_039195375.1 Actinomycetota bacterium
CGAGTCAGCGAACTCGGCGACCTCGCCTGCATCATCGACGACGAACTCGTGACCGTGTCGGGTGAGCGGGCCAGGGTCGCGCTTGCCCTCCTGGCCCTGCGTCATCGCAGCGGTGTGTCGTTCGGTGCCCTCGAGGACGCGGTCTGGGCGACTGGCACGCGACCTCCGACCGCCCGTCAGTCGATGGCCAACATCATCAGCAGGCTCAGACGAGCGCTCGGGCCGGCGAGCATCGAGACGCATCCGGGTTCGTACCGTCTGGCCGAACACGTCGTGTCCGAACGAGCCCTGTTCCTCGCCGCTCCCGGGCGCGCTCGCGACCTCGTCGCAGCGAAGCGGTACGAGGACGCCTACCAACTCTGCCGGACGACGCTGCAAACGTGGCGAGACGAGCCGTGGTCGGGACTCGACGACCTGGAGCCGGTGCACGCCGACCGGGTCGTCCTGCACGGGGCCCGGCTGCAGCTCGAGGAGGCCATGGCCCGCAGCGCGGCCGGCGTCGATCGCGTCGACGAATCGGTCTTCTGGTGGACGACGATCCTCGACCAGCGGCCCTCGCAGGAGGACTGGTGGTGGGAGCTCGCTCGGGCCGTGGCGAGTCGTGGCGATCGCGCCGAGGGCCTTCGGATTCTCCATCGGGCACGGGCGTCCCTCGATCAGGTGGGGCTGACACCCGGTCCTGACCTGGTGGCGCTCGAGCACGAGCTCCTCGGCACCGATACACGCGATCCGGCACCGGCCGGACGCATCGACGTCCGTGATCGGCGCGGGAGACCGACGCTGGTCGTGTCGGAGGAGCTTCCCTTCGTCGGCCGAGCGGAACTCAGCGACGAGCTCGTCGCCGGTGTCGCTACGCCGGGGCGACGGGGTGTGTTCATCGGTGGCCCGGCCGGCGCGGGCAAGAGCCGGTTGGCCGTCGAGGTGGCGAGGAGAAGCCACGAGCACATCGTGTTGTCCGGACGCGGCGAGCACCGTTCTGGATCGGTCCTCGGACCGTTCCAGCAGATTCTCGGCGAGCTGGCCAACGGCTTCGACCTCTCGACCGCAGCTCGCGACCGGGTTCCGTTCCTGTCGGAGCTGTCGTCCTACGTCCCGAGCCTGGCCGCGAGCCGCAGCCGGTCGGAGCGCCACGCCGGCGATCGGAGCGGCGAGCGCGACCTGTTGGCGCTCGCCGCAACCGGCGCCATCGTCGAGCTCACCAACCATCGGCCGGTGCTGTTGCTGATCGACGACATGCACTGGGCCTCGGGGGTCAGCCTGGAGATCCTCCGGTCCGTGCTCGTCGACCCGCGTTCCGAGCATGTCACCGTCCTGGCGACGTTCCGATCGAGCGCCTCGGATCTGGTGCACCCCAACCGGGACGCACTGGCCGAGGTCATGAGTCTTCCCGGCGTCGTCCCCGTCGACCTCGCCCCGCTCGCCCTACCGGATCTCCATGACCTCGTACGGCTCACGGCGAGCACGTTCGAGCCGGCCGAGCTCCACCGGCGCACCGGCGGCAACGCATTCTTCGTGGCCGAGGTGTTCAAGGCGCCGGGGGCGAGCGTCGGCGGATCGCTCGAGCGTCTCGTGACGGCGAGGGCGTCACTCGTCCATCCCCTCGCCCTCGACTTCCTCGGGGCGGCCGCACTGTGCGGGCTCGACTTCCGGTCCGACGTCGTCGCTGCTGCCCTGGAGCTCGACGACACGACCGCCGACGGCGTCGTCGATGCACTGCTCGACAACGGCCTCCTGCTCACCCGCCCGGGCGAACGCGACGTGGCGCAGTTCGCCCACGGCATCGTGGCCGAGAGTGCGCAGTCGGCACTTCGTGGTCGAGCTCGGCAGCGGACCCAGCTCCGGCTCGCGAGCGCCAATCGAGCGGCCGGGCTCCCCGTGACGACGTGGATCGGCCACCTGGTGGAGGCCGGCTCGCTCGTCGATCCGAGCACGATCGCAGCTGCGGCAGCCGATGCGGCCGCCGCCTTCATCGCGACGGCGGAGCCCGAGCGAGCCGTCGAGATCCTGGAACGGGTGCTGGAACACGGCGTGCCGAGGGAGACGAAGGTGCCGGTCATGCGATGGCTCGGCGTGGCGATGGGAGCGGCGGGGTTGCCCACCGCTCGTTCGGTCCTTCGTGAGGCTGCGCACGAGGCGAAGGAGCTCGGCCTGGACGACGAGCTGGTCGAGATCGCACTCGCCTACAGCATGGGCGGTGCGTGGCGTGACAACGCCGACACCTACGGCCTCGATCTCATCGACGAGGCGCTCGCTCGCTGTCCCGAAGCCGAACAGGATCTCCGGGCCCGGCTCGTCGCCCGTCGGAGCACGTTCGCCATCTTCTCGTCCTCCCTGGCCGAGCGGCTCGCGGCGACGGCCGAGGCCGAGGCGTTGGCCAGGCACGTCGGGAACAACGAAGCGCTGACCGAGGCGCTGAACGGTCGACTGATCGCCATCGCCAGCCCGACCATGTTCGAGGAGATCGGCCGCATCGAGGCGGAACTCACCCGGATCGAGGCCGCCGGGTTGGGACGGAGCGAGATGATGAACCGCCCCGGCATCGCGACGTTCTGGTCGGCCGATGGCGAGCGGTACCGACGGGAGGTCGAGGACCGGAGCGAACGGTCGGCCGACGCCACCCCGAACGAGTCGCAGGCCTACCACCAGCTGCATGCCGCGTTGTCCGTCATGGACGGTGACCTGACCCGAGCGAGGTCGCACATCGAGTCCCTCGGTGAACACGCGGGACGGTCGAACGACGTTGCCACCGGTAACCATGCGTGGCTCACGGTTGTCGCCGATTGGCTGGCGGGGGACGTCGGCGCCGCGGTTGGGCTGATCGAGCGACGGTATGCGGAGCTGCGAGGGGCGCCGCTCCGCTGCACCCTGCTGTGGGTCGGGGCGGCGGCTCGACGCGACGACATCGTCTCCGAGCTGCGCCAACGTCAGACCGCCGACCGGATCGCGCGGCTCCCCGAACTCTTCCTCGGGGGATTCGGGCTGGCGAGTCTGTCCATGGCTGCCGAGCTCCTCGACGATGCGGAGCTGGCCTCGATCGTCGCAGCGGAGCTTGCGCCTCTCGCCGGGCAGATGCTCGGCGTGCCCTGGGCGCCGTTCCCGTGTGCCGACCACTTCCTCGGCGTGTGCGCGTCCCGACGCGGTGAGCACGCGGAGGCCATCTCGTGGTTCCGAGCGGCCGAGCAGATCCACGAACGGATGGGTGCGCCGGCGTTCACGGCACTCACGCGAGCGCGATGGGCGATCGAGCTCGGGCCCGCCGATGAGGTGGAAGCGAGACGTCTCGAGGCTCAGGCCAGACGTTTCGCGCAACCGCTCGGCCTGCGGGGGGTCGTCGATCTCCGACGCCACTGACGCAGGTGTCAGCGAGCGCGCTCCCGCCGGGAGCAGCGTTCTCCGCCAGTCGATGCCCACGACTAGCGTGGTGTCCCATGGGGATGCAGCTCTCTTGGCGCAAGCTCCGAGCGGGGCCCTGGATCGCATGGTTCCGGGTGCGGGGTGCGTCATCTCGGGACTATGAGGGCCAATGGGAGACCTACTGGTCCCGGGCCAACCGGGGTGACACCGCCAACGATGTGCTCTGGGACGCCGAGGACGACGCCGAGCTGCAGGCGGCGATGGCCCGCTTCACGCCTCACGTCGACACGTCGCTGCCCGTCCTGGACCTCGGCTGCGGCAACGGGCGCCGGTCGAGGTTCTTGACCGCCCACTTCGACCGGGTGATCGGCGTCGACGTGTCGCCGGCTGCTATCGAGATGGCCCGGGTGCAGTCGCAGGACGTCGATCGGGTGACCTTCGGAGTCCTCGATGGTCTCGACAGCCGGTCGGTGGTGGCGCTGGCCGACGAGCACGGACCGATGAACCTCTACCTGCGGGGCGTGTTCCACGTCATCCATGACCGCGACCGGCCGACGTTCCTGGCCAACCTCCGGACCCTCCTCGGTGACGCCGGTGTGCTGTACCAACTGGAGACGGACGGGACCGCGCTCGACTACTTCCTGTCCAACCCGGAGGACAGCCCGTCTGGCCTACCGAAGCTGATGCACCGGGTCATCGAGTCGGGGATCGTCCCGCACGGGTTCGGCGCCGACGACGCCGAGAAGTGGTTCGGCGGCGACGACTGGGAGATCCTCGAGTCCGGACCCGACGTGATCCACGCCCAGGACATCGGGGGCGAGGCCGGGCGGGTCCCGGCCCATCGGGTCATCGCCCGACCGTCCTAGCGCGGCGGGGCCACGCTCGACGTTCGGTGCCGGATCGAGGGGTGACGGTCGACGAGCTCAGGCGCCGGCGACGAGCCGGAGCTCGTTCTCCGGCTGACCGCCCGTCGTCAACTCGGCGACGAACTCGGTGAGGTGCCCCGGGAACCAGTGCTCGGACATCAGGAGGGCGACATCGTCGACGTCGTAGGTGGTGCGGCAGACCAGCAGCGCCGGGCTCCCCTCCGGGACCGCGAGGAGCTCGGCCTCGGCGCCGGGCACGGCGTGGGCCCCGATGGTCTGCACGGCTCGCTTCGGCTCCTGGCCGAGCAGGTCGAGGAAGCTGGTGTTGGTCACCTGGGAGCGGGAGAGATCGGCGGCGAGGTCCTCCCGACACCACACCATGATGCGGGCGAAGGGCAGTTCGTCGACGAGGTTGAGGCGCCCGACCTGGAGGACACGAGGTCCGAGCAGGGCGGCCTTGGCCGGCGTGTCGATGAACCCGAAGTCGGTCACCTCCCGTCGGAGGGGACGGCCGAGCTGTCCCAGCTGCCGCTCGAGCGACACCAGTGAGTCGAGCGACTGGGTGAGCGGCTCGCCGGCGACGAGCCAGCCGAAGCCTTGCCGGGAGGCGACCAGGCCCTCGTCCCGGAGTAGTTCCAGGGCCTTGCGGACCGTGACGCGGCTGGCCCCGAACGTGGTGCAGAGCGCGGCTTCGCTCGGCAGCAGCTCGCCTGCGGTGTACTCACCCGATTCGATGCCCGCTCGGAGAGCCGTGGCGATTTCCCGGTAGATGACCCGTCTCACTTGTATTAGGATTGTATCAGACATCTCGGGATCGGCAAGCCCCGTCCCGACGCGCCTCCGTTCGCCGTTTCATCCAGCTCAGCGGGTGGGCCGAGGTGGTGGGCGTCGGCCGGCCCTCGGCGGCGTCAACACCCTCAGGGTCCGCGGTTGGGTGGTCGATCCTCGACGGTGTGGCGGTAGACGTTTCCCGGCACTTGCATTATACTTGTATCAGGCAACTTGCCGACCAATGACGACACGTGGCGGCCGAACCGGCAACCAGGACGACGAGGATCAGAGCACATGAGTCTGTACGCCGAGTACCTCGAAGAGATCGACGAGCGCCGTGAGCAGCAGCTCCACCCGAAACCGATCGACGGCGCCGACCTGCTGGCGGAGATCATCGGGCACATCCAGGACCCGGCGAGCGAGCACCGAACGGCCTGCATCCAGTTCTTCGTCTCCAACGTGCTGCCGGGCACGACAAGCGCCGCAGCCCTGAAGGCGAGGTTCCTCAACGACATCGTCGTCGGGGCGGTCACGGTCCCCGAGATCCCCGTCGACGCAGCCTTCGAGCAGCTCTCGCACATGAAGGGTGGTCCCTCCATCGACGTGCTGCTCGACCTCACGCTCGGTGACGACGAGACGATCGCCCGGCGTGCCGCCGACGTGCTCAAGACCCAGGTCTTCCTCTACGAGGCCGACATGGAGCGGCTCGCCGAGGCCAACGCCGCCGATCATGCGCTCGCCCGGGACGTCCTCGAGAGCTACGCCGCGGCCGAGTTCTTCACCGAGCTCCCCGAGATCGACGAGGAGATCGAGGTGGTCTCGTTCGTGGCCGGCGTCGGCGACATCTCCACCGACCTGCTGTCTCCCGGTGGCGACGCCCACTCCCGCTCGGATCGGGAGCTGCACGGGCAGTCCATGTTCGAGCACGACCACGAGAAGCAGCGGGCGCTCCTGGAGCTCCAGGCGCTGCACCCAGACAAGCGGGTCATGCTCGTCGCCGAGAAGGGGACGATGGGCGTCGGCTCCTCCCGGATGTCCGGCGTCAACAACGTGGCGCTGTGGATCGGTCGCCAGGCCAGCCCGTTCGTCCCGTTCATCAACATCGCTCCCGTGGTCGCCGGGACCAACGGCATCTCACCCATCTTCCTGACCACCGTCGGCGTGACCGGTGGCATCGGCCTCGACCTCAAGAACTGGGTCACGACCTTCGACGACGATGGAGAGCTGATCGTCGACGAGGACGGCGAAGCGGTCCTGGAGCAGACGTACTCGGTCGAGACCGGCACGGTCTTCACGATCAACACCCGGACCAAGACGCTGCACGCCGAGGACGGCCGAGAGCTGATGGACGTGTCGTCGGCCTTCACCCCCCAGAAGGTCGAGTTCATGAAGGCCGGCGGCTCGTACGCCATCGTGTTCGGCAAGAAGCTGCAGACCTTCGCAGCCAGGACCCTCGGCATCGAGCCGCCCCCGGTCTTCGCTCCCGCTGCCGAGGTGACGAACGAGGGGCAGGGGCTCACCGCCGTCGAGAAGATCTTCAACCGCAATGCGGTCGGCACATCGGGAGCGACGCTCCATGCCGGTTCCTACGCCCGGGTCGAGGTCAACATCGTCGGCTCGCAGGACACGACCGGCCTGATGACCTCCCAGGAGCTCGAGATGATGGCGGCAACCGTCATCTCGCCGATCGTCGACGCCGGCTACCAGTCTGGCTGTCACACCGCATCGGTGTGGGACCGGAAGTCGCAGGAGAACATCCCGCGGCTCATGACGTTCATGAACGACTTCGGCCTCATCACCGCTCGCGACCCCGAGCACGCCTACGCCCCGATGACCGACGTGATCCACAAGGTCCTGAACGACCTGACCGTCGACGACTGGGCGGTCATCATCGGCGGCGACTCGCACACCCGGATGTCGAAGGGTGTCGCCTTCGGCGCCGACTCCGGCACGGTTGCACTCGCCCTGGCGACGGGGGAGGCCTCGATGCCGATACCCGAGTCGGTCAAGGTCACCTTCACGGGCAAGATGGCGCCGCACATGGACTTCCGTGACGTCGTGCACGCCACCCAGGCGCAGATGCTCAAGGAGTTCGACGGCGAGAACGTGTTCCAGGGGCGGGTCATCGAGGTCCACATCGGGACCCTGGCCGCCGACCAGGCCTTCACGTTCACCGACTGGACCGCCGAGATGAAGGCCAAGGCCTCGATCTGCATCTCCGACTCGGAAACGCTGATCGAGTCGCTCGAGATCGCACGGGACCGGATCCGGATCATGATCGGGAAGGGGATGGACAACGACGAGGGCGTCCTGCAGGGTCTGGTCGACCAGGCCGAGAAGCGGATGGCCGAGGTCCGCTCGGGTGAGAAGCCCCCGCTCGCCCCCGACGCCGACGCGAACTACCACGCCGAGTTCACCGTGGATCTCGATGTGATCGACGAGCCGATGATCGCCGATCCCGACGTGCACAACGACGATGTCTCGAAGCGCTACACCCACGACACGATCCGGGAGCTGTCGTACTACGGCGGCACCAAGACCGTCGATCTCGCCTTCGTCGGCTCGTGCATGGTGCACAAGCAGGACATGAAGATCCTGGCCAAGATGCTGCAGAACCTCGAGGAGATCCACGGCCAGGTCGAGTTCGATGCGCCGCTCGTCGTCGCCCCGCCGACCTACAACATCGTCGACGAGCTCAAGGCCGAGGGCGACTGGGCCGTCCTGTCCCGCTACGCCGGGTTCCTGTTCGACGACGACAACCCGAAGGACGAGGCCCGCACGACGTACGAGAACATCCTCTACCTGGAGCGCCCCGGCTGCAATCTGTGCATGGGTAATCAGGAGAAGGCCGAGCCGGGTGACACGGTGCTGGCGACGTCGACCCGCCTCTTCCAGGGGCGGGTGGTGAAGGACTCGGACGAGAAGCGGGGCGAGTCGCTGCTGGCGTCGACGCCGGTCGTTGTCCTGGCTGCCGTCCTCGGCCGCTTCCCGACACTCGAGGAGTACAAGGCCGCAGTCGCCGGCATCGACCTCACCCGATTCACGCCGCCGGAGGAGGAGCTCACGGCGGCGCCGGTGTCGTCGGGTGTGACGCCGGTGTCCCTCGGGGCGACCCGGGAGTCCGTGACCACGTGATCTGAGACGCAAGTCACACAGGTTGGAGAGCGAGCGTTCCCTATCGGGCACTACGGTGTCCGGAATTCGGGAGCGATCACTTCCAATTGGTGGGGATCGCGTCCGGTCGGACCAACCAACACCGCGAAGGACGCCTCGTGAAGATCGCTGCTCACCTGCACCCGCAGCACGCCAGCTACGCCCAGATCCGAGAAGCCGCCATCCGGGCCGAGGAGCTCGGTGCGGACGTCATCTACAACTGGGACCACTTCTATCCACTGTACGGGGAGCCGGACGGCCAGCACTTCGAGGCCTGGACGATGCTGGCGAGCTGGGCCGAGGTGACGAATCGGGTCGAGATCGGCTGCCTCGTGACCTGCAACAGCTACCGCAACCCCGAGCTGCTTGCCGACATGGCCCGAACCGTCGACCACATCTCCGACGGGCGCCTGGTCGTCGGCATCGGTGCCGGCTGGTTCCAGCGCGACTACGACGAGTTCGGCTACGAGTTCGGTACCGCCGGCAGCCGGCTTCATGCGCTGCGAGACGACCTGCCCCGGCTGATCGACCGCATGGCCGCCGGCAACCCCGCCCCGAACCGGAAGATCCCGATCCTCATCGGCGGCGGCGGCGAGAAGAAAACGCTCGACTACACGTCGCGGCACGCCGACGTCTGGCACTCGTGGTGGAATGACGAGTGGTCGCACAAGAACGCCGTGCTCGAGCAGTGGTGTGCGACCAACGACCGCAACCCGGAGGAGATCAAGCGCTCGGTCGGGGTCGACACCGACAGCGTCGAGGACTGGGACGCGCTGTTCGCCGGCCTCGCCGAGGCCTCTGTGCACGAGGTCACCATCGGCCGCGGCGGGCCCGACTACGACCTGGGCGATCTCACCCGCTTCACGGAGTGGCGGGACAGCCTGTAGCGGCCTGACCCGGCGATCGTGGACCGCAGCGAGCGCCGGCCGACGATCGCCGGGCTCGCTCTGCGCCGCCATCCGACCGCCGAGGTACTCCCGGGGGAGTAGTCGCGAACACTCCCGACGGCGGATTCGTCGACTCGTCGATCCTGGATGATGGATCCATGATCGAAGTCGCCAACCTCACCAAGCGCTACGGCAGCTTCACCGCCGTCGACGACCTCAGCTTCACGGTCCGACCGGGCATCGTGACCGGCGTCCTCGGCCCGAACGGGTCGGGCAAGTCGACGACGATGCGGATGATCCTCGGCCTCGACGCCCCGACGTCGGGGCGGGCGACCGTCGGCGGTCGTCCACTCAGCCGCCACGGCCTGCCGCTCACGTCGCTCGGCTTCCTGCTCGACGCCGGTGCGGTGCACCCGACCCGGTCGGCCTTCGACCACCTGCGGGCGCTCGCCATCACCAACGGCATCCCGACGTCCCGGGTCGACGAGGTGCTCCAGATCGTCGGGCTCGGCGAGGCGGCCAAGCGCCGCTCCGGTGGGTTCTCGCTCGGTATGGGCCAGCGGCTCGGCATCGCCGCCGCACTGCTCGGCGACCCCGAGGTGGTCATGCTCGACGAGCCGGTCAACGGGCTCGACCCCGAGGGCATCCTCTGGATCCGCCACCTGCTCCAGGATCTGGCCAGGGAGGGCCGGACCGTCTTCGTCTCATCGCACCTGATGAGCGAGATGGAGCTGATGGCCGAGCACTTCGTGATCATCGGCCAGGGTCGTCTGATCGAGGACATCTCGGTCGACGAGCTCCGGGTCATGGCTGCCGGGGAGAAGACGCACGTTCGCGCCGATCGGATCGACGACCTGGTCGGCCTGCTCCGGGCGGACGGGGTCGAGATCGTCTCAGACGATCGCGAGACGGTCGCCGTGACGGGGCTCGACCCGACCCAGATCGGAGCCGTCGCCCGTGACAACGGCATCGCGCTCCGTGCCCTGATCCCCGAGCAGCGCTCGCTCGAGGACGTGTTCATGTCCCTGACCGCCGACGCCGTGCAGTACCACGGCGCCACCACCCGGGCGGCAGCGTGATGACCGCCGCCGATGTCCCCACCGTTCCTCCGACCCATGCGAGCGAGACCATGACGATCACAACGACGACCGGCACCGGAGCCGCCTACTCGGCCACGGCATCGACCGGCACCCATTCCCGAACCGGCAGGATCCGGTTGACCAACGTGGTTCGGAGCGAGTGGATCAAGTTCTGGTCGGTCCGCTCCACTGCGGTCACGCTCCTCGCCGCCGGCCTGGCCACGATCGCCCTCGGCATGATCTTCTCGGCCGTCGCCGAGTCGGAGGACGTCGAGGGTCCGGCCGCGTTGCTCAGCGATCCGGTCGACATCGCCCTTGGTGGCATCGGCCTCACCGAGATGATCATCGGCGTGCTCGGTGTGATCTTCGTCGCCGGCGAGTACTCGACCGGGTTGATCCGGACCGCGTTCGCATCGGTCGGTCGGCGCAGCCGGGTGATTGCGGCCAAGGCCGTCGTCATCGCGGCCGGGGTGTTCGCCGTCGGCCTCGTGGCCGTCACCGGGGCGGTGGCTGCTGGCCAGGCGGTCTACGCCGGCGCAGAGGCGACGGTCGCCGTTAACGAGGTCTGGGAGGTCGTTCTCGGAACGACGCTCTACCTGACCGGCATCGCCCTGATCGGTGTCGCCCTCGGTTTCAGCCTGCGGTCGACCGCCGGCGGGATCGGCACGCTGTTCGGCACTGTGTTCATCGGCCCGAACCTGTTGACCCTGCTTCCGGAGAGCATCACCGACGTCTTCATGAAGTATCTGCCTTCCGAGGCCGGGTCTGCGATGATGAGCCGGGTGTCCAACCCCGATCTGCTCAGCCGAGGTGCCGGCTATGCCGTGTTCGCCGCCTGGGTCGCCGGCCTGCTCGTCCTGGCCGGCGTGCTGGTGAGCCGCCGGGACGCATGAGCGACACGGCCGGGGCGACGGCGACGGCTCGGACGATGACGTGGCTGCGGGCTGACGCCCGCCGCTTCGACCTCGCCGTCGCCGTCGTGGTCGTCTGCCTCGGCCTCGGCCTGAGCTACGGGACGTCGGACGACTTCGAGAGCGGTTGGGTCGACGTGCTCGCCGGCGTCGGCGCATTGGTGCTGCTGGCGCTGCGGAGTCGTTGGCCACGGGCGCTCTTCGCCATCAACGTCCTGTGCCTGGCTGCCTTCGTCGTCGTGTACGAACGCCCGACGCTGCTGATGTTCGCCGGCCTCGTGCTGCTGTCGACGGTGTGCGTTCGGCTCGAGCGCTGGCCCGCAATCGGGCTCGGCGTGGTCAGTGCCGCCGGTTTCTATGCCATGGCCGCACGCATCAGCAACGTCAACGAGTTCGGCGACGCCCGGGCCGTGATCTTCATCGCCTGGACCGCAGTGGCGGTCGGCGTCGCCGACGCCGTCCGGTCGTTCCGCCGGGCCCAGGCGTCGGCCGAAGCCGAGCTCCGCTCGGCGCTCCTGGCCAGCGAGGCGCAGACCCGTCAACACGTGAGCGAGGAGCGGTTGACCATCGCCCGCGAGCTGCACGACCTCCTCGCCCACAACCTCTCGGTGATGAACGTCCAGACCGGTGCGGCGCTGCACCTGCTGCGCAGCGATCCGGACGAGGCCGAGCAGTCGCTCGTCGCCGCCCGCGATGCGGGCAAGAACGTGCTCGACGAGCTGCGGGACCTGCTGAGTGTGCTCCGCCACGACGACGGCGACGACGGGCACACCTCGTCGCTCCCGACGATCGAGCAGTTGCCCGAGTTGGTCGACACGATGCGCTCGGCCGGCCTCGACGTGCGCTGGACCAGGAGCGGGGCACCCAGGCCATTGGCCCCGGCGGTCTCGCTAGCGTCGTATCGCATCGTCCAGGAGGCGCTGACCAACGCAGCGAAACACGGCCCGGGCACCGTCGACCTGGTCACCGACTGGGAGGCCGATCGCTTCACGATCCGCGTCACCAACCCGGCGCCGGCCAACGGCGGCGACGGCGGGGGGCACGGGCTCATCGGCATGCGGGAACGAGCGGTGACGAACGGTGGCCGGCTGATGGCGGGGGAGTCGGACGGCTCCTTCGTGGTCGACGGGTGGCTGCCGGTGACGGTCGATCGGGAGGTCGTCGAATGACGGTCCGGGTGGTGCTCGTCGACGATCAGGCCCTGATCCGCAAGGGTTTCAAGGCGATCATCGACTCGGCCCCCGACCTGGAGGTCGTCGGCGAGGCCGAAGACGGCGCCGACGCCGTGTCGGTGGTCCGGGCCGGGCGAGCCGACGTGGTGCTCATGGACATCCGCATGCCCGGCCAGGACGGCATCGTCACCACGAGAGCGATCACCGAGGACGACGATCTCGCCGGCGTGCGGGTCATCATCCTGACGACCTTCGAGCTCGACGAGAACGTCGTTGCCGCCATGGGTGCCGGGGCCAGCGGCTTCCTCGACAAGGGCGTTGACCCCGACGTACTGCTCGACGCCATCCGGGTCGTCGCCGCCGGTGAGGCCCTGCTGACCCCGAAGGCCACCCGGGCCCTGCTGGCGTCGATGGGCGACGGACCGGCGTCGGTCCCGGTCGACGAGCGGGCGCTGCAGCATCTGACCGCCCGCGAACGCGAGGTCGTCGGGCTGGTCGGCAAGGGGCTCTCCAACGCCGAGATCGCCGAGGCGCTCTTCCTGTCGCCGCTCACGGCCAAGACCCACGTGAGCCGGGCCATGACGAAGTTGCACGCCCGCGATCGGGCCCAGCTCGTGGCCATGGCGTTCAAGACCGGTCTGACCCGACTCGACGATCTCTGATCGACGGTTGCGTGGCGGTCGAGCCACCGCCACTACTCCCCGAGGAGTACCGGCGAAGCCTCCCGGCGACGGATTCCCCCTCGGGGGTCTTCCACGACGATGAGTCCATCACCGTCGAGGACGGCAATCGGTGCCGTCGATGGGAAGGAACCCCGGAGATGAAGAAGATCACAGGGCCAGCGTTGCTGGCGATGGTGCTGGTGCTCGCCGCCTGCGGAAGCGACGATTCGGAGACCGACGCAGCGGATGACACCACCGAGGCCGTCGAGGAGACGGCGACCGACGACGCTGCCGCGGCTGACGATGCTGCTGATGATGCGGTCGATGACGCGGCCGACGCCGTCGATGATGCGGGCGACGACGCCGCCGAGGCGGACGACGAGGCGGCGACCGCCGACGACGCTCCGGCCACGACCCCCGCTGCCGGCGGCCCGCCGGCGACCATGAACGGCTTCCGCTACTGCGAGATCCTGATGTCGGTCCCCGGTGACAACGGTGAGCTGGTGACCGAGGTGTGGGGGACCCCGGGCCTCGACCCCTGCGAGCAGGCGGAGTGGGACGCGCTCGATCCCGACACGATCGCGGCCGACAACAGCGCCACCTCGATCCACATGAACGGCCCCCGCTACTTCACGGTCGACGGCACCGTCGACACCGGAGCGGGCGAGGGCGGCGTCGGCACCGCCGCCGGCGGGGAAACGGTGGCCCGCGACTTCGGCGACATCTCGATGTCGCTGCTGGCCACGGTCGACGGGGAGGAGGTCGAGCCCGTGTTCTACACCCCGAGTCTGGTCGTGCGGACGACCACCTGGGCCTTCCAGGCCGGTACCGAGCTCTACGAGCTGACCGACCCGGAGGGCAACGTCTACACCATGCAGTCCTACGCCCTGTTCGTTGACCCCACCCTGACGGCAGCGGACCTGCCCACCCTGGGTGAGCGGCTCGAGTTGCCGGAGGGCTGGTCCTTCAGCACCCGCGTGGCCGAGGAGGACGTCGTGGTGGCGCTCGCCCTCGATGGTGCCCTGGTGGTGAACGACGAGCTCGGTAACTCCTACCAGCGGAACGGGTAGGACCGAGGATGCGACGAGCCGCCAACCGAGACAACGGGTCCTCTCCCCGGCGCCTGTCGGTGGCTCGTCGCCTTCGCCCTGATCGTCGTCGGCTGCAGCTCCGACGCAGCCGAC
>JBCCVL010000165.1:0-14010 GCA_039195375.1 Actinomycetota bacterium
AGCCGGGTGCTGGCCGACGACGTCACCCTGGCCGACGGCACCATCATGGAGCGGGGCACGATGGTCCGGGAAGAGGAGATGGCCACCCTCCGGGACGACCCCGAGGTCACCCGGGTCCGGGTGCTGTCGCCCCTGACCGACGACTCCCCGGTCGGTATCACCGCCGCCAGCTACGGCATGTCGCTGGCCACCAGTGGCACGATCGAGGTCGGCGAGGCGGTCGGCGTCATCGCCGCCCAGTCGATCGGCGAGCCGGGCACGCAGCTGACCATGCGGACCTTCCACACCGGTGGTGTGGCCGGTGGTGCCGACATCGCCGGCGGTCTGCCCCGTGTGGTCGAGCTGTTCGAGGCCCGTAGCCCGAAGGGCAAGGCCACCCTGGCTCGGATCTCCGGTGTGGTTCGCATCGAGGAGGACGAGGGCAAGGGCAAGGTCGTGACGGTCGTCGGCGACGACGGCACCGAGGACGACTACACCATCCCCCTCGCCGCCCGGCTCGAGGTGGTCGACGGCCAGGAGATCACCGCCGGTGATCCCATCGTCGACGGTCCTCGTGACCCGAAGGAGTTGCTGGAGATCCGGGGCATCCGGGAGACCCAGCAGTACCTGGTCGAGGAGGTCCAGAAGGTCTACCGGGACCAGGGTGTGTCGATCCACGACAAGCACATCGAGCTGATCGTCCGGCAGATGACCCGCCGGGTCGCCATCCAGGAGCCGGGTGACTCCGACTTCCTGCCGGGCGAGCGGTGCGATCAGTGGCACTTCGCCGACGTGAACAAGCGACTGGTGACCGAGGGTCACCGGCCGGCCGAGGGCCGTCCGGAGATCATGGGCATCACCAAGGCCTCGCTGGCCACCGACTCGTGGCTCTCGGCCGCCTCCTTCCAGGAGACGACCCGGGTGCTGACCGAGGCGGCCATCGAGGGCAAGTCCGACGGCATGATCGGCCTCAAGGAGAACATCATCATCGGCAAGCTGATCCCGGCTGGCACCGGCCTCCTCCGCCATCGCGAGCGGGAGACCCACGCCCCGGACTACCAGCCGATGGCGTTCTACTCGTCCGAGGGCGAGGAGCAGGACCCGGCCAAGTGGCTGGCGTCGATCGGGGCTGAGCAGGCCGCCGACGTCACCCCGCTGCCGACCGTCCCCGCCCCGGACGAGATCGGGTAGTGAGGTAGGCGGCTTCGCCGCCGTCCGGGGGCCGCCGGCCCCTGGACCCGGCCCGCCTTCCGGCGAGCCGTACCTCACACCGCTGGTTTCGGCGGGGCCGAAACCAGCCTCGCTCACCACGAACCGATGATGCCGGCCCCTCGGGGTCGGCATCACCGCGTCCGGGGGGGGAGGGAGGGGGAGGTCGACCCGGTCGAGCGACCGAGAAGGCGGCGTAGGCTGGCCAGCGCTATGACCACCACCCGTTTGATCTTCCAGCTCGGCACCAACAACTGGCAACGCCAGGGCGAGTTCGCACCCGGCTCCGGGATCCTCCACGAGGCCCACCATCAGGCCTATGCCGCCATGCCCGGTACCGCCAGCTGGTCGATCTACCCCTCGCAGGTCCAGACGTCACCAGCCGACGAGCCCGAGGTTCGGGTGTTCGAGCTCGACCACCCGATCCCGATCTGCGAGTCGGTGTCGCCGGTCAGCTCGTATCGGTTCCACTCGATGTCCGACGACGACTTCACCGCCTACGTCGCCCGCCTCGAGCGGTTCGCGGAGGAGACGATCGATGCGGCCGAGGCGGCCGCCGGCATCCCGGTCACGATGGCCGTTGCCCACCACAGCTTCCTCAACCCGCTCGTGCTGTCATCGATCAACCGCCGTCGGGTCGAGGCTGGCCAGCCCCGGTTCCGACTGCTCTGCTTCGTGCACGGCACCGCGCTCAAGATGTTCGCCCACGAGAAGGCAGGCGTCGATCCCGAGTACCCGGCCCGGTTCCTCCCGTTCATGGAGCAGGCCGGGGTGTTCGAGCCCGGGGGAGAGGTCGACCTCTGTGCCGCCATCTCCGGCGAGCAGCTCGAGAAGTTCGCCGACAGCTTCCCCCGCTACCCGCGCGATCGCATGGTGCTCTCGCCGAACGGGTATGCGAGCACGATCTTCCGTCCCGACCCGGGCGCCACCGCCGAGCGGGCCAGGATCCTCGGCGAGCTGGCCCCGATCGGTGGCGGCGACTCCCCGGCCGAGCACGCCCCGACCGCCGTCGACCCCGACACCGACTACGTCATCGTGTTCACCGGCAAGTTCGCCGATTGGAAACGCCTCGACGCGCTCCTCCGAGCGGCCGCGGTCTACGAGCAGAGCGAGCGGCTCGGCCGGGTCACGACCCTGATCATCGGCTCCGGTCCCGACGAGGCCATTGCCCACCATCATCGGCTCGCCCACGACGAGCTCGGTCTCCGTCGCACCCATTTCCTCGGCCCGCAGCCCCAGCCCGAGATCGCCAGGCTCAACGCCCTGGCCGACCTCGGCGTCTACCCATCCAGGAACGAGCCCTTCGGCCTGGTCTTCATCGAGGCCATGGCGTGTGGCACGCCGGTCATCGGAGCCGACTCCGGCGGCCCGAGGGACTTCGTGACCGACGCCGTCGGCGGGCTGGTGCCCGAGGCGGAGGGCACGCCGTTCGTCACCTCGCTGGTGACCAGCATCGGCGAGGCCCTGGCCGAGGACTGGAAGGCGACCAAGGGCCCGGCTGCTGCGGCGTATGCCGCGGCCAACTTCAGCACGGACAAACAGTGTGCGGACCTGGTCACCGCCCTCGAGGCGGTCGACCGCCAGCCCGCCGTCTGAGTCGACCCCGCGCTTGGCCGAGCCCCGTGGCGTCGAGTCGGTTGCGTGCCTGCGGTGATCGGACCGGTCAGCCCCGGATCGTGACCGGCTTCTGACCTCGGGGGACCAGGTCGGGCGAGCGCCTGGCCCGGCAGTTGACCTTGGCCAGGATGCACTTCTCGTTCAGCTCGTCCATCTGACCGGGCGACCAGGCGTTCCAGAAGTCCTGGTGGAACGTGTACCACTCGCCCGACGAGAGGGTCATCCCGCCGCCACCCGAGGTGCGGTAATCGGTGAACGTCACCACCTGTGGGACCTTGACGGGATGTGAGGCCGGGCACTTGTGGCCCTTGGCGTACGCCATGTGGCTCTTGTGGTCCGGGCTGTCGAGGTGCTTGCCGTCCCAGCACTGCGGGAAGTTGATACGAAGCGTGAGCAGGTTGCCCGACTTCGAGATCATCGAGTTCCGTCCCTGGGTGGTGTTGCCACCGGACTGCCACCAGCCGATCTGCGACGACTGGTTGGTCCTGGCCCCGGCGTTCCCGGCCACCATCCGCAGCCCGAACGGCATCGGGACCGTATCCGGGGTCTGGGACTTGTAATAAGCCTTGAAGTGGTGGGCGCCGACCTCACGGCCGTTCTGGAGCACGGTCGGGGTCCAGTAGGCCGACTTGTCGTTGGTGTCCGTGCACTTGATCTGCGATCGGGGCGTGTCGGCCAGCGACTGGGTGGTCGTGTTCGGGTTGACGTTCGGGTTGCCGAAGAACTCGTGGGCGTGACCCGACCTCGACTGCCCGGGGTTCACGATCGGGTCGATCTGGCGAACCATCACCGGGTCGCAGTGGACGACGAACCCGATCCGGCTGAGCCCCCACCCGTCGGGGGCGTTCGAGTTGAGGAAGTCGAAGATGTGGTGGGTGACCGCCACCGTCGAATCGTTGTAGCTGGCTCGTTCCTGGCTGACCGGAACCCACGAGCCCGGTGCCGGAGGTCCAGGCGGTGAGGCCGTGGTGGTGGTCCGTCGCTCGGTCGTCGTGGTCGTGCGTCGCTGGGTCGTCGTCGTCCGGCGCTCGGTCGTGCCGGGGCCGCCGGTGCCGGGGGGCTGGCTGACCGCCGTCGTCGACGTGCGGCGGGTCGTCGTGGTGGTGCGGCGAGCGGTTGTCGTGGTGTTGCGGCTGCTGGTCGGGGGCTGGGTGACCACGATCGACGGCTTCGGGGCCGCCGTGGTCGCCGAGCTCGGGGGAGCGGTCGTGTTGCGACGCGTCGTGCTGGTCGCCCTGGTGGTGGTCGTGGCCTGGTCGGCCGGCGGGGCGGTCGCCGCCCTCGTGGTGGAGGAGTTCGACTCGGAGGCCGAGGTCGAGGTCGATTCGGCGACCGACACCGTCGTCGAGGCGTCGGCCTCGGCCTCGGTCGTCGACGATCCGGCGAGTTCCTCGGTGTCGAGCGGGGTGGCGCCGGTGGGGTCGTCGCCCGGTAGGACGACCACCGGGGCCGGGGCGACGGCGCCAGGACCGGGCTCGGCCACCTCGTTGGCCAGGGCGTCGAAGCCCTCGGACGGCACGAGCGCCGATTCGTCGGTCGTGTCCTCGGTCCGGATGGCCTGGCGGGCCACGTCGACCGCGATCACGGCCAGCACCAGTGCGGCGACGCCGATCACGCCGGCGATCACACCGGTGCGGGCCCACAGTGGGGGCTCCGCGAACTCGATCGGCTCCGTGAACTCGGAGAAGTCCGAGTACGCCGTCGAATCCGTCGATCGGCCGAGGAGCGAGCCCTCGATCGGCATCGTTGGATCATCAGGCCCGCCGACATTGGACGAGCTGCTTGTCAGAGAAGGGATCACCGCCAACTCTCCATCCCCGCGCTCGGGCGACACCCTAGCCCCAGCGTTACGGTTCTGCGCGAGTTCTGGAACAATTTCCATATGCCCGTACCAGGGCCCGTTGGGTGGGTCTGTCGTTAACAGGAACCCCCCTTTTTCGTTCACCTTTCGGCCGAGGGTGCGTAGCATGGGGCAGGTGGGCGTCGAGACCGTCACGTTGTTCCTTGCCATGCTCGCCGTGGTCGCGCTCGTCGGCTCGGCGGCGCTCGTCGTCTCGTTCCTCACCGGCGACCGGTTCGGGCTCTGGGCCGCCGTCCGCCCGCTGTCGACCGAGTTCGCGGCCGCCGTTGCGGTCACCGCCACCGCCGGCTCGCTCTATCTCTCCGAGGGTGCGCAGTACACGCCGTGTCGCCTCTGCTGGATCCAGCGCGGCTTCATGTACCCGGCCGCGGTCCTGCTCGTCGCCGCCGTCGTCACCCGTCGGGCCTGGCTGCGTCTCACCGCCGCCGGCCTCGCCGCAGTCGGTCTGCTGGTCGCCGCCTTCCACCGCTACGAGCAGGAGTTCGGTGGCGTCGGCGACTTCTGCCAGGCCGACAACCCCTGCTCGCTCCGGTGGGTCAACGAGTTCGGGTTCATGACGATCCCGACCATGGCCGGCATCGGCTTCGTCGCCATCCTCACCCTCGTCGTGCTCCGGGAGCTCGACGAGCGCCGATCCCGCCAGCCGGCCCCGATGCCGGCAGTCGCCGAGAGCGAACGAGTCCCCGTTTCCGACAGGAGCTGACATCCCCACATGGCCACACAGACCAAGACCATCTCCAACCCGTCCGACCAGTCGGGCAAGGGCTTCGTGCTCATCGTCGCCGCGATCCTGGTCGTCGGTCTCGCCGCCGTCGCCTGGTTCGTGACCACCAGGGGCGAGGGCGCAGCCACCGCCGAGGCGGGTGAGCAGGTCGCCGACATCGAGATCGCCGGCGACGCCCTGTCGCCCATGCCGGGCGGCGTCGCCCTGACCGACCCGCAGACCGAGCCGTCGTTCGGTCAGGTCGCCCCCACCCTCGTCGGCACCGACTTCGACGGCAACGAGTTCACCATCACCGGTGACGGCACGCCGAAGGTCATCTACTTCCTGGCCCACTGGTGTCCCCACTGCCAGCGCGAGGTGCCCCAGGTCCAGAGCCTGATCGAGAGCGGCCAGGTCCCGGCCGACCTCGAGATCTACGCGGTGTCGACCGCGGTCGACCGCGGCCGTGGCAACTTCCCCGTCTCGACCTGGCTCGAGGAGGAGGGCTTCACCCCGCAGACCATGCGGGACAACGCCTCGTCGTCCGCCCTCGTCGCCTACGGCAATGGCGGGTTCCCCTATGCGGTCTACCTCGACGGTGAGAACCGGGTCGTCGCCCGCTCCTCCGGCGAGCTCGGCGCCGACACCATCGCCTCGGTCTGGGCCGCCACCGCGAACACCGCCCAGTAAGCCGTTCCGGGGCTCGCCCCGACGCCGCTCCCGGCCGGCCCGCGGGCGGGGACATGACGGTCCGACGCCAGGTGCTGCGTCGCCCCGTGATCTGTGCAAGTCTCTTGGGGCCCGACCGACTCGGTCGGGCTTCAAGCACCGCACAATCAAGGGGGTTGACTCTTGCACGTCGAAATGACGGTCAACGGGCAATCGCGCGCCGGCGACGTCGAGCCGCGGACACTGCTCGTCCACTATCTACGCGACGACCTGGAACTCACCGGGACGAACATCGGCTGTGACACGTCGTCATGTGGCGCCTGCACCGTGCACGTCGGCGGCGAGTCCGTGAAGTCCTGCACCATGCTGGCCGTCCAGGCCCGAGGTGAGGACGTGACGACGATCGAGGGGATGGCCACCAACGGTGACCTCCACCCGATGCAGCAGGCCTTCATGGAGTGCCACGGCCTCCAGTGTGGCTACTGCACCCCCGGCATGATCATGGCCGCCACCTCCCTCCTGGTCGAGAACCCGAACCCGACCGAGGCCGAGGTACGCGAGGGCCTCGAAGGCAACCTGTGCCGCTGCACCGGCTACCACAACATCGTCAAGGCCGTCCTCCAGGCCGCCAACGGAGGTGCGTCATGACCGTCATGGGGACACCCCGGCTCCGCAAGGAGGACCCGAAGCTCCTCACCGGTGAGGGCAAGTACGTCGACGACATCCAGGTTCCCGGCCAGTTGTGGATGGGCATGGTCCGCAGCCCGATGGCCCACGCACGGATCAACGGGATCGACACGTCGGCCGCTGAGGCGGCCGAGGGGGTGCACGCGGTCTACACCGGCGCCCAACTCAACGACATGGGCCTGTGGGCGGCACCGCTGCCCTGCGCCTGGCCGGTCACCCCCGACATGGTCAACCCGCCGCACTACCCGGCCGCCGTCGACGAGGTCCACCACGTCGGCGAGATCGTCGCGGTGGTGCTGGCCGACAGTCGGTACGGCGCGGCCGATGCGGCCGAGCTGGTCGACGTCGACTACGAACCGCTCCCGGCCGTCGCCTCGGTCGAGGCGGCGAGGGACGGATCGGCCACCGCCCACTCCGACCTGGAGTCGAACAAGGCCTACCACTGGCCGCTGATCCCGGACCCGGATGCACTCGAGGCGGCGTTCGCCAACGCCACCCACACCATCTCCGCCGAGTTCGTGCAGCAGCGGCTGATCCCGGCGGCCATGGAGCCAAGAGGGGTGCTGGCGATCCCGTCGCCGGCCGGCGGTGACCTCACCCTGTACTCGGCCACCCAGGTGCCGCACATCCTCAAGGTGATGATCGCCGCCACCACCGGACTGCCCGAGGGCAAGCTGCGGATCGTCGCCCCCGCCGTCGGCGGTGGCTTCGGGGCCAAGCTCAACGTCAACCCGGACGAGATCCTGGCCGCCACGCTGGCCAACAAGCTCGGACGGGCCGTTCGCTGGACCGAGACCCGGTCGGAGGCCGCGTTCTCCACCCACCAGGGTCGGGGCCAGATCCAGACGATCGAGCTGGCCGCCGACGCCGACGGCAAGCTGCTCGGTTGTCGGGTCCACCTCGACGCCGACATGGGCGCCTACATGATGCTGATCACCCCGGGGGTGCCGCTGCTCGGCAGCTTCCTCTACACGGGTGTCTACGCCGTGCCGGCGTTCGGCTTCACCTGCGACGGGTACTTCACCAACCTCACCCCGACCGACGCCTACCGCGGCGCCGGCCGGCCCGAGGCCAGCTACGCCATCGAGCGGGCCATGGACATCCTCGCCGCCGAGGTCGGCGTCGGACCGGACGAGATCCGTCGCCGCAACTATCTCGGCGACGGCGAGCACTTCGAGAACCTCGAGACGCCGGCCACGCTGGTGTTCGACTCGGGCCACTACGGCCCGAACCTCGACGCCGCGCTCGACATGGCCGGCTACGCCGACCTCCGGGCCAAGCAACAGGCGAGGCGGGACGCCGGTGACGGCAAGCAGCTCGGGATCGGGCTGTGCACCTACGTCGAGATCTGCGGTCTGGCCCCGAGCCGGGCCCTCGGCGGCCTCAACTACGGTGCCGGCGGCTGGGAGCACGCCGTGGTGCGGTTCCTGCCGACCGGCAAGGTCGAGGTGGTCTCCGGCTCGACCCCGCACGGGCAGGGTCACGAGACGTCGTGGTCGATGATCGTGGCCGACAAGCTCGGCGTCGATCCGGACGACGTGACCGTGCTGCACTCCGACACCGCCATCAGCCCGCTCGGCCTCGACACCTACGGGTCGCGGTCGCTGGCGGTCGGCGGCGTTGCCATCGCCATGGCCTGTGACAAGGTCATCGACAAGGCCAAGGAGATCGCGGCCCACCAGCTCGAGGCCAACCCGGACGACCTCGAGTTCGACGCCGGCAGCTTCACGGTGAAGGGCTCGCCGGACAAGACCATGCCGATCCAGAGCGTGGCCTTCGGTGCGTTCACCGCCCACGACCTGCCAGACGGCATGGAGCCGAACCTGCAGGAGCAGGTGACGTTCGATCCGCCCAACTTCGCCTTCCCCTTCGGCACCCACGTCGCCGTCGTCGAGGTCGACGAGGAGACCGGTCGGGTCGACCTGATCGACTACATCGCCATCGACGACTGCGGCAACCAGGTGAACCCGCTGATCGTCGAGGGCCAGGTCCACGGCGGCATCGTGCAGGGCGTCGCCCAGGCACTGTGGGAGGGTGCGGCCTACGACGAGGACGGGAACTGCAAGAACCCGTCGTTCCTCGACTACCTCGTACCGTCACCGACGGAGGTCCCGAGCATGAAGCTCGGCTACACCACCACCCCGTCGACGAGCAACCCGCTCGGCGTGAAGGGCGTGGGTGAGGCCGGCACGATCGGTTCGGCCGCCGCCGTCATCAACGCCGTGTGCGACGCCCTGTCGCCCCACGGCATCAGGGACCTGCCCATGCCGGCCACCCCGGCCGTCGTGTGGAAGGCCATCCAGTCGGCGAAGTCCAGCGGAGGTGCCCAGTGATTCCAGCAACGTTCGACTATGTCGAGGCCGAATCGGCCGACGCCGCACTGGCCGCCCTGGCCCAGCACGGCGACGAGGCCAAGCTGATGGCCGGCGGTCACAGCCTGATACCGCTCATGCGGTTCCGGCTGGCCACCCCCGGCGTCATCGTCGACATCGGTCGGCTGTCCGACCTCAGCTACATCAACGACGCCGGCGACCACGTCGCCATCGGGGCCCTCACCCGCCACATGGCGGTGGAGACCAGTGACCTCCTCAAGACCGAGGTGCCGCTGCTTGCCCACGTGGCGTCCCAGGTCGGCGACCCGTCGGTCCGGCACCGGGGCACCATCGGCGGCTCGATCGCCCACGGCGACCCCGCCTCCGACCTCCCGGCGGCGCTGCTCGCGCTGCAGGGCTCGGTCGTGGTCAAGGGTCCTGGCGTTGAGCGGGTCATCCCCGCGGCCGAGCTGTTCACCGGCTTCCTGGAGACCGCGGTCGGCCCGGACGAGATGATCACCGAGGTCCGGATCCCCAAGATGAACGGGGCCGGTTGGTCGTACCAGAAGTTCAACCGGCGGGCCCAGGACTGGGCCATCGTCGGTTGTGCGGCGGTGGCCAACGGGTCGACGACGGTGTCGCTGGTCAACATGGGCCCAACCCCGATCCTGGCCTCGGCGGTCAACGACGCCCTGGCCTCCGGGGCCGACGTCGACGCCGCCTCGGCGGTCGCGGCCCAGGGAACGGCGCCGCCGGAGGACCTCAATGGTGACGTCGAGTACCGCACGGCGCTGGCCCAGGTGCTCGTGAAACGGGCACTGACCGAAGCCAACAGCGGTTGACCGACCGGTCGGGCAGACCGGCCCGACCGTCAGCTGAACCGGTCACGCACGGCCGGGTCCCTCGGGGCCCGGCCGTCGTGCTCGGCGGGCGCCGCTTGGCCGGCCGTTAGTCCGCGTGGCCGAACAGGGTGGTGACGAGCTCGGTGGCCTCGGCCGGGGCCCGCACCTCGAGCGCGATCCCCCGAGCGTCGACGGTGATGGCGAAGGCGAAGAACGCACAGCAAGCCTGTTCGGCGGTGGTGAGGCGCCACAGCTCCGACGACGACACGTCGGCGTCGAGGACGAGCCGGATCCCGTCGTCGAGCGGCTCCCTGGCCGTGACCGACTCGAGGAGCTGCCGCCATTCGTCGATGCGGTCGCCGATGGCATCGGCGGACAGCGTGCAGGCGATCTCGGGCTCGGTGCGCCGGCCGAGCGTGACCGGTTGGGGCCCCGATGCGGACGGATCGTCGGTCATGGTGACGACGCTACACCGTCAGCCGGGCCGGCGAGCAGGCGCCGGGCGCGACTCGCCGCCGTCCCGCCGGAGCGACGACAATCATCGGCGGAGGTGCCGCCATGACCGCAACCGTTCTGACCGACCGCCAGGTCGACGCCGTCGGCCCGCCACAGGGCCCGCCAGGGCGGCGTCGCCTGCTGGCTGAGCTGACGGTGGCGTTCGAACCGGCCCGGCTGGCGCTGCGGGCCGGCCCGTTGGTCACCGCACCGAAGGGCGATGGGCGCATCGCCGTGCTGTTCCCGGGGTGGAAGGCGCCGGAGTCGTCGATGTGGCCGATCGGGGCCTATCTCGATCGGCTCGGCCACGACAGCCGACCATGGGGGCTCGGGGTCAACCGGGGCGATGTCGAGTCGCTGCGAGACCAGATGATGGAGCGGGTCGCCGGCCACGCCGAGGCGTCTGGCCGCCCGGTCAACGTCGTCGGTTGGAGCCTCGGCGGGGTGGTCGCCCGCGAGGTGGCCCGCCAGCTGCCCGAGCAGGTCAACCGGGTCGTCACCTACGGCACCCCGGCCATCGGCGGTCCGACCCACACCGTCGGCGCCGCCAGCTACGACCCGGCCGAGGTCGAACGGATCCGACTGCTCCAGGAGGAGCTCGACGAGAACGAGCCGATCACGGTCCCGATCACGGCGATCTTCACCCGGCGGGACGGCGCCGTCGCCTGGCGGGCCTGCATCGACCGGTCGTCGCCGAACGCGACGATGGTCGAGGTCGGCTCGAGCCACGTCGGCCTCGGGCTCGACCCCGACGTGTGGCTCACCGTGGCCAAGGCGCTGGGGGAGCCCAGCTGAGGTCGGCCCGCCGATCGACCTACCCGCCTACGGCGAGCCGGTGACCCGTCGCCAGCTCGATCTCGTTGCCGACGGGTCGCCGGTCGTCGCCGGCGTCCGTCTGGTCGTACTGCGGGCGCAGCCGGGCTCGTCGGCGTCCGATCCCGACCTGTTGTCGATCGGCACCGACGGGATCGTGCAGGACGCACCCGGTGCGTCGAGCCATCCGACGGTCGGTTCCGCCTGGTCGTGGCCACGGTCGCCGGTGGGAGCGCCGCCGACGAGACGCAGGTGCTCGTCGACGCCGGTGACCTCAACTGGTACCACCAGTTCGTGCCGACCGACTGACGACCGAGCGGCGCCCGGGGCCGGCGTCAGCGGTTCAGGAAGTTGAGCGGCAGGCCCGGGCAGTGCCACTCGTGGGCCCGGAGCGTGCCGTAGGCCGAAGCGGTCAGGAACGCGGTCCGCAGCTCGGTCCCGCCGAAGCAGACGTTGGTCACCATCGGGTCGCCGGGGACGGGCAGGATCGCCCGCAGGCCACCGTCGGGGGCGAAGGCGGTGATCGCCCCCGTGCCGAGCGTGGCCACACACACGTTGCCCTCCGAGTCGACGGCGAGCGAGTCGACCCGGCCGTCTCCCGGCACCACGCCGAGCAGGTGGGACGGGGTGCCCTGCGATGACGACAGCTCCGGCCCGGCCGGAGCGACCACGCCGGGTTCGGCCAGGTCCCAGTAGCGGACCCGGCCCGTCATCGTCTCGGCGTAGTAGAGGCGATCCTCGTCGGGGGAGAGGCCGACCCCGTTCGGCGTGACCAGCGGCCGGCACACGGCCCGGACCGATGAGCCGTCGGCCGTTGCGTAGTAGATGGCCCCGCGGTCGAGGTTCCGTTCCCGACCCTTGCCGAGGTCGGTGAAGTAGAAGCCGCCGTTGCGGTCGAAGACCAGGTCGTTCGGGCCGAACAGGGGCCACCCCTCGGCCTCGGTGTACAGCGTCTCGACCGCACCCGTGTCGAGGTCGACCCGCTGGATCGAGCCGCCCTCGTAGTCCTCTGGTTGGTGACCAGGCAACAGCATCCCGTCGAGCTGGCGCCACGTGAAGCCACCGTTGTTGCAGACGTAGATCTTGCCGTCCGGCCCCATCGCCGCCCCGTTCGGGCCTCCGCCGCACTCGGCCACGACCTCGACGGTGCCGTCCGGGGTGACGCGGCTGAGCGTGCGGCGGGCGATCTCGACCAGCACGACCGAGCCGTCTGGCAGGGCGACCGGGCCCTCGGGGAACTGCAGGCCTTCGGCAATCGTTCGCATGGGGCCCGTTTGTACTACAACGTCCGGGCAGCCACCTCGTGGGCCGGTCGTGCGACCATGGCGCTGATTGGCGACCCCCGTGGCTGCATCGCGACCCGACCGCCTTGCTCGGGACCGGGCTTGGTGGGTGGGGGCGGGTGTGGTGTGGATGTGGTCCGGGGTGGACTACAGTGTTCTTCGATCGTTCGTGGACTCACTCTTGGGGAGAGGTTCAGGGTGGGTCCACGAACGGTCGCTTTGCGTTTTGGCGCTCTCGTCGCCGCAACGTCGAGCATGACCGCCGGACGCACCGCCACCGTTCACATCCGGTTCACAGGCGACCCCGCATCGTCATCGGCATGGATGAACTGCTCAGCATGCACGGGGTGTCGAAGACGTTCGGTCTGGCCCCGAACGAGGTCCGGGCGCTCGATGGGGTCGACCTCGACGTCGGCCCTGGCGAGATGGTGGCGATCATGGGACCGAGCGGGTCAGGCAAGTCGACGCTCCTGTCGATCGCCGGTGGTCTGGAGGCGGCCGACGCCGGCCGGGTCGTGCTCGACGGGAGCGACCTGGCTCGGCTGTCGACATCGGCGCTGGCCGAGGTGCGCCGCCGCCGCATCGGTCTGGTCTTCCAGCAGTTCAACCTCCTGCTCGGTCTGACGGCGGCCGAGAACGTGGCCGCGCCGCTCGAGCTCGACGGCGTCGGTGGCCGTCAGGCCAGACGGCAGGCCGTCGAGCTGCTCGATCGGGTCGGGCTCGCCGACCGGGCCGATGCCTTCCCGGACGACCTCAGCGGTGGCGAGCAGCAGCGGGTCGCCATCGCCAGGGCGCTGACCGGCGACCGCCTCCTGCTGCTGGCCGACGAGCCGACCGGTGCCCTCGACCGGGCGTCTGGCCGTTCGGTGATGGAGCTCCTGCGGACGGCCGGTGAGGGTCGACGGGCGGTGGTCGTCGTCACCCATGACGACGAGGTTGCGGCCGGCGCCGACCGCATCGTCCGCCTCCGCGATGGTCGACTCGATGGGCAGGTGACCGGGCGTGCCGACGCCGCGGGGGACCACACGGCGGCCGTCGGCCGGCTGGGCGGACACGACGTGGCGGCCGGGCGATGACCACCAACGGATTCCTCTGGCGCTGGAGCCTCCGGATCGTGCGGCTCGAGTGGCGGCAGCATCTCGTGATCGCCGCCCTGTTGGCCACCGGTGTCGCCGTCGGCGTCGGCGCGCTGGTGTCGGTCTTCAACCTGGCGGTGCCGCCGAGCCTGACCCATCACGACGGTCGGGTCCGGGCGTCGGTGGTCGGCGAGGCTGCGACCGTCGAACGGGCGCTCGCTGACCAGGGTCACCCCTACGGCACGATCCAGCTCTCGTCGACCGCGCTGGCCGGCACCGCCGGCCTCCTCGACCTGCGGGCCCAGGACCCGAACGACCCGGTCACCGGCCCGCGGCTCGACCTCGTCGACGGCCGCTGGCCGACCGCGGTCGACGAGGTGGCGATCACCGACGGCGTCGCCCGTCAGCTCGGACTCGACGACTGGTCGCCACCCTCCTCGTCGTCCCAAGCGGGATCGTCGGCG
>JBCCVL010000166.1:0-13877 GCA_039195375.1 Actinomycetota bacterium
GCCTCGGTCGACCTGGCCGCCGTCCAGGCGCACCTCCGCACCGTGGTCGATGGCCTCACGTCCGGCGTCGAGCACCTGTTGGCCAACGCCGGAGTCGAGGTCATCCGGGGAACGGCCCGTTTCGCCCGGTCGAACCGGGTGGTGGTGACGGCCGGCGACGGCGTCCAGCACGTCGAGTTCGAGCACGCCATCGTCGCCACCGGCTCCCGGCCGGTCGAACTGCCGGCCCTCCCCTTCGACGGGACCACGGTCGTCGACTCGACCGGGGCGCTGTTCGCCTTCGACCGGGTGCCAGAGCGCATGGTCGTGGTCGGCGGGGGCTACATCGGGATCGAGCTGGGGACCGCCTGGGCCAAGCTCGGCTCGGCGGTGACGCTCGTCGAGGCGGCGCCGTCGATCCTGCCCGGCCTCGACGCCCGCCTCGGTCGGGTGGCGGCCAGGAGCCTCGTCCGACTCGGGGTCGAGGTCCGCACCGGCCACCTGGCCGCCGGTTGGGAACCGGGACCACGAGGTGCGTGTTCGCTGACGCTCGAACGGGCCGACGGAACCGGGTCGGAGACGGTGACCGCCGACGCGGTCGTCGTCGCCGTCGGCCGGCGACCGAACACCGACGAGCTCGGCCTCGACGTGGTCGGCGTCGAGGTCGACGACCGGGGGCTGATCCCGGTCGATGGCCAGCGCCGGGCCAGTCGCAACGTGCTGGCCATCGGCGACGTCACCGACGGTCCGGCCCTGGCCCACAAGGCGACGGCCGAGGCCGAGGTGGCGGCCCGAACGGTGGCCGGTCGACCGGCCAGCTTCGACCCGGCGGCGATCCCGGCCGTCGTCTTCGCCGACCCCGAGCTGGCCACGGTCGGCCTGACCCGGGCCAAGGCCGAGGCCGACGGCGTCGAGGTCACCAGCTTCGTGTTCCCGATCTCGGCCTCGTCGCGGGCCAGGACCCTCGGCGCCGACGGCGGCCACATCGAGCTGGTGGCCGACCGGGCCGGCACCGTGCTCGGCGCCCACCTGGCCGGCCCGGCGGTGTCGGAGCTGGTCGGCGAGGCGGCGTTGGCGATCGAGATGGCGGCGACCGTCGAGGAGGTGGCGGCCACCATCCACCCGCATCCGACCATGTCGGAGGGTCTCCTGGAAGCGGCGCACGGCGCGCTCGGCCTGCCACTCCACGTCGCCGGTCCAAGGCGGTCATAGGCCGTTCACCTGGGGGTCCTTGCCCCACGACGGGGCCACTCGGTACGCTCCGTTGGCAAGAAAAGACAAGGAACCCTCAACATGCCTCTACGGGCGAACGCGTGTGGGCAGCGGAAGGACGGCCTCAAATGGCTTGGGTTATCGGAATCATCGGCTCGATCATCGCCGGTGGCATCATCGGCTTCATTGCCCGGGCCCTGGTGCCCGGTCGCCAGAACCTCTCGATCCCGATGACGGTCGGTCTCGGCATCGTTGGCATGCTGCTCGGCCAGATCGTCGGGCGGGTCATCACACCGGACAACGAAGGTGTGCCCTGGATCGCCGGCATCCTGTGCGCGGTCGTGGTCCTGTTCGCGGTGGTGCGGACGGGCAACCTCTCCCGCTTCACCGACTCCTGACGACGGGCTGAGCGGAGCGGTCAGCCGTCGGTGATGACGGTGGCGTCGATCTCGACGAGCTGACCGCCGAAACCCAACAGGTGGGCGCCGAGCAGGGTGGCCGGCGGCACGGAGCCGTCGAACCAGTCGCGCACCGCGGCCCAGGCATCGAGCAGGTGCTGGTGTGGCCCGACGACGTGGATGGTGAGCTGGCGGACGTCGGCCACCGAGCACCCATGGACCCCGAGCAGGGTCCGGAGGTTCTCGAGGCAGGCGACGGCCTGGGCGGCCGGATCGTCCGGCCCGACGAGGTCACCGTCGCCATCGAGCGGAACCTGCCCGGCGACGAAGAGCTGCTGGCCGACCCGCTCTGCGTACCGGTAGCCCGGACTCTGGACCAGCCCCGCCTGCAGTTCGGCGGCGTTCATCTCGGGAGTCGCACCTGCGCTCATCACCGCAGCCTAGTGATCGGTCCGCTCGCCCAGCAGCTGGTCGAGCGTGTTGGCCATGACGTCGGCGAGGGGATGGCGCCGGGGCCGGTAGTAGAGGATTGCGCCGACGGCGTGCTGCAGCTCGAAGGCCCGACCGCGGAGCCAGGTCGCCTCGTCGACGCCGAGGGCCTCCCGGAACACCAGCCGACCCCGGTGGCCGAGCACCGCCCAGGCCGGGGTCAGGTCCTGCGCGGGGTCGGCCAGTGCGGCCGACCCCCAGTCGATGATCGCGCTGAGCCGCGGACCCGCCCGGTCCGACGGCCCGCCGGTGCGGCCGGTGCCGACGAGGAGGTTGCCGGGAAGCAGGTCACCGTGGACGAGGACGGGCTCGATCGGGTCGGCGTCGGCCTCGCCCGCCTCGTCGATCGCCCGCCGGACGGCGGCGACGTCGAGGTGGTGACCGGCCGACCATGTCGGATCGTCGAGCCACCGCTTGACCTCGTCGACGACGGGTCCGATCGGGCCGCCTCGTTGTCCGATCGGTCGGCTGGGACCGCCGGCACCGTCGAGGGATCGGATGGCTCGCACGGCGGCGGCGAGGTCGATGGCCAGTCGGTCGTCGCCGGCCGCCTCCCGAGCCAGGAGCCGGTTGCGGGTGGCCCAGGCGTCGTCGCCGTCGAGCCAGCCGAGCACGAGCCAGGGGTGCGGGAAGTCGGGGCCGGGCTCGCCGGCCACGACGACCTCGGGGACCGAGAGCGGGAACGTCCCGTCGTCGGCGAGGAGCCCGAGGATCCACCGCTCGCGGTCGATGGCGGCTGCTGCGCCCGCCATCCGCGGCAGTCGAACGACGAGCTGGCGGGCGGAGCCGGCGAGGCGCCACATCGCATTGTCGGTGCCGGATGACCGGATCGGGGTCAGCGGTCGGCCGGCCTCGCCGGGCAGGTGCCGGCGGAGGAGCGCCCGTACGACACCTTCGCCGGTGTCGGTCTCGCGATCGTGGATGGGCTCGACCACCGTGTGAGTCTCGCTCAACGGCGAGGTCTCGACCGCCGATTTCCCGGTCACGCAGCGAGGGCCGGCGCCGGCTCGGCCGCTCCGACCCGACGCTCGCCTTCGAGGGTGCCCGAGTCGAGCACCAGGGTGAAGCCGAGCGAGCGGAAGAGCTGGGCGGCCGGACGGTTGCCGGGGTGCACGTAGATCTCGAAGCGCTCGATGTCGCGATCGACGGCGAGGACGTCGAGGGCGGCCACCAACCGGCGGGCCAGGCCCATGCCCCGGTGGCCGTCGGCGACCGAAACGGCGACCTCGGCCACCGTCGGGCGACGGGTGCTCCGGATGAAGCGGGCGACGCCGGCGCAGGTCCCGTCGACGAAGGCGCCGACGGCGACGTGGTCGATCCCGTCCATCCCGGTCAGCAGGTCCATGACCGCCGTCGGGTACGTCGGCATCGGCCGGAAGAACCGGAAGTAGCGATCCTGGTCCGAGAGCCCGTTGAACAGGCCCTCGATGTGGTGGGCGTCGGTCTCGCCGAGTTGGCGGACCTCGATGGGGTGGAGTTGCAGCACGTTCATGGAGATCATGCTGAGCCACCTGGCCCGACCGGGCTTGGAGGGACCCTGGAGAAGTTCTGGAGCCGCGCTGGCGGCCGGCGGCGCCGCCCCGGGCCCGATCAGGAGGCGATCAGGTCCTCGACGTCACCAGGGAGGTTGCCGTAGCTGGCCCGGCGGACGGTCCCGTCGTCGTTGATGAAGATGTAGGTGCGCTGCTGGGTGACCCCGAACCGCTCCCAGATCACGCCATCACCGTCGGGGATGTGGGGGAAGGCGCCGGAGCCGGTGTCGGACACGAACCGGGCCATCGACTCGGGCTCGGCCAGCCCGGGAACGCCGACGAAGCGGACCTGGTCGCCGTAGCGCTGCTGCACCTCCACGACCGTGGAGGACTCACTGCGTCAAAACGGTCACCACGGAGCCCAGAACCACAGCACGACGTCCTGGCCCGCGAGGTCGCCGAGGTCGATCGACGTGCCGTCGAGCGTCTCGAAGGTGCCGGACAGGGCCGACTCGCCGTCGCTTGCCCCGGTCGGTGCCGTCGACGACGTCGATGACGAGCCGCAGGCCGCGGCCACCAGGGCAAGCCCAAGGAGTACGGCGAGCAGTCGTGTCCTCGGCACGGACGCATGAACCGCCGGGCCGGGAACCGCATTCCCCCGTCACCGGCCGGATTCCACGATCGATGGGTGGAGCCGGCTGGTAGACACGGTGTCATGCGGTCGGGTGACGACGACGAGCGGACGTCGGTGCGGGCGTCCTGATGGGGGCGCTCTTCGGTTCGCTCGGCGCGCTCAGCATCGGACTGTCGGACCTGTTCGGGCGTCGGGTGGTGCTGGCCAGCTCGGCCCTCACGGCCACCGTCGCCATGCAGTTCGTCGCCTTCCTCACGTCGCTGGTGGCGACGTTGCTCGACCAGGGGGCGGCGTCCGTCGCCGACCTCACGATCGGGGCGGTCTCGGGGATCGGGCTCGGGATCGGGCTGTCGTTCTACTACGGCGGGCTGCAGCGGTCGTCTGCTGCGGTCGTCGCCCCGCTCGTCGCCACCCTGGCCGCCGTGATCCCCTTCGCAGTGACGGCGATCACCGGCGCGCCACCGTCGGCCGCGGCCCTGGTCGGGGCTGCCATCGCCGTCGCCGGGCTCGGCCTGATCACCGCCGGCGGGTCGGCCAGCGGGGTCCGGGCCGGTCTGCTCTGGGGCACCGTGTCGGGGCTCGGCTACGGCATCGGCACCGCAGTCCTCACCGAGGTGTCGGCCTCGGCCGGTCAGTGGCCGGCGGTGTCGCAGCGGGTCGCCGCCTTCGTCCTGCTGGCCGCGGTGGCGACCGGACGCGGTCGCAGCATCGTGGCGCCGGCCGGCTACCGGGTCGCGGCCGTGCTCGCCGGGGCGCTGGCCGGTCTGACCACGATCTTCATCATCCTCGGCGTCGCCAGCGATCCACGGGCGACGGTGGTGACGGTGTCGATGTTCCCCGCAGCGTCGGTGGCCGTCGGCTGGCTGGTCTTCCGCGATGCGGTGTCGAGGCTGCAGGTCGTCGGCCTCGTCGCCGTGCTGGCTGGTGTCGCCGCCGTCGTCGCCGGCTGAGCCACAGCGGTAGCCACTCGGGTAGCCGACCGAGGCGGCCAGAGGCGGGCGGCGGACGACGGTCTTGCCGACAGCCCCGAACCCGGCCTAGACACGGAAGGGTCGGGAGGAGACCAACCGTGGAACACCGACCCGTGATCATCGTCGGCGCCGGTCCGGTCGGTCTCGGCGCGGCCATGGAACTCGCTCGGTTCGGGGTCCCGTCTGTGGTCCTCGAACGCCGGGCGACGACCTCCTGGCACCCGAAGACCCGCAACGTCAACACCCGCACGATGGAGATCGTCCGTGGTTGGGGGCGGACCGTCTACCGGCGGGTGCGGTCGATCGACACGCCACCCGGGTGGAAGAGCCCGATCCGGTTCCTCGACACGGCCACCGGCACCGAGTTCGGTCACATCGACACACACGGCTTCATCGGCCCCGGTCCTGCGGTCTCCCCCGTCGAGCCGGTGATGTCGTCACAGGACCTGGTCGAGGAGATCCTCGTCGACGGCGCCCGGGCGACGGGGCTCGTCGACCTCCGGTTCTCGACCGAGGTCGTTCGCCTGGTCCGGGGGGCGACGGCGGACGACGTCGACGCTGCCGTCGAGGTCGAGGTCGACGGTCGGACCGAGACGATCGAAGGGTCGGCCCTGCTCGCCGCCGACGGGGCCGGCAGCTTCGTCCGTCGGGCGATCGGCATCGAGCTGGAGGGCCGCCGGGAACTGGCCGACTTCGTCAACGCCTACTTCCTGGCCGACATCGAACCGCTGGTCGACGATCGCCGCGCCGTGCTGTTCTTCGTCGCCACCGATGCCGCCGACGGCGTGCTGCAGCCGCTCGACGCCTCCGGTCGGTGGCTGTGCCAGATCAACGCCTCCCCCGAGACGTCGAACCGGGAGACCTTCAGCGACGAGGTCGTCCGGGACTGGGTGCGGGCCGCGGTCGGCGTCGACGACCTCGACGTCGAGGTGGTCTCGGTCGGCTTCTGGCAGCTCAACGCCACCGTGGCCGAGCGGTTCGTGAGCGGCCGCACGATCCTGATCGGCGATGCCGCCCACCAGTTCCCGCCGACCGGCGGTCTCGGTGTCAACACCGGCCTGCAGGGCATGCACAACGTCATCTGGAAGCTGGCCTGGCACCTGCGCCACGGAGCGCCGTGGTCGCTCGTCGAGACCTACGGGACCGAGCGCCGACCACTGTCGAAGCGGATCACCGAGCAGTCGTTGCAGAACTCGGGCAACGTCGCCAGGATCCGGTCGGCCATGACGTCCGGAGGTGTCGCCGATGGTGGCACGCCCGGCGACACAATGGCGCTCGGCGCAGACGAGTTGATGCAGGCGTCCAACCGCTACGGCAACCATCTCGGAATTGAGTTCGGCTCGATCTACGAGTCGAGCGCCGTGGTGCCGGACGGGACCGCCCCACCACCGGTCGCCGACGACTACGCCGACTACGTCGCGAGCGCGACGCCGGGGGCTCGGGCGCCACATCACTGGCTCGGGGCCGAGGATGAGCGCCTGTCGACCATCGATCTGGTCGGTACCGGGCTGACGCTCCTCGCCGGTCCGGACGGCGGGCCCTGGATCGAGGCCGCCAGGGCCGTGGCCGCTGACGGACCGGTCCCGATCGACGCCTACCGGATCGGCGACGCCGGTCTCACCGACCGGGGTGACCTGCCCGGCGTCTACGGCATCGGGACCGCCGGCGCAGTCCTCATCCGGCCGGACGGCCACGTCGCCTGGCGGCGTGCCGACGGTGCTGACGGCCCCGACGGTGGCGGCGGTGGCGTTGACGGCGGTGGCAGTGGCGGTGACACGGCCGAGCGGGTCCTTCGCGAGGTGATCGACGGTGTGCTCGGCCGCTGATCGCTCGACCGGCGGTCCCCGGGGGCGTCGGTCGGCGGTTCCGACCAAGTCCGCTTAGCCTGCGCCGTGCGCGGCCGAGCCGAGGGATCGGCGGTACTGGGTCGGGCTCTGTCCTGTCCAGCGGCGGAAGGCCCGGCGGAACGCGCTGTCGGTCGAGTAGCCGAGCGCAATGGCGATCTCGATCAGCCCGATCTCGGGGTCGGCGAGCAGTTGGCGGGCGGAGGCGATCCGTACCTCGTCGACGACCGAACGCACCGATGTACCCAGATCGGCGGTGCGCCGCTGCAGGGTGCGGGGGCTCATGCCGAGGCGGCGGGCCAACGCCCCCGCGTCGTACTCCCCCCTGGCGGCGTTGTGGGCGGCCGCGTCGCGGATGCGGCGCAGCTCGGCCGGGTCCGCCTGTTGTTCGAGCTGCTGGCGGACGAGTTCGAGGTGGGCCCGCACCACCCGCAGGCGAGCACCGGCGTCAGGATCGACGGGGTCGTCGAGCCGGTGGGCGTGGACGAGGAGGGCGTTGGCCGGCGCACCGAACCGCACCGGCACGCGGAAGGCGTCGGCGTAGCGCTCCTCCGGTGCCGTCGGCTCGTGCCGGAACCACACCTGGCGCAGCGCGTCGGGGAGTCCGAGCGCCTCGGCGAGTGCCCGTGCCCCCATCGCCAGGGCCATCTCCGCCCCGAGCGGACCGAAGGTCAGGTCGTTCGGATGCTCGAAGCGCAGCATCGGACCGGGTGGCGCCTCGACGAAGTCGAGGTCGAGGCTCGTCGACAGCACGCTCCGGAAACGAACGAACATCTCCAGACCGGCCCGCAGGTCGGGCACGAGCCGCGCCGCCGGCTCGAACGGGCCGAGGAAGTGCAGCGGCGACGCCGCCACCATCTCGAGAGCGACCGGCTCGTCGGGGAACCGTTGCTGGAGGAGGTCGAGGATACGCGACACCGCATCGTCCGGTACTCGCTCGGGCGCGGCGACCAGGAGGTGGGGCTCGAGCCCGGCCGCTTCGGCGACCTGTTCGAGCGGCACCCCCCGCTGCACGGCGTAGGCCGCCGCCGTGGTCATCAGGTTGGCCAGCGTCGACGGCCCGGGCGAGCCGGCGTCGACAGCTCGGTCGTTGTCTGGCATGGCGCAGCCTGCCGAGGTTGGCGTCGGGACGGGGTTGTGGGACGCCGACTCTAGGCGACCAGGCCCCGGGGTGCTCCGGCGAGCGGGCCGATCGTCGTTGGTCGTCGACCGGCGAACCGGCTGATGCCCGAGTGCTCGTCTGGCGTCGGCTCGGGGCCGCCGGTCGACCTGTGCCTGGCCCGTCAGGCGTTCACGTCGGCTGCGAGGCGACTGAGGTTGTCGACGGCGGCCGGTGCGGCGGTGAGCATTCGCTCGACGAGGGTTTGCTTGTCCGGGTCGGCGAGGTCGACGTTGCGCAGCATCCCCGAAAGCGCGTTGAGTCGGCAGTTGGCAACCCATTCGTTGAGTTCGGGCTCTGAGCTCCAGGCCCAGACATTGCGCAACTCGTCGGCTTGAACCGTGAGCCAGTCATGCACGGTGTCGACCATCGGGGTCGGTAGGGCGAACGAGGCCTTCCGGTCGTCGTCGATGTGAGCTTCGATCCAACCCAGGAGCGCAGCGCTGAAGCAGGGCTGGAACGATCGGATCATCTGGAGGTTGATGCGACCATCGGCGAAGACCGGTTCCCGGACACCGACGTTGGTGTTTGCGGCGCTGGCGGTGCAGTCGATGTGGAGTGTTCCTGGCGCGCAGGCGACATCGCCCTTGGCCAGGACGAGGCGGCCGGGTTCGATCCGCTGCACGTGGCCGAGGCGGACGATGTTGTCGATCTTGCGGATCTCGGCCAGTTCGTGCTCGGAGATGGTGGCGGCGTGGAACATCTGGGGCCACACGTCGGGAGACAGTCGGAGCCAGACGCCGGCTGCCTCCTGGGCCAGGCACAGGTCGTCGAGCGAGCCGGCGGTGGCGCAGGCTTCGGTCTGGGCGGCGAGTGCGCCGAAGGTGGCGTGGAAGTTCTCCGGGCCGGGTTGGACGATCGATCGGTTGATCAGCCAGGAGTCGCGGGGTACGACCCAGGTGATGCGCTCGGCGGGGAACCCGTGGCCGAGCAGCCAGGTGACGCTGTCCATTGCGGTCTTGCCGCCGCCGATGATCGCGATCGTGCGGTGTTTGGCCGCCAGACGCGGCAGGTTGTTCGGTGGTTCACAGGTCACACCGGGGGCCACGTCGAACGGGCGGTCATGGGTCAGCGGGATGCTGGCGGTCAAGTAGCTGGCGTCGACCAGGGTCCGGTGGGCGATCTCGGTCCGTCGGCCGGACAGGAGGGAGGTCACCGTGCGCTCGGTCGGGTCGTAGTCGCTGGACGGGTGGTACGACACCCGTCCGGAGGGCAGGAACCGGTCCTCCATGACGTCGTGGAAGTAGGCCGTCACCTCGACGCCGGACGCCAGTTCGTAGTAGCCGCGGTTGAAGCCGGTCTCGTCTTTGCGGCCTCGTCCGAGCGGCACGGAGGCCACGCCGTAGTACTGGGACGGCTGGTGCAGCCTCACGTAGAGGTAGGCGTCGTTCCAGTGGCCACCGGGCACGTGTCGTCGGTCGACCATGGCGAAGGTGGCGTCGGTCTCGGTGAGCATGGTGTCGACGAAGGCCATGGCGGTGGCGCCGCTTCCGATGACCAGATAGTCGACGGTCTCCGGTTGGGTCCGCTGGCCGTTGTCGGCCAGCTCGGTGCTCGGTGCCATCTCGTGCGCTCCTTTGGTCTGGGTGTCAGTCGTGTACAGCGAGCAGCGTTGCGATCGTCGACCGCCAGGCCCGCTTGATCTGGTTCGTTGAACGGCCGTGTACTTCCTGCATCACCCACACGATCGCTGATGACGTCGTGACGTCGAGGGTTGCCCGGAGGTCGGCCCGCCGTGCCGGTGACAGCTCGTCGAGCTCGGGACTGAAGTAGCGATCGACCTGCTCGGTGACGCCGGATCGCAGCTGGCTGGTCAACGGCTTCAGGTCGGGGTTGGTGAGCGACTGGGCTTCGAGCCGTTTGGCCAAGGGCCAGAGGGCATCGGTGCAGCGGATTCTGAGGTCGACGAATTCGGCGATGCGTTCGGTGCGGGATCGGTCCGGCTCGGGCGCTGCGTCGATCAGGTCGGCGTGTTGGAGGTGGAAGTGGGCCGCCTCCTCGCTCTCGCCGGGCGGTCCGGCCATCGACCCTGTGAGCCCGGTTGGTATCGGTCACGATGCGCGATGATAGCAGCGGCCGAAACGATTTGGGATAGTCTTTCCCACTTTTGGTGCTAATGTGGGAAATTAGTTCCCACAACTCGACGTCGGGCCCCGCCATGTCCACGGGGCCCGACCCGGAGAGGCAACCGATGCGTTCCTTCACGCCCTGTTCACCACGATCGACCGAGCCGTCGACCGATCGCGAGGAGCGAGAGGGTCGGGGCCACGGGACGATCGCATTCACCGAGGAGTCCAGCCGGGCCTACGTCTACCCGGAGATCGTCAACATCGACCCGGACGACATCGTCATGGCCCACCTCCACTGCGGGCGACCCGGCCAGCTCGGGCCAATCATCGTCGACTCCGGCGCCACCGGAGACGTGGCCGAGTACGTCGCCGACAACGTGCTCTCCTACGAGGTCACCAACGCCGATATCGCTGCCGCCACCAACGGGCACGGCATCGTCGGGGCCCTGACTGCCGGCTGCCCCATCGTCCCAACAATCCCAAACGACCGGCACCGCACCGTCGCCGGAATGGCCATGGTGGCCGAGCGGGGCGAGCTGTACGTCAACGTCCACACCAAGCAGCAGACGTTCGACGGCGACATCCGTGGCCAGCTGCAGGCCGTCCCCCAAGAGGAGATCAACCGTGTCCTTGCGTCTTGATCGGAGAGTTGCGTGATGCCGGACGACCTGAGGACCGTCTTCAACGTGTTGGTGCTGGTCTTTGTGCTCAGCACCATGTTCGACCTCGGTCTCGATCTGACGGTCGGGCGGATCTCCGCGCCGCTCAAGAACCGTGGCCTCGTGGTCCGGTCGTTGTTGGTGAACTTTGTCGTTGCCCCGGTGTTGGCCTTCGGCGTCGCCCGGTTGTTCGGCCTGAACCAGGACCTGGGTACTGGCTTGTTCATCCTCGGTGTCGCCGCCGGGTCGCCGATGACGATCAAGGTGGTGCAGATCGCCAAGGGCGACATGGCCTACACCGCCGGCCTGATGGTGGCGCTGCAGGTCCTCACCATCGTGTTTGCGCCGCTCACGCTCACGCTGCTGGTCGACGACGTCGCCGTCGACGTCCTGAGTATGACCCAGGCCATGGCCGCGACGATGCTGCTCCCGCTTGCGCTTGGTCTGGTGGTCAGCGCGCGGTACCCCGAGCTCGGCCGGCTACTGGGGCCCTACATCAAGCAGGCCGCGAGCGTCACACTGATGCTCCAGGCCACGCTCGGCATCGTCATCGGGATCGACGACTTCATCGATCTCCTCGACACCGGCGCGCTCCCGGCCATGCTCGTGTTCGTCGTCGCCACCATGGCCGCCGGGTACGGCCTCGGCGGACCGTCGCCCGAGACGCGAGTCGTCACCAGCCTGGTCTCGTCCCAACGCAACACATCCGCGGCCCTGCTCATCACCATCCAGAACTTCGCCGAACCGGCCATCGTCGTCATGGTGATCGCCGGTGCAGCCCTGATGATGGCGATCGGCGCCGTGGCGGCCGGTGAGCTCGGCAGGAGATCCGTCGCCACAGCCCGGACCGTCGAGGCAACGCCAACGTGAGCGGCCCACCGAGTTGGCCCGAGAACGACATCAAAGCCGAGACAAGGAGACACGATCACATGAGACAGATCCTCAGCCCGTCGTCTGTCATGCAACGAGACGGCAGACGAACCACGGTCGCCTACACGGTCGTGGCCGTCGTGGTCGCCCTGGCCATGTTCGTCGCTGCGCTCGGCGCCGGCCCGGAACAGCCGGCCACCGACCGGTCACTCCCCGACTGGTTCCACGTCGCCGCCAACGTGCTCGCCATCTTCTACGGGATCCTCGTGCTGATCCCCCGGACCCGAGCCCTCGGAGCGCTGTTCGCGGTGGCGAACATGTTCCTGTCGATGTATGTCAACTACGAGTTCGGCGGCGTCGACTTCTTCGTCGACGCGATCGCCTACAACACGATCACCATCATGCTCGGCTCGATCCTGTTCGGGCACTACGCCGAGGACCTGGCCAGACTCCCGGACGCCCTGACCGGCCGAACCAGCCAACTCGCCGGGAGGAGCGACCGATGACCACCGAGCCGCGACAGCCGTACAACATCCTGTTCATCCTCACCGACCAGGAACGCCACTTCCGCAACCAGCCCGATGGGGTCGATCGCCCCGGCCTGCGGAGCCTGCAGCGCATTGGTGTCACGTTCGAGCACCACAACGTCTGCTCGGTGGCCTGCTCCCCCTCCCGGTCCAACATCTACACCGGCCAACACATCGTCCACTCCGGCATCTTCGACAACGTCAACTTCCCCTGGCAACGGGACCTGTCGACCAAGATCCCGACGATGGGCGACCTGCTCCGCCAAGCCGGCTACCACGCGGCCTACAAAGGCAAGTGGCACCTCACCAAGAAGTTCGAACGCGAACTCAAAGAAGGCATGAAGAGCCTCAGCCTCGAGAAGTACGGCTTCTCGGACTTCCACGGCCTCGGCGACGAGACCGCCAACACCCTCGGCGGCTACCAATTCGACGGAGTGACCGCAGCCTCAGCCGTCAACTGGCTCCGACGGGAAGGAGGACAGCAGCGCCGCGAGGGCAAGCCCTGGTTGCTGGCGGTCAACCTCGTCAACCCCCACGACATCATGTACTTCAACGCCGACGACGACAACGTCGTCCAGGGATCGAAGAGCTTCCTGAACATCGCCAAGGCGCCTGAGCACGCGATCTACGACGTCGACCACGAGATCCCACTGCCGGACAACTGGAACCAGCCACTCGACGAACCGGGCCGACCGGCCATGCACGACGGCTACATGAAGATCCACGACGTGCTCCTCGGCCACATCCCACCGGATGACGAGGCCAGATGGCGGCGCTACCAGAACTACTACTTCAACTGCCTCCGAGACATGGACACCCAGGTCGCCCGACTCCTCGCCGAACTCGAGGCACTCGACCTCCTCGACACCACCGTCATCGTCTACACCTCCGATCACGGTGAGCTCGGCGGCGCCCACGGCATGCGAGGCAAAGGGAACTGCGCCTACCGGGAACAGAACAACGTCCCCCTCGTCATCGCCCACCCCGACGCCCCCGGAGGCACCCACTGCCGGGCGCTGACCTCCCACATCGACCTCATCCCGACGATGCTCGGCTTCGCCGACCTGTCACCCGAGGACCAAGCCCGCATCGGCGACGGGTTACCCGGCCACGACCTCGGACCGGTCCTCCATGACCCGACCTCCGCCCAACACGACGCAGTGCGACCGGGAACGCTCTACACCTTCAACATGCTGTCCTACATCGACCCCCGCTTCGTCCAGGACGCCGTCGCCGCGCTGAAGGCCGGTCGCCTACCCAAGTCCAAACCACGGGTCGAGGACCTCCGTGGCGCCGTCCGCTCGATCTTCAACGGCCGATACCGATACTCCCGCTACTTCTTCCCCCGCCAACACAACACACCAACCACACTCGACGAGATCCTCCGCCACAACGACATCGAACTCTTCGACCTCGACAACGACCCACACGAGAACAACAACCTCGCCACCGACCCCACCCGACACAAGGACGTCATCGAATCCTTGAACGAGACGATGAACGCCCTCATCGAAGCCGAAATCGGCGAAGACCACGGCCAGATGCTCCCCCTCAGCGGCCCCCTCAGCTGGACCACCAACAACTTCGACATGTA
>JBCCVL010000167.1:0-13777 GCA_039195375.1 Actinomycetota bacterium
CCAGATGCCGCCGGTGCCGTCGAAGATCGAGATCGTCGGCGGGCCGGCGGCGCCGGGACCGGTGATCGTGATCGGATCGAAGGTGGTCCAGAAGTAGTCGACCAGTGCGTTGTGCGGGGGCACGTTGGCGATCTGGGGGTTGGCGTTGCCGGAGAACGGACCCATGCGGGCGACGCTCAGGTTGATCGTTCCGGTCCAGATGCTCTGCCAGTTGTTGCCCGTGCGGTCTGGCGAGTACGCGAAGTCCCACGTGGTACCGGTCCGGACCACCCGCAGGCGGCTCGGGTTGGCACCCGGCACCGGCGTGTAGGTCTTCGTGTCGAGCGAGTTGGGTCCGAGGATGCCGACGTAGGCGTTGGTCCCGGTCCCGTCGTTGGACAGGTCGAAACGGATCAGGTTGTCGTCGTCCTGCTCGAAGACGATGCCCTGGAGCTGGAAGTTGAAGTTGACCGGGGACTCGAAGGCGGTGATGACCTCGAAGTCGCCGTCCGGCACCGCCTGGAGCAGGCGGAGGGCGCCGTTGTTGTTCGGCGTCAGGTCGTGACGGACGCCGGCGGGGACGCTCAGGGTCAGCAGGTCACCGTCGAGCAGCCACGACGAGTCGCCGCGGGGATCGTCGAGGAACCAGCGGGCGTCGAGGGCTGCACCGTCGAAGTTGTCGGAGAACGGTCCGGCCGGGCAGGCCGGCGTCGTGAAGGTGCCGTCCGGCGACGAGCCGGTGTTGCCGGCGGCGTCGTTCGACGAGACCTGGAAGTGGTAGGTCGTGCCGCAGGCGAGCGGCTCCAGCACGGCCGTGTGGTCGTTGACCGCCGTGTTCTCGATGTAGGGACCGTCGCCGTAGGCGTTGGTCGGGCCCCACTCGACCCGGGTGGTCGACGGCTCGTCGGTGTCCCAGGTGACGGTGACCGACTGGCCGTTCGGGGTGCCGACGTCGGTCACGACGTTGTTGACGACCGGCGCGGTCAGGTCGGGGCCGGCGCCGCCGTCCTCGGGGACGATCGGGCTGGCGGTGTTGAAGAAGTAGTCGATGGCGCCGAGCAGGGCCGGCGGGGTGCCGTTGCCGGTCGAGGTGTTGCCGACGTAGGGACCGACGTACCGGGAGTCGAGGTCGACGACGAGCGAGGTGACCGTCGTCCAGCTCGTGCCGTCGGTCGAGTGCTCCATCGACCAGGTGTTGCCGGTGCGGTTGACCCGCATGTAGTGCTCGACCGAGTCGGGCAGCACGCCGTAGTGGAACGACTCGGCGGCCACGTTGTCGATCACCGGGATCACGTACGACCGGGTCTGGCTGCCGTCGTGGTGGATCTCGAAGCGGATGAACGAGTCCTCGTCCTCTTCGATGACGACGCCCTGGATCTGGAACCGCTTGTTGAGCACCGACTCGAACTTGGCCTCGACCTCGAAGTCGCCGATCGGGCCGGGCTGGCGGAGGCGGGCGGCCTGGTTCTCGTCGGAGAACAGGTTGTGCTCGGAGTCGGCGGGGACCGACAGCACGATGTTGGTGTTCGACTGGTTGAACACGACGTCGCCGACGGGGTCGTAGAGCGTCCAGAACGGCGCGAGCGAGCCGGTGCTGAAGTCGTCTGACACCACGGTCGGGCAGGCGCCGGTGGTGAAGGTCACCACGTCACCGGTCGTGGTGCCCACGTCGGTCGCCGACTGGGGCTGGATGAAGTACGGGGTGTTGCAGCGCAGGAAGTCGATGGCAACCGAGTGCTGGGTCACCAGCGTCGGGTCGCTGTCGATCTCGCCGAGCTCGGTGCTCGGACCGTGGCGGAGCACGGTGTCGGCGGCGACGTTGGTGTCCCAGGTGACGACCGCCCGGCGGGCCTCGACGGCGACGTTGACGTTCTCGATCCGGGGGGCGTCGTCGTTGATCGGGCCGTCGGACTTCGACTCGAAGTAGTCGAGCTCGGCCAGGAACGCCGGCGAGTTGCTGGCGTGGGCCGTTGCCAACACGCCGACCTCGGTCAGGTTCAGCGGCAGCGTCTGCTCGGGCAGGGAGAACCAGCGGGTGCCGTTGTACGAGCGCTGGAAGGTCCAGGTGTCACCGGAGCGGATGGCCCGCAGGTACCGGGTGACCACGCCGGGCAGGTTCTTCTTCACGACCTGCGAGGCCGTGCCGTTGACCATCTGGTAGACGACGACCTTGGCCCGGATGCCGTCGTGCTCGGCGGTGTAGCGGATCCAGTTCTGGGCGTCCTCCCAGAACAGGAGGCCCTGACCCTGGAACTGCTGGTCCGGGGTGGAGAGCCAGCCCGAGGTCACGTCGAGGTCGTCGTCGCCGACCGGCTGGAGCAGGCGGGGGGCGAAGTCACGGCCCTCCCACAGGTCGTGGCTCTGACCGGCGGGGATGTCGAACAGGAGCGACGAGCCGGTGAAGCCGAACGTCGTGTCGCCCTGGGGGTCGATGACCGACCAGAACGGCGAGAAGGAGGTGGCGCTGAAATCGTCGCTGGTGGCACCGGAGTTGGTGCCGTTGAACTCGGGCGTTCCCTCGACGACCGAGACCTCCTTGTAGGCGGCCTCGATGGTGGCCTTGTTGGTGGCCATGTCGATCGAGTTGGTCAGACCCATCGTGAAGCTCTGGGGCTTCGTGTCGATCAGCTTCCGCAGGTACGGGCTGTTGAGGTTCAGGCCGCCACGGCCGAAGGCCATGATCGGCATCTTGGCTCCGCTGCCGTCGTCGAGCAGCGTGTAGCTCTCCACCGAGCCGTCGTTCTGGTGGTGGGCCATGAAGAAGGAACGACCGTCGGTGGTGTCGGAGATGTACATCCACTCGTCGCCGGGCAGGTCCGACTCGAGCTCGCCGTCCCAGGCGATGATCTGACCATCCGAGCGGACGACCTGGTCAGCGGCGTCGACCTCGCCACCAGGGGTGCCCTCGTACTGGACCCAGTACCGGGTGTTGGCTCGGGTGACCGCGAACTCGGCATCGGTCGGGTACATGATCCACTGCGAGATCCACGAGTTGTCGTTTGCCCGGCTCTCCATGACGATCCGGAGCGGACCCTCGTGGATGATCGTGGTGGTGGTCTTGTTCGGGCGCCCGGGGTGGAAGTACCCGGCCGGCGGCTTCACGGCGTTGGGCACGCCGCGGAAGTCACCCTGCGTGCCGGGCAGTGGGTTCCAGGAGACCCAGTCGTTGTTGGCCGGGTCGAAGATGCTGGCGAAGCCGCCGCCGTCGAGGTGGAACACCCAGGCGCTGCCGTCGGCCAGGTCGAAGCGGTAGGAGTCGTAGCCCTGGTCGATCACGTCGGTCCTCGTGATCTGGGCCGGGACCGAGGCGGCCGGCAGGGCCTTGTAGGTCTTGTCGAAGTAGACGTGGAAGTAGCGGGGCTGACCGGCTGCGGTCGAGCCGGTGAGCTGCCACACGAGCGTGCCGACGGCGTTGGCCACCGGGTCGTACCCGTCGCTCGCCTCGAACTGGAACGGCACCGCCGGGTCGATGATCGTGCCGACGGCGTCGGTCTCGACGACCCGGATCGAGTTGGGATCGAAGGTCGGGCCGCCGGCGCCGGCCTCGGCCATCAGGGTGGAGAAGTCGATCAGCTGGTCGACGACCTTGTCGGTGCGGGCCACCGAGTCGGGCAGGACCGTGAGCGAGGTGCGGAAGTCCCACTGGGTGTCCCACCACGGTGCGGTGTCCGGCACGACGGAGGCGACGGTGACCGTTGCCTCGGAGCTGACGGTCGAGCCCTGGTTGTTGGTGACGACGACCCGGTAGGTGGCGCCGTCGTCACCGGGCAGGAGGGCCGGGGTCACGTAGGTCGGGCCGGTGGCACCGATGATCGTGTTGCCGTCACGCTCCCACTGGTAGTTGAGCGTCGGCTCACCGCTGGCGGTGACGCTGAGGGTGGCGGCCTGGCCGGACTTCAACAGCACGTCGGTCGGCTGGGTGGTGATGACCGGGGCACCGGACGGCGCATCGCGATGGATCACGACCATCGGACCGGGGGCCTCGATCATCGCACCGAAGCCAGGGGGCTGGTACGTCCACTCGAGGGTGTTGGTACCGGGGAGGAGCAGCGCCGGATCGATCTGACGGAACGACGTCTCCCACGTGTCCTCGGGGCCATCGAAGACCGGGAACGGCGGGTTGGCGTTGATCGACAGGTCGGGGGTGTTCCAGTAGTTGCCGAGGATGTAGGCCTCGTCGACGTCGTTGAGGTCGGTCGGCAGCTCGATCTCGAGGTCGGCGATCTGGGGGAAGGCGCCGTCGAAGTAGACGGCCTGGTCGGGGAAGTTCGGGATCGTGTAGGTCTCGACCGAGTAGCTGCGCTGCAGGGTGAACGGGGCCGACACGCCGCCGGCCGCCTCACGGGCGTTGCCCGAGGCGTCGACGACGCGGATCTTGAACTTGACGTCGGACTGGTCGACGACGTGGGGGATGTTCCAGGTCGCGGTGTACGGCGCGGTCGAGTCGGTGCCGATGTGGCCGATCGTGGCCCCGTCGGCCTGTTCCTCGGTGCCGCCAGGACCCCAGTTGTTGCGCAGGAAGTTGTGCCAGTCCTTGGTGACGCCGTCGTTGTCCTCGTCGTAGCCGTCGTAGTACGCGTGGAACTCGACGTAGGCCGCGCCGGTGGCGTCGGCGGACAGGACCACCTGGTTGCCGTCGACCTGGAGGCTGCCGCCGACCGTCGGGTCGATGCCGGGCTGGCCGGGCAGACCGATCGAGGTCAGCGAGCCGTTCGGGGGCGAGACGTCGCTGTTCGGACCGGGGATGATCGGGTTGGTGTCGTCGTAGTAGACCCGGATCATCACGTCCTGGACGTGGTACGGACCGGTCGCCTCCTGGAACTTCAGCGAGTTCTGACCCTGGACCAGTTCGGTCAGGGGCACGGTGGCGGTGAAGGGGGTCCTGGAGAAGTTGCGGCCGATGTTGGGCCGGTACTGCGGGCCGTCGTTGATCGTGAAGCGGGCGGACTTGCTCTGGCGGTTCCGCCACAGGTTGACGTTGATGACGGCGGCGATGGCGCCGCTCGTGTCGTCGGGGATGTCGAGGAAGACTTCCTTGAGACAGCCGTCCGGCTCGACGTAGAACGAGTTGCCGGCCGTCTCGTACTCGCCGCAACCGGCGGTGAACGACGAGTGGTCGGCCCAGTACTCCTTGTACGTGAACTCGGTGTCGTTGAAGTAGATACCGGCGTCGGCCGGATCGGCATCGATCGCGGTGTCGACGCCGACGACGACGACCAGGCTCGACAGCAACGCGAACGCGAGCAGGACCGCCTTCAGCTTGCTGCGACTACCGTGGTCCATCACGCTTTCCTCGCCCGCCTCGCCAGTTGCCCGTTTCGTCGTGGCCGCCCCGACCGAGGTCGGACCCGCCACACCACACTTCGTGTTCCCTAGCTACCTGTCGTAGACATCGTGCGTCGGCTACCCGCTGGCCTTGTGCTGGTGCCAAGCCACCGATGCACGTCGAGTCACCGTCCGGTAACTCTCTTCCGAGTCTAGGCTTGCGCCGAGTAGCCCGACGGGGGCAGGTGACCACGATCCAGGTGAGCAAATCGACCCAATGAGCGACGTTAACGGGCCGACCGGACCGTCATCGGAGACCACCTGCGTGGCGATCTGTGCCCTCACCTACCTCCGCCCGCGGGGGCTCGAACGGCTCCTCGACGGACTGGCCGCACTCCGCATACCGAGCGGCGTCGAGGCCGCCGTCGTCGTGGTCGACAACGACCCCGACCGCTCGGCCGAGCCGCTCGTCGATGACCGCACCACCGGGGCGACCTGGGTCGGTCCGGCGGTCCACTACGTGCCGGAGCCCGCACGCGGGATCTCCCATGCCCGCAACGCCGCCGTCGCCGCGGCCGGCGAGCTCGGCGCCGACTGGATCTGCTTCATCGACGACGACGAGTGGCCCGACCCCGACTGGCTCCAGGAGTTCCTGGCCACGGCCGAGGCAACGGGGGCCGACATCGTCAGCGGCCCGGTCGAACCCGAGTTCGAGGGCACCCCGCCCGGCTGGGTGGTCGACGGTGGCTTCTTCGAGTGCCGGCGCCACGAGCACAACCAGCCGATGCACTACGCCACGACGTCGTCGGTCCTGATCCGGCGCTCGGTCCTCGACCTGGTCCCGGGACCGTTCGACCCGGCGTTCGGCATGTCCGGCGGGGAGGACACCCACCTGTTCGCCCAGCTCCGCGAGCTCGGCTGCTCGCTGGTGTGGTCGGAACGGGCAGTGGTGCACGAGGGCATCCCGCCGTCGCGGACGACGAGTGACTGGTTACTGAGGCGGGAGTTCCGCCGCGGCCAGACGCTCGGCCTCACGCTGCGCCACCGGGGTGCGTCACCGCTCCTGCTGGCCAGGCGTTGGGTCAAGGGCGTCGTCGAGCTCGGCGCCGGGCTCGGTACCACGGTCGCCGGATTGCCCCGCGGTCGGTCCAGGTGGTTCCGAGGGGTGCGGCGGATGGGTTTCGGGGTCGGGATCCTCAGCGGGCTCGTCGGTCGCCAGCTCCAGGAGTACGAGGTCATCCACGGGAGCTGACCCTCGCCGCTCGGCGGCCCGGATGACGACGGCGACGACGGCCGAGGTCGGGCTGCCGGGATCGAGGCGGTCGGGTCAGCGCCGAGGGGCGACGAGGGCCAGATCGATGCCGAGCCCGTCGAGGAGGCGCTCGACCGCCGCGATCTGGTCGGCGTCGACCTTGTCCCGCCACGCGTCGATCGCACCGGCCGCCCGGCCGGCCGAGATGGCGGCCACCGTGTCGGCCTTCGACCGGCGCGACGACCCGCTCGGGCGGGCGAGCGTGGCCTCCATCCGCTGACGGTCATCGAGCTGCAGCCGGTCGGCCATCCGAACCAACACCGTGTCCGGGTCGGTGACGCAGTCCTCGTAGCGGACGTGCAACCACTCGGGGCGCTCGGGCAGGAGCCGGAGCGGGGCGACGTTCTCCAACGCCCAGTTGAGGACGAACGTCAGCAGCTCGTCGCGGCCGGCCAGGACGTCATGGGCCAGCGCCTCGCCCTTGTCGCTCAGGTTGGCCTCGACGAATCGGGGGTCGCGCAGATGCGACTCGACCGTCAGGGTCCACCCGTTGCGCAGGCACGACAGGGCCTGGGGGATCGGGTGCCTGGTCAACACCACGACGTCGACGTCGAACGTCGCGTCGAACCAGTCGATCACCGGCTTGGCGTCGGTGATCTTCAGCACCAGCCGGTCGGAGGTGGCCACGAACTCCCGGCTCCAGAACTTGGTCGGGGCGTTGACCACCATGCGACCGCTGAGGATGCGGGTGACCACGTCTTTCATCCGCTCGGCGGTATGGCCGTCGAGCGACGTGATCTGGCCCTCGTGGAACCGGGGGATCTCCAGCATCTGGGCGTAGGTGACGTTGCGGCTCAGCGTGGCCAGCGGCTGGTTGAGCGGCCGGATGCCCCGGTTGGCCGCGATCAGCTCCATGGCCCACGTCGACCCACCCCGCCTGGTGGCGAACAGACAGATGTTCGGCTTCGGGCCCTGCCGGTGCCGGCTCGCAGCCAGCCACACGGCCTCCCGGGCCGTTGCCCGCAGCGAGCGGCGCAGGTACGTCGGGTCTGGCCGGGTCACCGGTTCAGCGCTCGTCGCCGGTCGCCGCGTCGGCGGCCGGGTCGGCGACGATCCCGCCGGGCGCGGGGTCGCCGTCGAAGGCGTAGCCGAAGGCCTCGATGTCGGCCGCGAAGGCCTCGGCCACCAGCTCCCGGGTGTGGTCGTTGTAGTAGTCGTGGTAGCTGCTGCGCTTCGATGCGTTCTCATGGGGCAGCGTGCTCTCGATGCCGATCGTCGAGCAGACCGTGGCGAAGTCGTCGGACAGGTGCTCGAAGTGACCGACGAAGTCGACGAGTTGGTTGCCGTCGTCGTCGAAGATGAACGAGCTTTGGAGGTGCAGGTCCTCGGTGACCCGCCACTCGATGTACTCGTCGAAGCTCATCTCGCCGACCTGGCGCCGCTGGGGGTTGAACTTGTTGGTCGGGATGAACCGGTAGAGCGAGACCTGCCAGTCCCACGGGTTGCGGACGAAGGAGAAGGTGTACATCGAGTCCCACGTCTCGGGCCCCAGGTGGTCGCGGATCTCGGCCGAGGTCGAGTGGTTCTCGTACGGCTTCAGCGAATAGAAGGGTGGCAGCTCGACGAACCTGGCGTAGTGGTCGCGCAGCGGGCCTGGCACCGACTGCAGGTCGCCGCGGCGCAGGGCGAGCTTCACCGACTGGCCAGCCACCTTGTACACGTGGATGTAGACGTAGTTGTGCTTGGAGCTGATCAGCGTCACGAGTCGGGTTCCTCCATCCAGTGGCTGAGGTCGCGGTCGAGGAGACGGGCGAGCTCGGGGATCTCGTCGGCGTAGTGGTCGAGCAGGACCCGGCGGTCGGCCGGGCTGAGCGATGGTCGGTCGAGCTGGGTCGACAGCACCCGGTCCCACAGCGGGCGGGCCCGCTCGAGCACCGACCGGCTGACGTAGGGACGCAGGTGCGACCTCGCCTTCAGAGCCGTGGCCACGACCGGGTTGCGGGGGATGCCCGAGGCGTTGATCGGCTGCTCACCCTCGACCTCGACGTCCGGGTCGACCCCGATGTGGGCGAAGATCGAGCGCATCGTGCCGTCGAGGTCGGTCTTCAGGTCCTCGAACAGGTGGACCTGGAGCTGGTCGGCCGGGAAGTGGTCGAGGTAGCGACGGAGCTGGGTGGCGTACAGACCCGAGTCGAGGTAGTGACCGGCCCGGTGGTCGCCGTTGGTGGTGCGGGCCGACTGCTGGCCGAGCGCCTCGACGAGGGTCTCGCAGGTCTCGTTGCCGTCCCGGCGATGGAGCAGGAAGTCGGACCACGCCCGGTCGACCGGATTGCGGAGCACGGCGACGAGCCTGGCCCCGGGGGCGACGCTCGCCAGGTGGCCGGCGACGTGCGGGTTGCGCAGGTACTCGGGCGAGATGTCGCCAGGCACCTGGTCGGCCCGCCGGTCGGCGTACAGGGCCTCGTAGGCGACCCGGTCGGCCACCGACCGCTCCCGCAGGATGTGCGACGCCTCGGGGTTGTCCTCGACCGCCAGCCAGTTCGGCTCCTTCTCCAGCGGCAGGAACACCCCCGGGTGCTGGCGCAGCATCCGGTAGAGCGTCGTGGTGCCGGAGCGGTAGGCCCCGATGACGAAGAACGACGGGTTGAACACGGGCGACCCCTCCGTCACTCCCAGAGCGGGAGCACCTCGGCCGACACGCCGAGCTCAGCCAGCGTGCCCCGGATCTCGTCTGCGTAGATCGGGTTGGCGATCAGGACGGTGGCCGGCTGGATCTCCCGGAGCGACTCGGGGCCGCTGATGGCCACCCCGACGCCGGGAACGCCGAAGCCGGCCTTGCGGGGGTTGACGTCGACGACGGCGTCGATCTCGCCGCCGGGGGCGACGAGGTTGAGGTAGGTCATGCCCTTCGAGCCGGCGCCCCACAGGGCGACCGGACCGGCGGCCCGGTAGCGGGCCAGGTCACCCTTGGCCGCCTCGATCTGCTTGCGGGCGGTGTCGCCGAAGGCGACGGCCCTGGCAACGAGGGCCTCGACGGCATCGGCGTCCAGCTCGGCCCCGGGTTCCGGCTCGGCCGGACGGGACTCGATGGCCAGGAACTGGTCATCGAACATCGTCTCGACCCGGTCGGTCGACAGCCCGGCCCTGGTCAGGGCGAGCGACAACGACGCCGTGGTGAAGTACGAGTAGTGCTCGTAGATGAGGTCCCAGAGGGCGCAACGGTCGATCATGACCTCGCCGTTCGGCACCTCCGAATAGACCGCGCCCTTCTCGTCGGCCGCCACCGAGCCCCGAAGCGTGCCGAGAAGGCCGACCGGGTCGGTCAGGTGCTCGAGCACGTGCTGGGTCAGGGCCAGGCGGGGGTTGAGGGAGCCGTCGTCGGGATAGAGGTCGGAGCTCAGCTGCACGTCCGGGTGCTCGGGCGCACCGAGCCGCTCCGGGTCGTAGCTCGGGTCGAACCCGTTGGCTGCGCCGGCGCCGGCCTCGACCAGCATCGTCAGGAAGTGGCCGGGGCCGGATCCGGCCTCGGCCACCGTCGCACCGGCCAACTCGAAGTCGGCGACGAGCCGGTCGGCCAGCTCGGTTGCGTGGCGCTGGAAGTGGGGCGAGAAGTGCAGCGTGTTCTCGTAGCTGGCGTCGTAGTCGGACAGCTCCGGATCGAACGACGCATTGAACAGGTGGGCACAGCTCTGGCAGACGACGAGGTTCATGTCGCCCTTCGGGACGTCGGGGGCCAGCTCGGGGGTGGTCTGGGCGTTGATCGCCACCGGCAGGTCGGCCAGCGACAGGACGTCGACGACCTCGTTGCCGCCGCAGACCGGGCAGATGATGCCGACGGGAGCCACGGCTACAGCGCCAGGAGGGTGGTGTCGACGCCGAGCTTGCGCAGGTCCTCGCCGATCTCGCCCAGGTAGATCGGGTTCATGGCCACGACGAGCTCGGGTCGGATGTCGGTCAGTCTCTCCGGCGAGATGATCTCGTGGTTCGAGCCGACCATGAACTTGCCCCACTTGTGGGGGTTGATGTCGACCGCGGCGGCCAGCTCGCTCGAGATGTCGAGGTTCGAGATGAACGACACACCCTTGGACCCCGAGCCCCAGATGACGGCCTGACCCGCGTTCTCCCGCAGCTCGACCAGCCGCTTGCGCCACTCCTCGACCAGGGCCTCGTAGCCGGTGCGGAAGTGCTCGACGCCACGACGCAGCTCGTCGAGGTCGTCCTCCTCGGGCAGGGGCTCGCCGGCGGCCGGGACCGTCGACGGCTTGGCTGCGATCAGCAGGTACTGGTCGTCGTACTCCTTCGACAGCTCGACCACCTCGAACCCGGTCTGGCGGAAGACCCGGGCAAGGGAGCCGAGGCTGAAGTACGAGCAGTGCTCGTAGTAGATGTCCCAGAAGGCGATCTCGGTCAGCACCCGGGACACGTCGGGCAGCTCGAACAGGATCACCGTGTCCGGCCGGTCGCCGATGGCGTTGCGGATGCTGGTCAGGAACTCGGCCACGTTGGGGATGTGCTCAAGGGTGTGGCGACAGATCACGACGTCGGCGTCGAGGTGTGAGTAGCGCTCGTCGTAGAAGTCGATGATCCACTCGATGTCGGCGGCCTCGGGGTCGTCGATCCGCTCGGGGTGGACGCCGGGGTCGATGCCGATGCAGTGGCCGGCGCCGGCCTTCGCCATCTCGATCAGGAACTCACCCTTGCCGCAGCCGATCTCCAGCACCGTGCGGTCCTGCAGCTGGTAGTCCTCGACCCACCGCTCGGCCAGCTCCTTGGCGAAGGCCATGAACCGGCCGGAGAAGCCCTGGGTCTCCTCGTAGCGCTGGGAGTACTCGGCGCTGCCCGGTTCGAAGGCGGTGTTGGTGATGAAGCCGCAGTCGTCGCAGAACCCGATCTCCAGTCGGCCGCGGGGGAACCCGGCGGCGGTGTCGGGGTCGTCGAGCAGCAGGCAGCTGTTCTGGGGGACGGAGTCTTCACCGAAGAAGATCCGCACGTTGTCGCTGCCACAGCACGGGCAGGGGATGCCGCTCGGACGGTCGGTCGTGAATCCAGCCATGGGTGTCTCCTGATCGGGGCCGGGCGCTCAGACGAGCTCGGGGGTGGGGACGGGAACGAGGAAGCGGCCGCCGGCCGCCGCGTACTCCTGTTGCTGGGCCATGATCTCCTCGGCGAAGTTCCAGGCCAGGAGCAACAGCACGTCGGGCGGGTCCTCGGTGAGGACCGACGGATCCTTGATGATCTGGTGGGTGCCGGGCATGTACCGGCCCTGCTTGTGGACGTTACGGTCGACGACGTAGGGGACGAGGTCGCTCGTGATGCCCATGACGTTGAGCATGGTCGCACCCTTGGCTGCGGCGCCATAGGCGGCGACGGTCTTCCCCTCGGCCCTGGCCTCGTTGATGATCTTCATCAGGTCCTCACGCAATTGCTCGACCCGCTCACCGAAGTCGGCGTAGTACGAGAACTCGCCGAGGCCGGTGGCCCGCTCCTCGGCCAGCGTCGCTGTCAGCCGTTCGGTCGGGGCCTCGGTCTTGCCGATCCACCAGCGGTTGGTGCCGCCGTGGAGGTCGGCGAAGTACTCGACGTCGTTGAGGAAGAGCCCGTTGCGCCGCATCTGGGCATCGACCGACAGGCACGAGTGGTAGAAGTAGTGCTCGTGGTAGATGGTGTCGAAGGCACACCGGGCGATCAGCTCACCAACGCTCGGGTTCTCCACCGTGATCACACCGTCGTCGGCCAGCAGGTGGGCCATGCCGGCGACGAAGTCGCCGATGTCGGGGATGTGGGCCATCACGTTGTTGGCGATGATGACGTCGGCCGGGCCCTTCTCGGCCCGGAGCGCCGTCGCCGACTCGAGGGTGAAGAACTCGGCCCTGGTCGGGACCCCGATCTCGTTGGCCTTCTCGGCCTGGTCTGGGGCCGGGTCCATGCCGAGTACCGGCACGCCGTGCTCGACGAAGTTCTTGAGCAGGTAGCCGTCGTTCGAGGCGATCTCGACCACGAACGAGTTCTCGTCGAGACCTCGTGACTCGATGAGGCCGAGCGCGTGGTCGCGGCTGTGGCGCAGCAGGTGGTCGGAGAACGACGAGAAGTAGAGGTAGTTGTCGACGAAGAGCTTCTCGGGGTCGACGTCCTCGGTGATCTGGACGAGCGAGCACTCCTCGCAGAAGGCGACCTCGAGCGGGAACCGCTCCTCGGGGGCGTCGGGGTCGGTGACCAGGGCGTCGGCCAGCGGCGTCTCGCCGAGATCGAGGAACGGCTGGAAGTCGGTGCTGGGACAGCCGCGACATTGTTTGATTCGCGTCATGGCTACAGCGCCTCCGGGGTGGCCAGCAGACGGAGGTCGCCCGACACCTTGCCGGCGTCCATGCCCTGGCGCAGGTGGTGCAGCCGCATGAACCGACCGCCCTCCAGCTGCTCAAGGGTCAGCTCGTTGGCCACCATGGCGTCGCGCAGGGTCTCGACACCACGCCGGACCGTCCACTGCGGTCGGAACTCGGGGAACCGGTCGCAGAACTTGTCGCAGTTGACCTTGTAGTTGCGGATGTCGTTGAACGCCTCGTCCGACAGGGTCACCGGGCAGCCGACGACGTCGGCCACGATCTCGGCGACGTCGCGGATCTTGTAGTTCTCCTCGGTCGCCCCGATGTTGAACGCCTCGTTGTTGACCTGGTCGCGGTCGGCCTCCATCGTGGCCACGAAGGCCCTGGAGATGTCCTCGATGTGGACGAGGGGCCGCCACGAGCTGCCGTCCGACTTCAGGAAGACCTTGTTGGTGGTCACCGCGAAGCCGGTCAGGTTGTTGACCACCAGGTCGCCCCGGAGGCGCTCGGACACGCCGTAGGCGGTGGCGTTGCGGAGGTAGACCGGGGTGAACGAGTCGTCGGCCAGGGTGGCGACGTCACGCTCGACGAACACCTTCGACTCCCCGTAGGGGGTGACCGGGAGGAACTCGGCCGACTCGTCGAGCGGCTCGTCGCCGTGGGCGCCGTAGACCGAGCACGACGACGAGAAGACGAAACGCTCGATCCCGGCGGCCTTGGCCAGCTCGGCCAGCCGGACCGATGCCTTCCAGTTGACCTCGTAGGTTGCGTCCGGGCTGAGGTCGCCGGCCGGGTCGTTGCTCATGCCGGCGAGGTGCAGGACGGCGTCGATGCCCTCCAGGTGCTCGGGCATGATGTCGCGCACATCCAACGCCAGGTCGACGTCGGCCTTCGAGGAGTTGGTACCGAAGCGGCAGCCGCGGAACAGCATGTTGTCGGCGCCGACCACGGTGTGGCCGCG
>JBCCVL010000168.1:0-13658 GCA_039195375.1 Actinomycetota bacterium
ACCGGACCGGAATCCCCGGCGGCGTGGTGATCGGGTGGGCGACACTGCGGCGATGGACCCGTCCGACCGGAGCCCGGCCGACGTCATCGAGCTCATGGTGTCGATGTTCACCTCGGGTGACGTGTCGTCGGTGGCCACCGTCGTCGACCCCGACTACGTCGACCATCAGGGCGACGAGACCGGCGGCGATCCCCCCGACCGCTCCGACGGCCCCGACCGCGACGGCGAAGCCGCCGGCTCGGACACGCCCGGCCGGGGCGACCGTGGTGGACCGGCCCGCTTCGCCGCCGTGGTGGCCGGGGCCCGGTCCGGCCACGACACACTCGTCGTGACCATCGAGGACCTGATCGAGGGCGACGACCGCGTGGCGGTGCGGCTGCGGTGGCGAGGCACTGGCCCCGGCGGCAGCGACGATCGGGAGACGCTCGACATCGTCCGGGTCCACCGCGGGCGGGCCGTGGAGCACTGGGGCGGGAGGAGCTGACGGGCGGCCGCCCGCAGCCAGGGTACGGGGCGACCGGCCGACGGGAGCCGGCCCGGTCAGGTGTCGAGACCGAGCGCCAGACGGCACTCGGCGACACCGCTCATGGCGATGTCAGCGCGACGGTTGGCGGCCCAGGCCGAGCGGGTGAGCCGCCAACGCTGGCCGAGGACCGGCGCGCCCCGGCACGTGGCCCAGGCCACGCCGTTCGGTTCGTAGCCGAGACGCCGGGAGATCCCGTTCGACCCGGCGTTGTCGGCGTTGGCCTCGCTGCCGGCCTCGTCGGCCCCGAGTCCCTCGAAGGCGAGGTGCAGGATCGCCGCCCGCATCTCGCTCCCGATGCCACGCCGGCGCACGTCGCTCGACAGCCACGAGAAGCTCTCGACCGTGCCGAACGTCGTGAAGTCGTGCCCGATCAGGTCCTGCATACCGACCGGTTCACCGTCGACCATCACCACGAAGTGCAGGCGCCAGTTCTCCGGACCGGTGCGTCCCCGACCGCGCCAGATGCCCTGCAGCCATCGGTGGACCCGCACGTCCGGGTCGGGCTCGTAGGCCCAGAACGGGTCGTCGTATGGCGGCGGGTCGTCGTCGGCCTTGCCGTCACGGACGTGCGGGGCGAGGCGCTCGAGCAGCTCGTCGGTTGCGCCCCGCAACTCCACCGTCGGGGTGGTGACACGCACGGCCAGCGGCGGGTAGATCGCCATGGCGGGACCCTACCGGGTGCAGCCTGTTCGATTCGCCGAGTTTCACGGCCCGGCGATGCGGCGTGCTCGGAACACCCGATCCGTCCGGTGGTGGGACGCTGCCCCGGCCGGGCGGGGTCGCCGTTCGTCGATCTCGACGACCCAGTCGGACGAGGCCACGACCGACGCTGCGACGTGGTCGATACCGACGTAGGCCGCAGGGTCGAAGGCTCGAACCGCTCGCTCGTGGTCACCGTATCCGTCTCCGGCGTCGTCACCTTCACCGTCGCCTCCACCTTCACCTTCACCGGCGCCGGCGCCGTTGGTCGCCGGCCGCTCCTCGAGATCGTGCCCGACGACCAGCAGAGTGCCGCCGGTGGCGACCGCCCCGAGCAGGTTGGCCACCGCGCGATCCTCCGGGGTTCGCGGGATCGACGGGTAGTGGGCGCTCACGAGATCGAAGGCGGCGGCCGCGTAGGGTCGGTCCCCGTTGGCGTCGGCGTGCCGGTAGGCGATGTCGAGCGAGCGCCGGCCGGCCTCCGCTGCGATCCGGTCGAGGGCAAGACGGGAGACGTCGGTCGCCGTCACCGCCCAGCCCCGTTCGGCCAGCCACAGGGCATCGCCGCCCTCACCGGCGCCGACATCGAGGACCCGGCCGGGTTCGAGGTCGGCGACCTCGGCCACCAGGGCACCATTCGGGTTGCCGCTCCAGACCGGGTCGCCGCCGTAGCGATGATCCCAGTCGGACTCGTTCGGGGCGCGACGATCGACCGACCCGGATCCGGCGGCCAGGTCGTCCTCGGCCAGACTGAAGCTGATCATCGCCCCGACCCTGCTGCCGTTGGCCGCAGCGTGGAGCACCTGCTGACTCGGATCGGTGACGTTGCCGGCGGCGTACAGACCGGCCACGGCGGTCAACCCGGTCGGATCCGTCTCGATGACGTCGCCGACACCCGACGGGTGCGGTGTCGCCCGCAGCCCGAGGGGTTCGGCCACCTCGGCCCGGACTCGGATCCCCGGCATGACGGTGACGACGTCGGCGTCGAGCTGCGTCCCGTCATCGAGCTCGACGGCGACGAGGTGACCGTCTGGGTCGCTGACGAGGCGGCTCGCCGATCGATCGACGACCTCGACACCGGCCGCCCGGAACCGCTCGACTTCGGGGTCGTCGACGTCGACACCGGCGTGCAGTACGAGCGTCAGATTGGCGGCCAGCCGGTGGAACAGCACCACCGGGTGCAGCGCCAGCGGGGACGTGATGATGGCGACGATCCGCCGATCGCGGACCTCGAAGCCGTGACAGAACGGGCAGTGGATGACGGCGCCACCCCAGTGGTCCCGAAGACCCTCGATGTCGGGCAGCTCGTCGACGAGGCCGGTTGCGAGGAGCGCACGGCGGGCGATCACCCGGGATCCTCCGGCGAGCTCGACGGTGAAGCGGTCGTCATCGTCCCGGCCGAGGCCGAGGGCCCGACCGTCGAGGACCTCGACGCCATAGCGACGGACCTCGTCACGCCCGATCGCCAGCAGGTCCGACGGCGGCGCACCCTCATGTCCGAGGTAGCCGTGCATGGCGGCCGCCGGAGCGTTGCGGGGCTCGCCGGCGTCGACCACGATGACCGAGCGACGCTGGCGGCCGAGCTGCAGGGCGGCGGCGAGACCGGCCGCCGAGCCGCCGAGGACGACGACGTCGGCATGGCGTTCGATGGCGGGGGGCCCGGTGGTCTGGTGCTGGTGCTGGTGCTTGGCCATGTCCTCGACGCTACGCTGTATCCCAGATTCCGCAAGGGGTCTTGCAGTATTCGCAAGGGTTCGCAAGGGCTGCTGCACCAGCCAGAGGCCGTGGATACACCGAGGAGGCCCCATGCCGGGGACGAGCGACGACATCGAACAACTCGTCCGCGATCGGCTCCGCACCCTTCGGCGGACGTTGGGGCTCTCGCTCGACCAGGTGGCCGAGCGGGCCAACCTGAGCCCGTCGACGATCAGCCGGATCGAGACGGGCAAGCGGACCGTCGGCCTGGACGTCCTCCTCCCGCTGTCGCGGGCGCTGCAGGTCGGCCTCGACGCGCTCCTGGAGGCCGGCGACGACGACGACGTGGTGATCCGACCCGAGCCGACCGGCACACCGGAGCGGACGGTCTGGATGCTGAGCAGACCGACGGGGAGCACCATTGCGGTCAAGGTCCGCCTCGAGCCGGTCGACGAGCGACCCGAGCAGCGGGTCCACCCCGGCCACGACTGGTTCTTCGTGGTCGACGGGCGGGTCCGGCTGCTCCTCGGCGAGCGGGAAATCCTCGTCGAAGCCGGCCAGGCGGCCGAGTTCGCCACCATGACCCCCCACGCCTTCGAGGCCGTCGACGGGCCGGCCGAGCTGATCATGATCTTCGATCGGGACGGGCATCGGGCCCACGTCCACAGCGAGTAGCGAGCATCGTGGCAGCGGCCGCCCCTCTCGGGCGGTCAGACCTCCCGGCCCTCAGCCCTCCGGCGCAAGCAACACGACGTCGCTGAAGTCGGGGCCCAGTGGTTGTCCGGATCGACCTCGTGGCCGCGGAGCCACAGCCCGTCCCGGCGACGGCGGAGGGAGAAGCCCTTCGGCCGATCGGGGCTGGCGCATCTCGAAGCGGGCGGCCGCCATTGCCTGCACGCTAGCCGGCCGAACGGTCGTCGCCGGCTGATGGCCTGGCGTGGCCGAGCACGGCGGCCAACACGATCAGCGCGCCGATGGCGCTGGCCACCGGCGGGGCCTCGCCGAGGACCAGCCAGGCCAGCCCGATGGCCACCGGCGTCTCGGCCGAACCGAGGAGCCCGGACTCGGCAGCGGAGATGCGCCGCGTGCCCTCGATCCAGAGCACGGTCGCCACCGCGAAGACCACGCCGAAGGCAACCAGCAGCAGCCCATCGGCGGCGGTGACGTCGAGCGGTGTGCCGACGAACCAGCCGGCGGCGAACAGCAGCGGACCTCCGGCGGCTCCGGCGAGGACCGCATCGGTGTCGGGGAAGGCCCGGATGAGCACCATGTACAGCGCATTCAGTACGACCATCAGCAGGGCGACGGCATCACCGGCGATGGTCGGCGAGCCCAGGCTCCCGCCGACGATGATGACGACGCCGACCAACGACCACATGGCCGCACGCAGGGTGCGATGCCGCATCGACCGACCGAGGAACAGCCGTTCGAGGGCGGCGGCCACGAACGGGATCGTGGCATAGATGACCGAGACGTTGGCGACGAACGTGTTCTTGAACGACACGATGAACGTCACCGAACCGACGGCGCCAACGGTCGCCACCAGCCACCCGCGGCCTCCGAGACGGAACACCTCGGCGACAGGCCGGGAGCGGTCGCGCCACCACACGTAGCCGCCGATGCCGAGCGCACCGATCAGACCGCGCCAGGTCAGGATCGTCCAGCTCCCCGCCTCGATCGCCTTGGTCAGCACGCCCGAGCAGCTGAACAGCACGGCCGAGGCGAGGACCAGGGTCGAGCCGAGCCAGCGTTGGCGGTGCTCGACGTCGGTTGTCACGGTCGCGCCGCCGACCCGTCGATGAGCCAGATCGAGCCAGAGCGAGCGGTGGAACTTGTCAGCCAGCCATGCATTGGGAGCGATCGTATGGCCGCTCAGCCTCTGCCAGAAGCGCGTTGTTCGCCCGGAGCCATACACTTTCCAAATGCCCGACTTCGACAGGCTGCTGCCACCGATGGCCACGCTTGTGGTCTTCGAGGCGGCTCACCGGTTGCAGAGCTTCACCCGGGCTGGCCAGGAGCTGCACCTGTCGCAGGCCACGGTGAGCCGCCGGGTCCGGGAGCTGGAGCGCGACCTCGGGGTGCGGCTCTTCGACCGCAACCGCTACGACGTCACCCCGACCGACGAGGCCGACACGTTGGCGGCCTCTGTCCGCCTGTCGCTGAGCGAGCTGTCCTCGACCGCCGAGGGGCTGCGGCGGCGGGCGCACCAGCGTGACTCGCTGACCGTCCTGACCAGCCTGTCGCTGACGGCGGCGATCGTCGCCCCGGCCGTCCGGGAACTGCAACAGCACCACCCGACACTCGATGTCCGGGTCCTGTCGGCCTGCGAGCCGATCGAACGGAGTGGCGAGGTCTTCGACGTCGCCATCCAATACGGCGGCCGCACGGCCAGGGGCTACGCCGTTGACGTCGTCGCCTCCGAGTCGGTCTACCCGGTCTGCGCGCCGGCGCTGGCGGCCGGCCTGCCCTCCCCCGTCGACGCCGCCGGTGTTGCCCGACTGCCGCTACTCAACGTCGACGACGGGGACCCGAGCTGGCCGACCTGGTCGAGCTTCCTGTCCCGGTTCGGCGTCGACCGGATCGACGGTGGACCGACGCTCGTCGTCACTTCGTACCAGGTGGGCCTCGATCTGGCCGAGCGGGGCGAGGGGGTCGTGCTCGGATGGGACCGGTCGGTCGAGCCGCGCCTGATCGCGGGCTCGCTCGTGCGGGTCTCCGATCTCGCAGTCGACGACGTGGCGATGATCAACGCCTACGTACCCGAACGCGCCGTACCCCACCCGCAGGTCGATGAGCTGGTCGGCCTCGTTCGATCGAGGCTCGACGGGCAATGAGGCGGGCAGAGGTGACGGCGTGAGGCCGTCGACGGCGACGCTCTGGGCCGGGCAGGATCGGCATCCGGGCGATCGGCTCCGTCTGTTCCGTGCGGTCGCCGGTGCCATCGAGGCGTCCCTGGTGCTCTATCCCGGCTCCTTCGTCGACGTCGCCCCCTCGTTCGTGTGGCCGTCGGTCACCTACGTCGACGTCGATCGCCGGGCGGCCCGGTTCTTCGCCGACGGCCCCGGTGTCGACGAGATCGTGTCGGCCAACCAGGACGGACGGGGCCAACGGTCCGTCGAGTTCGTCGCCGGCGACTACCGGGAAGCGCTCGACCTCGTCGACGGCTCGTTCGACCTGCTCGTCTCGCTGTACGCCGGCTTCGTGTCCGAGCACTGCACCCGCTACCTGCGCATCGGCGGTCACCTCTTGGTCAACCCGAGCCATGGCGATGCGGCGATGGCCTCGATCGACGCCCGGTACCGGCTTGCCGCCGTTGTCACCGCCGGCGGACCGAACGGGTATCGAGTGAGCACCTCCGACCTCGACACCCACCTGGTCCCGAAGAAGGCTCAGCCGGTCACCGTCGAGCGGCTCCATCAGCTCGGTCGGGGCATCGGCTACACCCGGCCGGCGTTCGCCTACGTGTTCGAGCGCTCGTCGTGACCGTCGGCGGGCGGCGCCACCCGGATCGTGCCGATGCAGCGGAGCGGACCGACCGCCGGAACTAGGCTCACACGCCATGGGCATCGAGACCCTCCCCCGCCCCTACTACCGGGTGCTCGGCGCCTCGGGGCTGTCGAACCTGGCCGACGGGATCCGCATGGCCGCGTTCCCGCTGCTCGCCGCATCGCTCACCGACGACGCCATGCTGGTCGCCGCCGTTTTCGTCGCCGGGGAGGCCCCCTGGGTCGTGCTTGGCTTCTGGGCCGGGAAGCTCGCCGACCAGGTCGATCGCCGGCGGTTGATCAGCCGGGTCACGATCGCCCGCACGCTGCTGCTGTTCGCCCTCGCGGCGTTGGTGCTGGCGGACGCAGCCTCGCTGTGGCTCGTCGCCCTCGCGGCGTTTGTGCTCGGCGGGGCGGAGGTGCTCGCCGACAGCGCAACCGGCACGTTGGTGCCGTCGATCGTTGCGCCCGACCAGCTCGAGCGGGCGAACAGCCGCATGGTCGCGGCCCACATCGTCGGCAACGAACTGGTCGGGCCGGCGATCGGCGGGCTCCTGTTCGCCGTCGGCGCCTCGCTGCCCCTGTTCACGAACGGCTCCCTGTTGGCGGTCGCCCTGGTGTTGCTCGCCGGCCTCCCCCTCATCGAACCGGTGCCGCCGGATGCTGACCCGGAGCCGGCCAGGCCGCAAGCGCTCGACGGCATCCCGTTCGTGCGAAACAACCGGATCCTGCGGACCATCACCTGGTCGAGTTCGGTCCTGGCCGCCGTCGACGCTGCGTGGTTCGCACTGCTCGTGCTCTTCGTCCGCGACCAGCTCGGTCTCGGGCCGGCCGGGTTCGGCCTGTCGCTCGCCGTCGGGGCGGTCGGTGGGCTCGCCGGTGCGGCCATCGCCGACCACCGTCCGCACCGACCGCTGGCCACGGTGGCGCTGGTGGTCTTCGGATCGACGGCGATCTCGCTCATCGCCCTCGGCCTCACACCGACGCTGGCCGTCACGCTGGTCACGCTGGTCACGACCAGTGCGGCCTTTGCCATCTGGAACGTGCACATGGTCTCGACCCGTCAGCGGGTCACTCCGAACCATCTGCTCGGTCGGGTCGGCGCCACCTACCGGACCGCCGTGGTGACGGCGTCGATGGTGGGGGCGCTCGTCGGCGGCCTGGTGGCCGACCTCACGTCGCTGCGTGGTGCGATCGTCGGCTACGGCCTCGTGCTGCTCGTCGCCGGGCCACTGGCCGTGGCCGGGTTCAGCGCCGCCGCCCGCCGTTCGACGCCCTAGGGGTCGGCCGGCCCGTCGTCGCCCAGGATCACGTTCGCCGCAAGGTCGTACTCGTCGGCCGCCCTCCCGCTCGCCAGCAACACACGCGGCTCATCCACCTCGTTCCTCCTCCCCGACGGCCACCAGGCCGTCCTGGGACAGGCCGTCCGATGTCGGCCGGCGCCGCATCGATGGCAGGAGCCGGAACGCGAGCAACAACACGATCATGCCGACCAGGACCCCGACCGCGACCAGGACGAGTGGATCGGAGGCATCCTCGCCGGCCAGCACCAGGTGGACGGTGGCCAGGGCGAAGGCCGGGGCACTCAGGTAGTGGACCCGACGCCAGACCACCATCGGCAGCCGACGGCGCAGCAACGACGTGACCTCGACCGCAGCGACGAGGTAGAACGCCAGCACCCCGAGGCCGACGGCAACCGGGCGCCACTCGGAGACGAAGGGGATCAGCAGATCGTCGACCCCGAACTCGACGTAGGAATCGGCGAGCAGCGCCAGCAGGTGGACCGCGGTGAACACCAGCGCGAGCGCACCGACGAACCGGTGCCAGTCGAGCGTCCAGTCTGGCGGAGGCCGCCGCCCGAGCAGTCGGGTCGACAGCAGCAATCCACCGATCACCGCTGCGCCGAGCAACACGTAGGCGACCAGTCCGGTCGAGCGGGCGACGAACCACCACGTCTGATCGGTCACGCCGACAACACCTCGACCCCCCACCGCTCGGCCTCGGCGGCGACGTCGTCCGGCTTGGCCACGACCAGTGCCGTTGCGCACGTCTCCGCCAGCCAGGCCGACCCGGCGACGACCGACACGCCGACCGTCCCCGTCGACGCCGGCGTTCCGGTTGCGGGATCGATCAGGTGGTGGACGGGCTCGCCGTCGACGACCCAGGACCGACGCTCGACCCCGCTGGTGGCCACACCGGCATCGGTGAGCTCGAACGTGCCGCCGCCGACGCCGATCCGCCAGCGGGGGCCGTGCGGCCCCCGCCCCCAGACCCGGAGGTCACCGCCGACGTTGACACAGCCACCGACGGCGCCGGCGGCCCCGAGGTCGAAGCTGACCAGGTCGGCGGCCAGACCTTTGCCGATCCCGCCCGGATCGAAGCCGACCCCGGGCGGCAGCCGCACCGTCCGCGCCCGCCGGTCGACCACGATCGCAGCGCAGGCGTCGGGGGCGCGGGTCGGGGTCGGGGTGATCGGGCGAGCGATGCCGCTCGACGAGGTGGCCCGACGGGGTGACGCCAGCGTCGGGCACGGGAGCTCACCCGGATCCGGCATCCTCGGGCCGAAGCTCCCGGTGTAGCCGATCGCCTCGACGGCCCGGAGGACCGTCGGGTCGAAGCGACCGCCGGTCCGTCGCCAGGCGTCGCAGGCGAGCTCGACGAGGAGCCGTGTGTCGTCGGAGACGGCGACCGGCGCGCCGGCGTTGCGGTTCAGCTCCGCCACCTCGCTCGTGTCGATGAAGCGGCTCCAACGTCGCTCCAGCTCCTCGATCCGCGCCACCGCGGCGTCGACGGTGCGGCGATCGGCGACTCCGATCACGACGATCTCGACCGTCGAGCCCATCGCCGTGAAGCGCCGTCGCTCGACCAGCTCGGTCGTGCTCAACTCGGCTCGCTGATCGTGTCGGGCGGGAGGTCGACCACGGTGAGGTCGCCGCCGGTGCCGAGATCGCCGGTGCCATCGAGCCAGGCCCGCAGCGCGTCCCGGGCCTCGGCGTCGTCGACCTCGTCGCCGATCCTGACCTCGACCGATCGGGGCGGGCCCGTCGACGCCGGTCGCTGACCGTCGCGAGCGAAGAGGCCGACGAGCCCGAGTGCGGCGCCGACACTCAGCCCGAACGTGACGATCCTGGCCACCAGCGCCGGGTGGCGGGGCCGGGAGGCGCTCATTCCGGTAGCCCGACGGGGATCAGGTACAGCGGCTCGGTGCCATCCGGCAGGCCGAACAGCTCGGCGACCTCGTCGTCGCGGAACGCCCCCGTCGGGACCGCACCGAGACCAATCACCGCCGCCTGGACGAGCAGGTTCTGGCCGGCGTGGCCGACCTCGATGAGGACGTACTGCTCGGCCCTGCTGCCGTACTTGACCGCCATCCGCTCGTTGACCCCGGCGATGGCGATGACGGCGGGCGCGGTGCGGAACGCCGGTTGGTCGAGCGCCGCCTCGGCCAGCGGTTCCCGGATGTCCTCGTTCGAGATGGCCGCCACCTCGTGGCCGGCCGGACGGTAGTGGAGGATCCCGTCCTCGCTGGCGACATAGACCTCCAACGGGTGGAGGGCGCCGGCGGACGGGGCGTTGCGTCCGTCGCCGGTCTCGCCCTGGGCCGCCCACAGCAGCTGCCCGAGCTGGGCCAGCGTCAACGGCTCGGGTCGGAATTCGCGCACCGCTCGGCGTTGCAGCAGCGCCTCCTCGAACGAGGTCTCGCCCGCAGTCCGCGGGGCGGGCAGCTCCAGGACCGGCACGACCCGGACCGGGTCGTCGCGGGCCGCTGGCTCGGCGCGGAGGGCACCGGCGGCGAACACGGCGGCACCGATGATCAGCGCAGCGGACCCGACGATCGCTGCGACGATCCGCCGGCCACGACCACCTCCAGCCATGTCCCCGACGCTACTCCCACCAGCCGCAGCGTGCCGGGTCGCCCGGCGGGCGCATCGGGCGATCGAACCCCTGGTCCGATGGACGGCCGGTGTCCGGATCGGGTTGCGGCCGAGCCGGGGGCAGCGGTCACGAACCTGGTGCGAGATCCCACCCCCGCCGTCTGGCTTCGCTGACCAGCGCCTGCCGAGCGGGTAGGTCGGTGAGGTCGTCTGGCGCTGCGAGGTCGATCCCCAGCCGCCGAGCCAAGTCGTTCGCCACCAGCCGAACGACCCCCGGTGACGTGTAGCCGCCCGATCGCAACAGCTCGGCCGCTCGATCTCCGTCGCCCTCGGCCGCGGCGAGGACGGCCGCCGCCGTCACCGCCGAGTTGGCCTCGAGGCGAGCCCGTCCCTCGAGCGCCCTCCCGGCATAGGCGGCGACGACCCGATCCGGCTCAGCGACCTCGCCCGCGGCGGCGCTCAGCGCCCGGAGGAAGTCGGCAGCCAGCACCGTCGACAGCGGCATCGAGCCATCCGGCAGGGCGTATCGGTCGATCAGGTGCTGCTGGTAGATCCGATCGTGATCGCCGCGGATCCAGGCGAGCACCCCGTTGGTCACGACGACCAGGACACCCGAGTGCTGCCTGATCCCGCTGGCGTTCTCGATCTCGACGTATCGGGCGATCTCCGCCTCGCACTCCTCGAGCCGTTCGAGGTGGGCCAAGGCCGACACCCGCAGGGTCGTTGCGTTCATCCCCAGATCGTCGAGCGGCTGCGCCGGGGCCACAGAAAGGTGGTCGTCGATCAGCCGGAGAGCCCTGGCGGGATCACCGTAGAGAGCCAGGAACCCGAGGAAGACGGTTGCCATGCACGCCGTGAAGCGATCGTCGGAGCGCGTCATGCGCGAGGCGTGCGTCGCGGCAGCCTCGAAGTCCCCCGCATCGAGGTGGCAGTTCGTCTTCGCCCCGAGCACCTGCTCACGGAGCGCCGTGCCCTCGCCGAGGTGGCGAGCGCATGCCTCCACCGCCGGGAGCAACGGAGCCGAGGACGAGCCAACCGTGCCGAGACCAACCGCAGCCTTGAGCAGCCAACCGGCGTCGATCCAGCGCCGCTGATCTGCTGCGAACTCGGCACCGGCGACGATGTTGCGCCGGTCGTCGCCAGCGTCAGCGAAGAAGTTGTAGGTGTAGTAACGGTGGTGCGGGTGACGGCCGACCTTCGTGCTGTAGTGACGGACGAAGCGTCGCCTGGCCTGCTCGTCCTCCCCCTCATCCTCGAGCCGCCGCAGCGCAAAGGCCCGCAGCGTCTCGAACATCCGGAACCGTGTCGTCGACCCACCGTGCGGCGAGCGTCGCACCATGGACTTCAGGACGAGTGCCTCGACCGCGTCACGCCCGTCCTCGACACCGAGGCCGGCGACCGCCGCCACCGCCGGCAGGTCGGCCCCGTCGACGAAGAGGCCGATGGCCCGGAACACGCGTTTCTCGGTCGGGTCGAGGAGCTGATAGCTCCAATCGATGGCGGCCTCCATCGTCCGACTGCGGCGTCGCCGGGGTGACAACAGGCTCAATCGGTCGTCGAGCCCGGCCATCAGCTCCGGGACCGAGGCCACCAGGGTTCTCGAAGCGGCGAGCTCGATCGCCAGGGGGATACCATCAAGCGCCGTCACCAGGTCGCTCACCGCGCCGGCGTTGCCGAGATCGACCTCCGGGTTCACGGCGACCGCTCGCTCGACGAAGAGGCGAACGGCCGGTGCGGGCGTCGGCCCGGCGCTGACCGACAGCGGCGGCACGTCGACCACCATCTCACCATCGACGTCGAGTCGCTCCCGGCTCGACGTGAGCACGGTCGCCGAGCCGCCGATGGTGAGGACGGCGGCGGCGACCCCGGCACAGGCATCGATCACGTGCTCGCAGTTGTCGAGCACCAGGAGGCACCGCCGACCGGCGACGAACCGGGCGAGGTCGGCCACGGCGGTGGCTGCGGTGACCTCAACGCCGACGAGCCTGGCCACGAGATCGGCAACGTCCGTCTCCTGCCGGACCGGGGTGAGGTCTGCGAACCAGGCGCCACCGGGGTAGGAACCGGCGTCGATGCCGGCATGGGCAACGGCGAGCGCGAGGCGGGTCTTGCCGACCCCTCCGACCCCGGTGAGTGTGATGAGCCGCTCCCCGGCCAGGAGGCCGAGGGTCGACTCGATGAGTTCGTCTCGGCCGATGAGTTCGGTGGCGGGACGTGGGAATCGGTGGCTGGCGTCTGGCGCCGGCCCGCTCACCCGGCCGGGGGCGATCGGCAGGAGACGCGCCCGGTCGAGCAGCTCGACCATTGTGGCGACCGGTGCGTGGCACCATGCTTCGTTGCCATAGGCCCCGAAGGGCTGCCCGGCGAATCGGGTGTCGAAGTCGTGCGGACGCAGACCGTTGGACAGCATTTCGGCGACCTCATCAATGTCCACGGTCCCAGGGGCGGCGACCAACCGGTATCCGGTCGGGGTCGTGACCACCAGCTCGTCGCCGCCGGTCTCCGCAGCGGCCAGTGCTCGCCGGAGACGGGAGACGTATTGCCGCAGCGTGGCCTCGGCGTTCGCCGGCTCGGAGTGCTCGCCCCAGATGATGCCGATCAGGTCGTTGCGACCGACTTCACCGTTCCGGTGCCCCAGCAGTCCTGCCAGGAGGCGCCGGAGGCGAGCGCCGAGAACCACCGGCCCGGAATCCCCCTCTGCGCCGACCCCTCCGACGACATGAAACCGCACGCTGCCACGCTACCCGCACCCCCGAGCCTGCTCGGCGCTCGCCGTCGACCGGGTCGTCGCTGGCAGGACGCCGTCGTGGCGCGCTCGTGTCACAACCGGTTCGGCAGAGTGTCGCCGACCGGGACCGCCGCGGCTCACGAGAGTCCGCCCGTCCTCCCGGACACGGAACCAACCAAGGAGCGGAACCAATGCGACGACCTCAAATCACCCGTGTACGGGCCATTGCGCTGGCGGCGGCGATGGCGCTGCTCGGCGTGATCCTGCAACCCGGCGGTGCCGACAGTTCGCACCGTTGGGACGAGCTGACCAGGTGGGACCCGGCCACCCCGTCCCCGACGGGCCAGAGCGTGGCCGTGGAATGCAACGCTCCTGACGCCACCACCCCGGAGACGTGGTCCCACGCGACGGCCCGACTGCGCCTGACCGAGCGCCAGGGCCACAGCACCCTGCGGTTCGTCGTCCGCAACGCCAAGCCGAACACGCTGTACACGGTGTGGGTTCGCCTCCTCGGCACCGACTCCGAGGGCAGCCCGTACGGCGGCAGCCCGTTGACCGGCATCCCCGTCACCCCGTTGGCCCCGACCGACGAACTACCTGATCAGCTGGCGGCCACGCTCCCCAACCCCGGCAACGACGCGCTGAGCAAT
>JBCCVL010000169.1:0-13655 GCA_039195375.1 Actinomycetota bacterium
ACGGCTCCAACAGGTCGGTCTCGATGACGGCCAGGTCGTCGTCGAGCGCCCCGAAGTCGGGACCCGCGTCGGCTCCGTCGACCGGGAGGACACCGTCGGCCCCGGCGACCGGCAGAGCACCGTCGACCCCGGCGACCGGGAGAGCACCATCGGCAACGGCCGCCTCGCCGGCGGGCGGAGGGATGACGTCGGCCGCGGTGGGGGAGGCATCGTCGGCGGACTCCTGGTCGGCGGCCGGCGGCGACTCGGCCCCGAGGCCGTCGGCGTCGCCCTCGTCGGTCGTCGTCGACGGGTCGTCGGTCCCGGCCGACGCCTCGTCGGCCTGCTTCGCCTCCTCGAAGCGCCGATGCCACTCGTCGAAGGCCGCCTCGTTCTCGACACTCGGCTCGCGACCGAAGCGTTCGAAGTTCTCGCGGTACCACTCGGGGACCCGTGGATCGGTCGGGTCGGCCTCCAGCCGCAGGTATTGGAGGTGTTCGTCGAGGGTCTGCGTACCGAAGGACCCGGCGTGCGCCTCGTGGCTCTTGCTCTGACCCACCTCGGAGCGGGCGAACATCGAGACGTTGAACTCGTTCGGATCGAGGCCCGTCATGATCTCGAGGTGGTCGTCGATGCCGTCGCCGTCGGTGTCGAACGAGTTCGGGTCGGTGCCGAGTCGCAGCTCGGCCACGTCGAGCAGGCCGTCGCGATCGGCGTCGAGGTCGGACCGGTCCCGGCTGTGCTCGTGGAAGTCCAGTTGGTACTCGGCGAGGTCACTCACGCCGTCGTTGTCGCTGTCGGTCGATCCCGGGTCGGTGCCTCGGCGGGCCTCCACCCGGTCCGGGATGCGGTCCTGGTCCTGGTCGTCGGCGATCCGGTCGACCCGGTCCCACAGCTCGAACGACTGGTTGATCGTCATGTCGACCCCGACCAGACCGGGGATCTCACCGGCGTGGGTGAAGCGACCGTCGTGCTCGGCGATGCGGACGATGTCGTGCTCGCCCGGGGTGGCCTCGATCACCCGGCCGTCACCGAGGCTGACGGCCACGTGGGCGATCCGGGGCCGATCGGGGTTGCCGATCGGATCGCGGGAGAACCAGAACAGGAGCGCTCCCTCGGTCTGGAGGGCGTCGTCGACCTCCATCGTCGCCCCCTCGTCATCAAGGTGCTGGTACTGGAGCCAGGATCCGTCCGGGACCCCGACCCCGGCTCGATGGGATGCCCACTCGACCAGTTCGGAGGCGTCGAAGGCGGCGGGCTTGGCATCGTCGAACTCGGCCCGGGCGCCCATCTCGAAGTCGGTCCCGACCTGGTCGAGCAGCTCGATGAGGAACCGGGCCCTGGCGTTCGGCTCCTCAAGGCCAGGTCCGAAGTCCTCGACCTCGTCGTCCGCCACGGCGGCGCCGTCGGGGGCGCGGTCGGTGGCGGTGGCGGGGTCGGTCCCCGCCGCGGGTGCGGTGTCGGCATCGGTGTCGCTCATGCCGTGCACGTTGCCGGACGACGCCAAACTCGGCCCCGGGAGGATCCCCGGTCGCCCACCCGGGCACACCCGGGGACGGACCCGGGAATTCACCGGGGTCCGCCCCGGCCGACGGGCCATACCGTCGGGAACATGCGCTACGGACTCGGCATCGACCTCGGAACCAGCTTCGTCTCGGCCGCCGTGTGGCGGACCGACCGGGTCGAGCTGATGACCCTCGGCGACCGGGAGGCCGCCGTTCCCGCCCTGGTCCACGTCGACGACGACGGCACGATCGCCACCGGGGCCACCGCAGCCCGTCGAGCGGGCGACGACCGCTCCCGGACCGTCCGCGACGTCCGGCGCCGCATCGGCGACGACACCCCGATCCTCGTTGCCGGCACCGCCCATCCACCCCACTCGTTGCTGGCCGACCAGCTCCGGCACGTGGCCGAGACGGTGGTCGAGCGCCAGGGGTCGGCCCCGGCGTCGGTCGTCGTCACCCATCCCGCCTCCTGGGGGCCGTTCAAGGTCGAGCGATTGCAGGAAGCCGTGGCCGGAGCCGGCCTCGACGGTGCTCGGCTGGTCGCCGAATCGCTGGCCGCGGCGAGTGACCACGTCGCCGACCGACGGCCGGGTGACGAGCTCGTCACCGGCGCCCGCATCCTCGTCTGCGATCTCGGCGGCTCCACGTTCTCGACCGAGGTCCTCCAGCAGGGCCTGAATCAGCTGGTCCCGGTCGGACCGGCGGCCACCCTCGACCGGCTCGGCGGAAACGACTTCGACCAGGTGGTGTTCGACCACGTTCGGGCCGCCGTTGCCGGCGCGGTCGACGAACTGGATCGCGGCGACCCCGTGGTGGTGGCGGCGCTGCACCGACTGCGCCAGGCGTGCGCCGCGGCCAAGGAGGCGCTGTCGGAGCGGACCGACGCCGACATCCCGGTGTCGCTGCCCGGTCTCGAGACCGTGGTCCGCCTGACCAGGACCGAGTTCGAGGCCGCCATCCGCCCCATCGCGGCCAACGCCGTCGCCCAGGCCAGGCGCACGATCACCGAGGCCGGGCTCGAACCGACCGATCTGGACCGGGTGCTGGTGGTCGGCGGCTCGGCTCCGGTGCCGCTGGTCCGGGAGCTGCTGGCCGGCGAGCTCGGCCTGCCGGTCGTCGTCGGCGACAACGCCCGCTTCGCCACGGTCCGCGGTGCAGCCCGGCTGGCCGCCCCGACCACGCCGGCGACGATCGCCGACGCCTCAACGGCCCCGACGGCGGACCGTGCCACCGCCGCCTCGGGGGCCGAACCGGCGATGGCCGACTGGGCGGCACATGAGCCCGTCGCCCCGGACGACGACCCCACCCGCACCTCCCTCGTCCGGCTCGCTCCCCTCTCCCCCGGCGCACTCGACCAGCGGCCCGGCGCCGACGACCAGACCAACGGCCTCGGGCTCGACCGGCCCGGCGGCCTGACGGCTGCAGCCCGGCTCGGGGACCGGGCACGCGGTCCGCTCGTCGCCGGCATCGTCGCCGCGGTGCTGCTCGTCTCCGGCGGCGGGGCCGCGGCCACCTTCGGCGCCGGCATGTTCGGGACGGGCGGGCCCGGGACCGCGACCGAGACGGGCACTAACCTCGATGCGGTGTCCACCTCGTCACCGGAATCGTCGACGACCTCGTCACCGGTGACCTCGACCGGCGAGACCGACGGATCGTCACGGGTCGACGATGCGGCTGACCCGAGGACGTCGACGATGAGCTCGACGTCGACCTCGACCGGGGTGGCGTCGACCCGTCGCACCACGACGACCAGGCCGACGACCACGTCGCATCACACGACGACGACCCACCGCCAGACGACCGAGACCACCGCCCACCACACCACGACCACCACCGCAGACGAGACCACGACCGAGACGACGGCGCCGACCACCACGTCGACGACCGACCCCGAGCCGACGCTGACCATCTCGCCCCAGCCATCGATCATCGACGGGTTCACGACCCTCATCGGGCCACCGATCACCACGGGCTCGTGATCGTCGACCTGCTCGGACGCTCCGGGGTGGCCGCCCGCCTCGACGACGCGCTCGAGCGGTCGGCCGACGGGCTGGCCACGGTGGTCACCCTCGTCGGCGAGATCGGTATGGGCCGGACTGCGCTGCTCACCCAGCTGCGGCAACGGGCCGAGGACGGCGATCGGCTGGTCCTCGCCACCACCGGGCGGGTCGCCGACTCCGACATCGGCTTCTCGTCACTGCTCAGCCTGCTGCGCCCGGTCGAGGACCGGATCGAGGAGCTCGTCGGGGAGCGGGGCGAGGCGCTGCGGGCCGCCCTCGACCTCAGCCCGGGCACGACCGAGCCGACCCAGGTCCGCCTGGCCCTGTTCCGGCTGCTGACCAACCTGGCGGCCGAGCGACCGGTGGTGGTGCTGCTCGACGACGCCCATCTGCTCGACCGGTCGACCTGGGACGCCCTCCGGTTCGCCATCGGCCGGCTCGACGCCGACCAGATTGCGGTGGTGCTGTCCGTCGAGCCGACCTCGGATCTCAGCGACGACCTCGACGGCGAGACCGTGATCCTGGAACCGCTCGACGACCACGACCTGCACGCCATCCTCGACCACCTCGATCGGCCCCTCAGCGGCGGCGGCCGACCGGAGCCGACCGAGCTGGCCCCCGAGGTGCGGGCCACGTGCCTGCAACTGTCGTCTGGCAACCCCCTGGTCGCCGTCGAGTACATCCGTTCGCTCAGCGACGGACAGCGTCGAGGCCGCGAGCCGCTCCCGACGATGCCGGAGCCGCCGGCCGCCCTGGCCATGGGCTTCGAGGCGGCCCTGGCCGCCGTCCCCTCCAACCTGTGGCCGGCCCTGGTCGTCATCGCCGCCGACCTCTCGGGGGACATCGGCGTGCTCAACCAGGTCCTGGCCGACCTCGAGCAGCCACCGAGCACGCTCGACGAACTGGAGCGGACCGGGTTCATCGAGATCGAGGACCGCACGGTCTACTTCGGCCACCCGCTGCTCGGACAGTTCGTCCTCTACCGCAGCTCGGCCAGGAGCCGCCGGGCCGCCCATCGGGCCCTGGCCCGGGCGCTCGATCGGCCGGACCAGCGGGCCGCCAGGGCCTGGCACCGGGCAGCGGCGGCCGAGGGGCCGGACGAGGAGGCGGCGGCCGCACTCGACGCCGTGGCCGAGGACGGCTTCACCAGGGGCGGCGCAGCTTCGGCCGCCAGGGCCTTCGAACGGGCGGCCGAGCTGAGCCCGTCGGCCGACGACCGAGCCGCACGACTGGCCGAGGCCCTTCGGTGCTGGCTCGCGGTCGGCGACATCGCCTCCGTGCGCCGCCTCACCGAGCTGCTGGAACGAACCGCGTCGGCCGAGGCCGACGTCGACGACGCCATCGCCGTCGGCCTTCGCTGGACCGGCGGCGAGCACCGGGTCATCGCCCGCCTCGAGGAGGCGATCGACGGGGCCGCCGGCCCGGCCGACTCGGTGCCGCCCGATCCCGGGCCGAGCGACCCGGCGGCCGTGGCCAGGCGGCGACGGGTGCTCGCCCTGCTCGGCGACGCCCATGCGGCGATGGGTGAGCGACCGCTTGCCATCGACCGGATCGGCGAGTTGACCGGCGGCGACGACGCTCCTGCGGCGCTGGCCGCTGCCGTGCTGGCCCTCGTCGACCCGGGGCTCGGGCCAGGGGCCGGCGGTCCGTCGCCGTTCGACGGCGTCCCGATGACCGACCTGGCCGATCGTGCGACTGTGGTCGGCGCCAGGACCCGGCTCCGCCGGGCCGAGGTCCTCACCGCCTGGGGTCTGCATCGGGAAGCCAGGGCCGAGCTGGGACCGCCGGACGACCGCACCGGCTGGGACCCGGCCGAGGAGGCGGCCGTCCGGGCCCGAGCCCTCACGATGGCAGGCGAGATCGGCGGCGCCTTCGAACTGCTGAACCGCCGACTCGATCAGCTCCCCCGCGGCGCGGACCTGCCGCGGGCGGTGCTCTCGATCGGGCTGGCCGAGATCGAGCTGCTGATGGGTCGACTCGATGCCGCCGGTCAGCACCTGGGCGAGGCCCTGCCCCGACTGCAGTCGGCCAGCGCCTTCGCCGACACGCTCCGAGGCCGGCGCAGTGCCGCCCGGCTGGCCATGGCGACGGGCGATCACGATCGAGCGGTGTCGGAGCTGTTGCTGTCGGTCGGGCGGGCCCCCGAGTTCTTCACGGTCGAGCTGACCTCGGCCCTCCTCGCCCTCGATCGGGCCGACGAGGCCGAGCGGCTCTTCGGTCCGGGAACGCTGCCGGAGGCCGGTGCGCTCCCGTCGCTCCGTTCCCGCGTCACCACCGCGCTCCTCACTGGCGACGACGACGGGCTCCGCGCTGCGGCCGACGAGGCCGATCGGCTGGCCCTCCCGCTCGAGGCGGCCGAGATCCACCTCCATCGGGCCGAGACGGCGTTCCGTCAGGGCCGCCACGACGACCTGACGGTGTTCGTGGCCGAGGCGTCCGGCCGGCTGACCGCGCTCGGGGTCGGCGGCTGGCGTGCCCGGCTGCAACGCCTGAGCGATGCGCCCCGGTCCGAGGCACGGCGCCGGGTGGCCGACACGCTGACCGAGGCCGAGCACCGGGTGGCGGTGACGGTGGCGTCCGGGCGGACGAACAAGGAGGCGGCGGCCGAGCTGTTCCTCAGCCAGAAGACCGTCGACTACCACCTGCAGAACATCTACCGGAAGCTCGAGATCCGCAGCCGGACCGAGCTGGCCGCACTGCTCGCCCAGGGCGAGTAGGACCGCTCCCACCGGATGCGGCCACGGGCGACCGGGAACCGACCCGGGAGAACACCCGGGGACCGCCGGGCCGGCCGATCGTAGGTTCGTCTCCAGAGCCGGAGCGCTGCCGCTCCGCGAGCGAAGGAGCGAAGGATGTCCACGATCATCGGCGTCGACCTGGGAACGACCTGGACGGCTGCGGCGGTGCTGAGCGAGCAGACCGGCGACCGGCCCGAGCCGGTGATGCTGACGACCCGCTCGATGGCGATGCCGTCGGTCGTCGCCATCCCCGACGGGGGCGACGGGAGCCGCCTGCTCGGCGGCGAGGAGGCCGAGCAGCTGCTGCTGGTCGACCCGACCGCCGGGGCCCGCGAGTTCAAGCGGCGCCTCGGTGACGAGACCCCGTACGTCGTCGGCGGCGTCCCGCTCGGGGCCGAAGCCCTCATGGCCGGGCTCCTGCGGGCCACCCTCGACCACCCGGCGGTGCAGTCCGCCGTGCAGTCGGCTGGGGGCGAGCGGCCCGATCGGGTCGTGTTGACCCACCCCGCCAACTGGGGCAACTACAAGCTCGACCTGGTGGCCGAGATCGCCCGACTGGCCGGCCTCGACCCCGACCAGGTCGACCTGGTGTCCGAGCCGGCGGCGGCGGCCATCGCCTACGCCGCCGACGGTCATGTGGCGGTCGGCGACACCGTCGCCGTCTACGACTTCGGCGGCGGCACCTTCGACGCCGCGGTGGTCAAGCTGGAACCGTCCGGCCCCGTCATCGTCGGCGAGCCCGAGGGCCTGGAGCGCCTCGGCGGCATCGACCTCGACCAGGCGGTGCTGCACCACGTCGACCGGGCCCTCGACGGGGCCCTGGCCGCGGCCGACCCGTCGGAGGTCGAGGTCCGTACTGCGCTGTTCCGGCTGCGCACCGAGTGCACCCGGGCCAAGGAGGCGCTGAGCGACGCCACCGAGGTGTCGATCCCCGTCGCCCTCCCGGGGCTGAGCACCGAGGTCCGCCTGACCCGCACCGAGTTCGAGTCGGCCATCGCTCCCCGCCTCGACGATACCTTCGCCTCGCTCGACCGGGCCGTCGAGTCGACGGGGACCACGATGACCGAGCTGGCCGGCACCCTGCTGGTCGGCGGGTCGTCGAGGCTGCCGCTCGTGGCCGAACGGCTGGCCGCCCACACGGGACGCCCGGTCCTGATGGACGCCGACCCGAAGCTGGCGGTGGCCATCGGCGCGGCCGGCGGCGACCGCTACGCCGAGCTCGCCGCAGCAGCTGCGCTCGACGCCGTGCGCGAGCGCGGCGACGAGGGCACTGCGGCCGAGCCGTCCGGCGAGCCGGGCGACGGGAACGGCGGCGGGGCATCCGAGCGGCTGTCGCCGGCCGCGCTCGGCGCCTCGATCACGGTCGACCGGCCCGAACGGCCCGACCGGAGTGAAGCCCGCAAGGTCGAGCGGAAGAAGACGGCCCGCAGGGTGGCCGGAGGCGTGGCCGCCGCTGGCGCAGCGGCCGGTGCCGCCACCGTGGCTGCGGCCGCCGTCGCCAACGCCGGCCCCCTCGCCGGGATCGGCCCGCTCGAGGGCGACTTCGACCTCGGCGACGCGGTCGACGACGTGACCGACGCCGCCAGGTCGGCCTTCGGCTTCTCCGCCGGCGACACCGACGAGACCGAGGGCGACGACGCAACAGACCCCGAGGAGACGGGCGAGGACGCCCGCTTCGATCTGCTGCGAGACCTGCTCGACGCCAGCGACGAGCTGGACGAGTTCGACCAGCCGGCGTCCGGGCTCGGTCCCGACGGTGTCGCCAGTCCGTTCGGCGCCGCCGGTCCGTTCGGTGCCGCCGGTCCGCCGGCCGCCGTCGGGGCCGATGGCTTTGGGGGCGGTGGCGTCGGCGCCGGATTCCGACCTGCGCCAGCCGCAGCACCGACCATGGCGTCGCCGCCGGCGCCCCGCCCAGCCCCCGCCCCGCCCCGGACCGCGAGCCGGCCCGAGGCGCCGGCGGCACCGCAGGCCCCGACGCAGCACGCTCCGACCCAACAGGCCTCCGCCGCGCCGCAGGCCCCGCAGGCCCCCATGCCGCCGGGACCCGACGGCGGTCCGTCATCGGCCGGGCGGCCGTCCGCCGGGACCGACCCCGAGCTGGAGGCCGTCCGTGACCAGTTGCGGGAGCGGCTGGCGAGCTGGGAGCAACCAGACGGCGTCGATCCCGAGGACGCGGCCCGCCTGCAGCGAGACCTCGACGGTCTGCTCGACCGGTTCCAACGGTCGCCCGACGCGTCGCTCGACGACGCCATCGCCGACCTCAAGTACCGGTTCGAGGACCGCATGCGCGACTTCGCCCAGGACCAGAAGCTCGATGCCCTCATCGAGGAGGAGGAGCGCGAGACCCGCGAGCAGCAGGAGCTGGACGACGGGGTCGAGGCGGCCAGGGCCACCCTGCGGGAGAAGCTCACGGGCTGGACCCCACCGCCCGGCGCCGACCCCGCCGAGGCCGAGGCCCTCCGGGCCGATCTGGCCGACCTGCTCGAGCGCTACACGCCGACGCCCGGCCAGTCGGTCGACGACGCCATCGCCGAGTTGCGCGACGGGTTCAACGACCAGGTCGGCGACTTCGCCCAGGACCTTCGCATCGATGCCCTGATCGAGTCGGCCGAGGCCGACGACCAGACCGAGCCGACGGCCGAGGACATCCTCGACGCCATCAGCGACGCCGACGACGCCGACGACAACGAGGACGGCGCCGACGACGGGGAGGATGCCGAGGCGACGACGAGCGTGTACACCCCGTCGGACGACCTGTACGACGTCTTCGACGACGCCGAGACCGGCGAGCACGACGTCCACCTGACCAAGGACATCCGTCTGCACGACGAGCACGGCCAGACCGGACCGGAGGATGCGGGCGACCACGTCGACGCCGACGATGCCACCACCGGCGGCGACGGCGACGACCCGGCCGACGACCCGCTCTACGACGACCTGGTCACCGCCGGGGTCGGGAGCGAGCCGACCGGCGACGATGCCGAGACCGGCGATGGTCGCGATCACGATGACGAGGACGAGGGCGCAGCCGAGACGGCTGACGTCTCGACCGAGGACCCGTCGGACAACGCCGCCGACGAACCGGCACCGGCCGTCGAGCCGGCGGACGACCAACCGGGCGAGGCACCGGACGTCGATCCGATCCCGGTCATCGAGCCGGAGCCGATCGCCGAGGTCGTCGACCCGATCGCACCGACCATCGAGCCGGAGCCGATGCCGGCCCCTGCGCCGGAGCCCGAGCCGATCGAGCTCTGAGCCGATCGAGGCCGGGACCCGGACCGGGGACCGCCCCGGGAACTCTCCCGGGGCCGGCCCCGCCGCCCGGCATCAGGCTGAGAAGCAGAACGACACCACACGAGTACGAGCAGGAAGGAGCACGACATGGGCTGGGGACCATTGGGCGACGTCGTCGGCAACATCGGCGGTGCCATCGCCGACGTGGCCGACAAGGCGGCCCAGGGAGTGGCCCACGTGGCCGACACGGCCTCCGACGTCGTCGGAGGCGCAGCCACCGTGGCCAACACCGTCACCGGCGGACTGGCCGAGGACGTCCTGGAGCTGACCGACGACCTCGTGCTCGACACCGTCGACACGATCACGGCCGGCGCCATCAACGTCGACTACGACAACGGCCGGTTCGACGCCAAGGTCGGCGTCGAGGGGATCGCCCACGTCGGCGCCTCGATCGACCAGCAGGGCGTCCGGGTCGAGTCCAACTCGCTGATCCACGACAAGCACATCGGCCTGACCGACGACGGCCTCGATGTCGGCGTCGCCACCGGGATCGACGGCGTGTCCGACCACCTCCCCTTCGGCTCGCTCGACGTCGACCTCGACACCGACGGCGACATCGCCGTCGAGGCCGAGGCCAAGGGCACGATGCCGACCCCCTACGGCATCGTGTCGGGCAAGGCGGAGGTCGGCGTCCACCAGAACGACCAGGGCTTCGTCGGCTACGTCGACGCCGACGGCCAGCTGATCATGCCGGACGGCGACGTCGTGCGGGGCAACCTCGGCGTCGGCTACGTCGAGACCGAGGACGGCTCGCAGCTCAACCTCGAGGCGGGCGCCAGCTACACCATGCCGAGCGGGCTCTCCGTCGGCGGGCAGGTCGGCTACGGCCGGGTCGAGCTCGCCGACGGGACCGTCATCGAGGCAACCGAAGCCTCGGCGTCGGTCGGCTACCGCGGCATCGGCCACACCGTCGACCACCAGGACATCTCGATCGAGCCGGGCTCCGGCACCTTCCCTTCCCCGAGCCCGGCCGCCGCCGGTCCAACACCGTCCCCCTCCCCGCTTGGACCGGCGGCCCAACCCGCCCCGGCCGCTCCGTTCGCAGCACCGACGTCGACGACGCCGAGTGCGTCCGGCCCGCCGGTCGGCGGCACCGAGCAGCCGGCCAGCGCCGCACCGCCAGCCGGCGCCGCTGCGGCCCCGACCGGGCCCGAGACCGTGCTGACCGCACCGCCGGTGCCGGTCCCCGAGCCCACCCCGGCCCCCGAGCCGGAAGCGATCACCACGGTCGCCGAGACCGTGGCCATGACCGAGGAGCTGACCAGCGGCGTCGACTCGATGTTCGACGACCTCTGACTCAGCGCCTCGGCCAGACAACCAACCAACGACCCCAACACAGCAAAGGAACAGAACCATGCCTTTCGGCTTCGATCTCGGCGACGTCATCTCCGACCTCGGCAAGAGCCTGGCCGGCTCGAGCGGCGACAACGCCATCGGCGGCCTGATCGGCAACGTGATCAGCGTTGCCGGCTCCGACGGATGGGACGGCATCGTCAACCAGATCACGAACTCCAACTCCCCGATCATCAACCAGGCCGTCGGCGTGCTCCGCGACAACGTCGGCGACGAGTGGGACCCGTTCATCAACGGCGTCAAGGGCCTCGCCGACGGCGACCCCAACGCCGTCGCCGGTGCCGCCATCGGCGGCCTGCGCGACTGGGCCGGCCCCGAGCGCTTCGACGAGATCGCGGTCGACGTCGGCCAGGTCATCAACGGCGACCCCTCGGGGGCGGCCAACGCCCTGTTCGGCGAGGTGGCCGAGGCCGTCGGCAACGACACCTTCACCGCCATCGTCCAGGGCGCCAACGACCTCGGCTTCACCAAGCTCGGCGACGCCGTCGTCGGCGAGGCCGTCGGCGAGCTCCGCGAGCTGGTGGGCGAGTCGACCTGGACCACGATCGACCTGGCGGCCGACGTGCACGCCGACATGGTCGACGGCGAGCAGGCCGACGAGTCGACGCTGTCCGACGACCCGGTCGACGGGCTCATCGATCCCTTCGACGACGCCGAGATCGGCGACGACTCGACCGCCGGGGCCGAGCGGCCGCTGTCCGAGGACCCCGAGGAAGGCCTGATCGATCCCTTCGACGGCGACGGCGAGATCGGTGGCGGTGCCGCCGGTCAGACGCCGCCGCCGAGCCCGTTCGGCGACACGCCCCTCGAGGACATCCTGGAGCCGAGCCCGATCAACCCGGACGCACCGTTCGAGCCCTCCAGCCCGTTCGGCGACACCCCGCTCGAGGACATCCTGGAGCCGAGCGATCCGATCGTGATGGCCCCCAACACCGGGATCGCCCCCGAGCACCTCGTCGGCGCATCGGGCACGCCCGAGGCCATCGCCGGCATGGACGGCGCGGCGCTGGACGACGCCGTCGGCGACTTCCAGATGGGCACCGGCTTCCCCGGCGGAGCACCCCTGCCCCAGACCCGGGAGTTCATCCCGCTGGAGACCGAGGCGGCACCGGTCGTCGAGACCGGCCCGGTCGCAGCGCCGATGGCCGAGCCCGTCGGCGTGGTCGCCGAGCCGGTGACGGCGCTGGCGGCCGACGTGGCCACGGCCGACAGCTACACCGCCCAGGTCGACAGCTTCTTCGACAGCGTTGACGGCGGGGTCGACAGCGGGGTCGACAGCGGCCTCGGTGCCGTCGACCCGGCCGCCGACGTGGAGCTGGCCTGATCCGATGACCGCCACCGTGCAGCCCCCGCCGGCGGCCGATCCCGCCAGGGCCCAGCAGGGTCCTGGCGGGATCGAGCAGGCCATCATGGAGCTCGTCCCGCTCCTCCAGCAGCTCGGCCGCCGCGACCTCGTCGACCGGGCCACCGCAGCAGGAGCCCGACTCAAGCGACCGGCCACGATCGTGACCGTCGTCGGCGAGTTCAAGCAGGGCAAGAGCTCGCTGGTCAACGGGCTGCTCGGTCACGACGTGTGCCCGGTCGACGACGACCTGGCCACGTCGGTCATCACCCTCGTCCGCCACGGCGAGCAGGCCGGGGCGGTCGTCCGTCGGCGGGTCGACGGTCAACCGACCGCTGAGCAGATCCCAATCGACGACCTGCAGAACTGGGTGTCCGAGCAGGGCAACCCGGAGAACGAGCGTCAGGTCGAACGGGTCGAGCTGGTCCTGCCGTCGAAGATCCTGGCCCAGGGCCTGATCCTCGTCGACACCCCCGGCATGGGCGGCCTCGGCGCCGGCCACGCCGCCGCCACCACCTCGTTCCTGCCCTACGCCGACGGGCTCATCCTCACGTCGGACTCGTCGTCCGAGCTGAGCGCCAACGAGATCGAGTTCATGGCCGAGGCCGCGGCGCTGTGCCCGACCGTGATGTTCGCCCAGACCAAGACCGACCTCTACCCCGAGTGGCAGCGGATCTTCGACATCAACCGCCAGCACCTGGCCAACCGGGGCCTGGAGGTCCCGATGGTGGCCATCTCCAGCCAGCTGCGGCTGCTGGCGCTGGAACGCAAGCGACGGGTTCTCAACGAGCGGAGCCACTTCCCCGAGCTGATCGCCAGCCTCAAGTCACAGGTGATCGAGCCGGCCAGGGCCAACGCCCGCCGCCGCTCGGCCGACGACGTCACCGCCATCGGCGGGATGGTCCGCATGGGCCTCGAACGCGAGCGGGAGCTGCTGGCCGAGCCCGAGTCGGTCGCCCGCTCGTTGGCCGAGCTGCAGGACGCCAAAGACCGCCTGGAGCACCTCCGGGGCCCGGGCGCGCGGTGGAACGTGATCGTCGGCGACCGCTCCAGCGACCTGCAGTCGAGCACCGCCCACCACTTCCGGGCGGCGATGCGCACCGTCAGCCGCGAGCTGGAGGAACGGATCGAGGACCTGTCGTCGGCGCAGGACTGGGACGTCCTGTCCCGGGACCTGCAGACGATGGTCGGCGACGTCGTGACCCGGGCCTTCCTGGCCATCGACCAGGGCCACCAGGCCATCCGGGGAGAGGTGGTCGACCTGCTGGAGATCGAGGTCCCGACGCTGGCGGTGGAGCGCGGCCACCAGCTGTCCGAGGCCGACGTGCTGTCGCTGTGGAGCGGCAAGCCGATCGAGGAGGAGGCGACCGTCAAGGACCGGTTCAAGACCGGGGTCGCCGGCATCCGCGGCGCCCAGGGCGGCGTGATGATGTTCGGGATGCTC